>JAGQZG010000128.1 GCA_020435705.1 Mangrovimonas sp.
CTTCTAGCTGTGGAAAGATTCATGAAATTGATGCAAGCAATTAAAAGGATAATCAACGCTATGGAGCTAAACATTTTTACGTATTCAATAGTCCCTTTAGTTGGGTTCTCTTTACCATTTTCAAAACGTCCGTAGAGCATTTGTCTTTCTAATGGATAGAGAAACAGAACGTTGGTATTCCCTGGGTTATTTTTCTTGATAAGATTTTGCAATTGGGTGTTTACCGCAGTAAAATCTTGATTGGAATTTAGCTGTACCCATGTTTGGCAAGAATTGTTTCCCCAACTATCCCATTGCTTATATTGATTGTAAAAAACTTGAAAAGGAACAAAAAAATCTTTGTCGCTGAAAGATCTGTTTTCCGAAATGTTCTTGTACACCGCAGAAATTTGGTAGGGTTGTTTGTCAACTTCCAAGGTTTTTCCGATAACATTTATACCTCCAAAATAAGTTTCGGCTAACTTTTCAGAAATAACTATTTGTGTGGTACCGTCCAAAGCGCTTTCTCTTTGGCCTTCAATAATATGTATATCAAACATTTTAAGAAAATCAGGATCTACATAGGCTCCAGACTGCACTAAGTTCTTGTCTCCTAGAGAGATTGTAGTATTGGCGTCGTTGTATCTTGAGACGCTATTGACTCCAGAAAAATCGGCCGTCAATGCATCTTTAACTCGAAATGGCGTAGCACTAAAGGTGTACATATCTTCACCATAAGTTTGATTGTTTTTTACTTCATAAAGTGTCTCTAAATTGGAAATGGAATGGTTGAATGTAACATTGTATTCAACCCAAAGGAATATCAAAGCTGTACAGGCTATACCCACAGCCAGTCCAAGCACATTTATCAAAGAAAAGCTTTTTCCTTTTGCCAAATTCCTCCAAGCCGTTTTAAAAAAATTTTTAATCATATACTTCTAGATTGATACTAAACTATTCTGTTCTTAAACTTTTCACGGGATTGGAAATAGCGGCTTTAATAGCCTGAAAACTCACAGTTGATAAGGCTATAAAAATAACCAAGGCCGCCGCTGCCACAAATACTTGCCAGCCTAATTCAATTCTGTAAGGATAATCCTGTAGCCATTGGCCAGCCACCAACCAAGCTATGGGAATGGCTATTACCAATGCGATTACTACCAAGATGATAAAATCCTTGGAAAGAATAGTTACCACATGGTTCACCGAGGCTCCCAAAACCTTACGAATGCCTATTTCTTTTGTTCTTTTTTCAGCTGAAAGCACAGACAGTCCAAACAAACCTATACAAGAAATAAAGATGGTCAAGATGGCACTAAAAAGCATAATTTGCTTCCATTTGGCTTCGGCTTCATACTCTCTTTTATTTTGATCATCCTTAAACACATAACTGTAAGGATTTACAGGGAATACTTGCTTAAAAGTAGCCGCAATGTGGTTTAAAGCGTCAGTGGTGCCGTTTGGTTTAATTTTGATGAGTGCCTCTCCAAAACTACTCTCAGGTTTCATTAGAAATATTTGAGAAGCTATTTTTTGGTTAAGTGCATAAAAATGATAATCTTCCACGACACCTATTACCGTGTATTTTTCACCTTCATTATACCAAAAATCTACGGTCTCACCAATAGGGTTTTTCCAACCGGCTTCTTTCACAAACGATTCATTAACTATAATTGAATGGGTAGGATCCGAAGGGTGTTTATCTGAAAAATTTCGACCTTCAACAAACTTGATATCCAGCATGGGTATATAGGATTCACTTACAATTTCGTAGGCAAAATTTACTTGCTGTTCTCCATTCACTTTTGCGGCACTAAACCAAAAACCATTATTTTTCCCTGCTACATCCACAATGTTAGGGTCGGATTTCAATTGTTCCTTAAACAAGGCAAACTGGTCTCTAGTGAGTCCTTCTTTTTCGACCACAACCAAGTTGGAATCATCGTAACCCAACTCTTGGGTAGTTAAAAAATTAAACTGTTTATAGATTACCAACGTGCTAATGATAAGAAACGATGCCAGAGCAAATTGTAACACCACCAAGGACTTCTGAAGATAATTTTTACCTGATAAAATAAAGCGACTGTACAAGGTCTCTACTGGATTATAATTTGACAAAACCAAAGCAGGATAAAACCCTGCCAACAACCCTGTTACAATAAACAATGCCGTGTAGCCCAAAATGAGTTTGACATCAAACAGGTACGAAAGTGCGAGTACTTTATTTGAAAGTTCGTTAAAAACCGGAAGAGCCAATTGTACCAAAACAATGGCTAGTGCAAAAGCAAAAAAGCAAAGCAAAAACGATTCGCCCAAGAATTGAACAATAAGCTGTTTTCTCTCACCTCCAACTACTTTTCTAATACCTATTTCCTTTGATCGTCTTACTGATCTTGCCACCGTAAGGTTCACAAAATTGATACATGCAATCAATAAGACAAACAAAGCAATACCAGAGAGAATATAAGAATACATAGGATTGCTGGCATCGGACAACCCGTTTTGCGCCGGTAATTCCTTATTTAAATGCATATCTGTAAAGGGCTGCAGGGAATAAACCCCTAAGGCACCCATGTCTCCATACCTTTCGCTGATGATTTTTGCGGCCTCCGCAGATTCCGACAGATAGGTTTTTTGGATTTTATCGTTGACCAACCCCAGATTGGAACCAGGCTTGACAGTCACAAAAGTATTCAGGAAGGAATTGAACCAATTTTCCCCATTGGCCATCTCTTCATTAGAAGCCTTAAAAGGCAATAACATGTCAAACTTAATAGAGGAATTTTGCGGGCATTTCTTGGTAATAGCCGTTACGGTATAGGGCACAAAGGCTTCGCCCTCCCGGAGCATTAAGGTTTTCCCAACGGCATCTGTCGTGCCAAATTGTTTGGTAGCCAACTCTTCTGAAATAACTACGGATTGTGGATCTTTCAAGCTTGTTTCTTGATTTCCATACACCACAGGGAAGGAAAACATAGAAAAGAAATTGGGATCAACGTACAGCAAATCTTCCGACACAACTTCGGTATCCATTTTCAAATCCTTACGCCCCACTTGAATGCGAACAAAGGCATCAATCTCAGGAACATTATCAGTAAACACAGGGCCTTGAAGAAATCCTGTATTGGAATTTTTCCGCTCGTTACCGTCTTTATCTTCTCTTGCGGAAACAACACGATAAATAGTATCTACATCTGTATGGAACTTATCGTAACTCACCTCATCTTTCACGTACAACATAATGAGCATGGCACAGGCCAGTCCCAGACTAAGTCCTAGAATGTTTATGAAAGAATAAATTTTGTTTCGAATTAAGTTTCGCCAAGCTATTTTAAAGAAATTCCAAGTCATGATGTTCTTGTTTTTTGATGATGATGTTATTCAGTACGTAAGCTTTTTACCGGATTTGAAGTGGCTGCTTTAATAGATTGAAAACTGATGGTAATTATGGTAACCATAATAGCACCTGCTCCAGCCAATAGAAAAACCCACCATGAAATACTGGTTCTGTAGGTGAACTTTTGCACCCAATTATTCATAAAGTAGTAAGCCAATGGAGACGCAATCACTAAGGAAATACCCACTAAAAGAAGAAAATCCTTAGACAATAAAGACCATAGGTTCATCACGGAAGCGCCCAACACCTTACGTACGCCTATTTCCTTGGTACGCTGTTCGGCCACAAAAGACGCTAGCCCAAACAATCCCAAACAGCTAATTACAATAGCCAACACCGTAAACACACCTGCCAAACTTGCTACTCTTTCTTCCGCAGCAAATTTTTGAGCATATTCTTCATCAATAAATTGATACTGAAACGGCAAGTTTGGAAAATGCTCCTTGAAGACCCTTTCAATAATATCCAAATTTTCTCGCACACTATTTTTAGGATTCATTCTAAGGTTGTAATAACTCGCATTTCCGTATCTATCAAAAACAAAGAGTGTTTGCTTCACGGGCTCATAAGGCGATTGCATGATCATGTCTTCCACCACACCAATGATTTTCATAGGAGGATTGGCATTTTCTGTATCATCATCCCTTATCAACATTCCTATTGGGTCTTTCAAACCTAAATATTTCACTGCCGTTTCGTTAAGAATAACGGCCATTGAATCGGTTGGAAACTCGCGGGAAAAATCACGCCCTTGTGTAAACTTCAACCCAAGAGAGCGCGCATATTCATAAGACACTTCAACCCAAGCTAAATCTTCCTGAAACCCTTCGGGCTTTCCTTCCCAGATGAAACCATTTCTATTGGACCACACATTGGTTGTAGGGCTATTGGACGTAGACATTTCTATGGCTGCTCCAGAGTTGATAAATTCATTCCTCATCAAATCCTGTTTCCCTGTAAAATCTGAGCTCATTACCGGTATCTGGATTAATCCTTCTTTGGTATATCCAACCGGTCTATTCTTCGTGTAGTGGATTTGTTTCATGATAATTAGAGTCCCTATAATGAGTGCTACCGACACCGTAAATTGGGTTACCACTAATACTTTTCTGGGTAAGGCTGCTAGTTTGCCAGCCTTGAAAGTTCCTTTTAGAACCTTGACAGGATTGAAAGAGGACAAGTATAATGCAGGATAGCTACCCGAAATTAGGGCTGTAAAGAGGATGAAACTCAAAGAGGCACCCCAAAACCATCCATTTGTCCAAGGAAATGCGATTTCTTTACTGGCCAATGAATTGAAGCCGCCAAGGGAAACCAGCACGATAACAATAGCCAATAGATAGGCTATTACCACAACAAATAAAGATTCTCCCAAAAATTGTTTAATGAGTTGCCCCCTATTGGAACCAACCGATTTTCTAATTCCCACTTCCTTGGCTCGTTTTTCGGATCTAGCGGTGGAAAGGTTCATGAAGTTGATACAAGCCAACAATAACACAAAAACGCCTATAATTCCAAACAGCCAAACATATTCAATGCGGCCACCCACTTGATGGCCATTTTCAAAATTGGAACGCAAGTACCAGTCGCCCATGGGGACTAATTGAAGGGTTGGATCAAATTGTTTTATCTCATCACCAGCCGCTTTGTATTTAGCTAGTTTTATAGCTTCATTGGCTTGTTCTAAAGTAACATTATTGGCTAACTGAAGAAACAATTGAAAGGAATTATTCCCCCATTGAGTTTCAGAATTTGCTATCCATTGTTGCGTAGTGATATAGTGTTTCCAAGGCGTAATGTAATACAAATCACTAAACGAATTATTTGAAGGAACATCTTCATAAACCGCAGTCACATTCATGTCGTATTGACTATTGAGCTTGATGGTTTTACCTACTGGTTCTTCTTGTCCAAATAATGCCTTTGCCATAGATGCCGATAACATAATGGAGTTAGGTTCCTTCAAACCGTCCTTTACGCCTTTTATAATATTTAAGCCCAGCATGTCTACCGCGCCTTCTTGCATGGAACTTCCTTCTTTTGACAAATTAGTATCCTTGTATTCCAAGTAATTGGAGAAATTCCAAGAAGACATAATTATATGCTTAAAATAATCGTTGTAGTTCTCACGAAGTTCCATTTCCAAGGGTCTTGGAATAGCCGTTCCAGTACCCTTATTACCATTGAATGTTTGGGTTTGAAACATTTGGGCAATGCTAGCTTTATTCTTAAAGTAATCGTTATAACTCAACTCATCATTTACCCATAAACCTATTGTAATGGTTACGGCCATGCCTATGGCCAATCCAAATATGTTGATAAAAGAATAAACTTTGTTCTTTCTAAGATTTCTCCATGCTATTTTGAAATAATTCCTGATCATAAGATTCGTTTTTTGATGCGTTTATTCTGTTCTTAGACTTTTTACTGGGTTTGTCAACGCTGCTTTAATGGCTTGAAAGCTAATAGTGGCCACGGCAATAATCATGGCAAGGAGTCCTGCGACAATAAATATCCACCAACTTAAAGAAGTACGGTAAGCAAAGTCTTCCAACCAACTATGCATGGCGTACCATGACAAGGGTACAGCAATGAGAAAGGCAACCCCTACCAATTTCACAAAATCCTTGGAAAGCAATTTGACTAAATTTCCTGCGCTGGCGCCCAATACCTTTCTCACCCCTAACTCTTTGGTGCGTTGTTCGGCCATATAAGATGCCAAGCCAAACAATCCCAAGCACGCAATTAAAATGGCCAACAATGAAAAGGTGAACGCTATTTTTCCTACCTGTTGCTCCGCTCGGTACATATCGTTAAAGGAATCGTCCAAAAAATGGTAGGTAAAAGAGGCTCCGCCAGACATTTTCTTCCATTTGGTCTCAACCGTAGCCAAAAACGAAGACACATTATTAGTGTTGACCTTAAAAGCCATGGCCCAATTTGCTCTCCCAAGTCTAAAACACAAAGGCCCCACTTTTTCCCTTAAGGATTCAAAGTTAAAATCCTTTACAACCCCCACTACATGAAAAGTCTCAATAATACCTTCAGAAACATTATCACCTCCATAAAGTTTCTTTCCTAAGGGATCCGTAAAACCCAACAGTTTTACGGCTTCTTCATTTAGAATGAGCCCCAAAGAATCGGTTTTCATTTCTTTGGAAAAGTTACGCCCTTCCAAAATTTCCATGCCCATGACGGGAAGGTAGGATTCATCAATAGTCCACACCTGCATGTTCATCCCACCGTTGGCATCTAAAGTAGCCTCCTTAAACCACGTGTTTTCGGTTCTGGCACTTCTGGAAACGGGAATAAACCCTGCATAGGTAGCCCCGGAAACTTCGGATAAATTGGACATTTCATTCTTGAAAGCTTCCAAGTTGCCTTGTAAAGCACCCGTATCTTCTATAACCAACACCTGTTCCTTATCAAAACCTACATTTCTATTCTGAATAAACTTTAGTTGGTTGAACACCACAAAAGAACCCACTATGAGAATAATGGAAATAACAAACTGAAACACCACTAAAGATGACCTGAACTTGTCCTTGCTCCATGAAACCTGTATTTTCCCTTTCAAGACCGAAATGGGCTTGAAGGACGACAAATAAAAGGCCGGATATAAACCTGACATAATCCCTACGACCACAGGTAACATCAAATAAAAGAGTACCCAACCGTAGTGAAACAAATCCTGTATTTCAAAAGTTTTAGTTGAAAGTGAATTAAACGGATGCAAAAGCAAGACCGCCACACCTATTCCCAAGATTGTAGCCACAAAAGACATCAAAATAGATTCAGATAAAAATTGGGAAATGAGCATTGATTTTTCGGTCCCCAAAACCTTCCTCACCCCTACTTCCTTAGCTCTGTTTGCCGAACGCGCTGTGGCCAAATTCATGAAATTGATACAGGCTATAAGCAATATGAATAAGGCTACTACGGAAAATATATACACATATTGAATGTTCCCATTAGGCTCCAAGTCGCCTCTTCTATTGGAATGCAAATGGATATCCGTAAGCGGCATGAGGGAATAGTTGAGTTTATTGCCTGCTTGTTCAAATTCCTCTATGCTGTTTATTTGGATAATTGCTTTTGCTTGAGGCAAGAGGTATTTATCAACCACTTCCTTGAATTTGTCTTCAATCACTTTTGGATTGGTGCCCTCTTTCAACTTCAAATAGGTAGCAAGATTGTTGCTCAAAAAGTTGCCCCAATCATAATTCACATTGGCCATAGTAAAAAACAAGTCGAAGTGAAAGTGTGTGTTTTTAGGCACATCCTTCATAAT
>JAGQZG010000012.1 GCA_020435705.1 Mangrovimonas sp.
TTCCGATCTATTGAAATTGATTCCCAACAAAGGATAAAGCCCTTGTAGCTTCAATAGAAATATAGTCAAGATATCCAAGGGCAGATGGGTTACCGGAGTTGTTGTATTCCAGAGTTACCGAAAGATTAGGCGCCCCAACGGTTAGTTGACTAGAAAAAAAAGCTTCGGTTGCCAAATTCGGGTCTGCTATCGCTGCAAAAGATAAAGTGGTCACCGGATTTCCATTTATGGAAACAGCCATATTTGTATTGGTTTCAGATACTGCTGCGGCATAGACATTTAACTTAATGGGAGAAGTTGTGACTAAATTGGGAAAATCAAAATCAAAAGTCTTTGTATTCTCAACGTCAAATCTATTCCCAAACCATCGTCGCCCCAATTGGGCCAGGTTATACTTATCTTCCTCATAATAACGATACTCTTGAAACGTATCAATGACTAAAGTTGCCGGATCGGAAGGTTGCGCCAGTGGTTGTATTCTTTTCCCATTACCTGAACCAACATTTATATAGTAATAGGTTCTATCATTGTAACAGTTAATATTTGTTCTTTTTTCTTCATCATAACCATTGGGGCCTTGGGCATAAAACAGAACATAATCTCCATCATCAAACACGCCATCTTCTTCGCCAATTACCATAATTGCATTTTCCTCTGGGTCTATTGGGTAGGGTTGTGAATTCACATAGGGTATCATTCTCCCGCCATTGCCAAAGATTCTAATGTGCTGCGGATTTAAATTCCTTGTACTTACCCCTAAACTTTCAATAAAACTCTTGGAAAGCTTGAAAACGCCTGTCGTATCAACATAAAATTTATACCAATCTCCCGAAGCGAGCACCGAACTTGAAACGCTAAATTGAGCCGCTGCTGCCCTGTTGGCATTGCCATAATTATAGGAAATGGAAAACGAAGTCACTTTACTATAGCTATTATTTGACGTCTTTATGATTGGGCTCAGCGTTAAATAAGCCATTTTATCACCTCTTGAAACAGACGTTGTAATAGAGGCCCCCAAACTAGAGGGTATCAACTCTTTGGGAAGGTTTTTTAATTCCGCAGAAGAAATTGGCGAATAAACAACATTTGTAACCTCCAAGGATCGTTCATTTATACTTTGACTCGTTGGCCATTGAGACACAAATCTAATCCCTTGCCCGTAATCAAATGTCAAAGTACCGCCGGAAGACCATGGTAACTCTATGGAAAATTTGTCAATTGAAAACCTTTTTGATTCATCCCATTGAATTGTGAAACTTTTCTGGTTTTGGGCAAAACCAACCATTGAAAGACCTATAGCAACTAAATAAAAGAAATGTTTTTTCATTGAATAAATAACGCAATCCAAATGCTGTTATTATGAAACTTTTAGCAATTTTATCTAACGTTGTCAAAATTACAATAATAATTTGTTTTTTTGTACGTTTATTACACATAATAAAACAAGAAAAAAGCACAAAAAACATCGGTGTAATGCATGAAAAATAGGATGAAATGCATTTTTTTTAATCAATTTTTAAAAAATTTGCTTGCACTTTTACCTATTATTCTTATATTGCGTCACCAAAAAACATTTTAGCTTACTTAAAAGGTATGGATATGAAAAAATTAGCGACAGTCAAAGTCATGTTGGTATTGGTATTTGCCATTACCATGTTTGGTTGTAAAAAATCCTCAAGTTCTAAAGGTGATTCTCGAGCTACTGGCTGGAAAATAAACGATAAAGAAGGTGGATTTCAATTTAATGACAAATTCAAAGAACAGGAAACTGCTCCTGGTCTTGTATTTGTTGAAGGTGGTACTTTTACCATGGGTAGAGTTCAGGACGACGTGATGCACGATTGGAACAACTCCCCTAGTCAACAACACGTACAGTCCTTCTACATGGATGAAACCGAGGTGACCAACAAGATGTATCTTGAGTACCTTGATTGGATCAAGCGCACATATCCGCCAAGCGAGGATATGTATAAAGCTATTTACAACGGTGCGCTTCCAGACACCTTAGTGTGGAGAAACCGCTTAGGCTACAACGAAGTTATGACAGAAAACTATTTACGTCATCCTGCTTATGCAGAATACCCAGTTGTAGGAGTAAGCTGGATTCAAGCGGTTGAATTCGCTAACTGGAGAACCGATCGTGTTAATGAGCTATACCTTGAAGATGCTGGCTACATCACTAGAGATGCTAAATTAAATGCCAATGCGGAGGAGAATTTCAATACAGACACCTATATTAATGCTCCGAGTTTAGCTTATGGTGGTAATGACAGTATTACTGGGCCTGAAAACACAAGAAGAAGAGTACAAACGACAGCTTCAGGTGATACTTTAAATGTCTATGCTACGCGCGAAACAGGTATCATTTCACCAAAATACAGACTCCCCACCGAAGCCGAGTGGGAATATGCTGCCTTAGGCTTAAGTGAAATAAGAAGCTACAATGTTTATAGAGGAAAGAAAAAATATCCATGGGACGGGCAATATACTCGTTCAGGAAAACGTAAAAATCGTGGAGATCAATTGGCCAATTTCAAACAAGGTCATGGTGACTATGGCGGAATTGCTGGCTGGTCAGACGACGGTGCCGATATAACTGCCCAAGTAAAATCCTACCAACCAAACGATTTTGGTCTGTATGATATGGCTGGTAATGTTGCCGAATGGGTTGCTGACGTTTACCGTCCAATTGTAGATGATGAATTCAATGATTTCAACTACTATCGTGGTAATGTTTATCAAAAAAATGCCATCGATGAAAATGGTAAAGTTGAAGTTCTAACCGAACCTGTTTTTGACACTTTGAGCAATGGGAAAACGGTTGCCGTTGGATTACCTGGTGAAATCAAGCAAGTTCCAGTTGATGAAAACGAAACATACTTGAGAACCAATTTTGATAAGAGTGACGAAAAGAACTTTAGAGATGGTGACAGCCGCTCATCAAGATACTACGATCAATTTGACGATACTGAAGTTGATGAAGATGCCATGACCCGAAAAATGTACAACTCTCCAAGACACAATGTTGAAATGGACTCTGCAGGTGATATGATTCGCGAATACGACAAATCCAACCGTAGAACGTCCTTGATTAATGATGAAGTTAGAGTTTACAAAGGAGGCTCTTGGAAAGATCGTGAATACTGGTTAGACCCAGCACAAAGACGCTTCTTCCCACAAGATATGGCTACAGATTATATTGGTTTTAGATGTGCTATGTCAAGAGTTGGTTCAAAATCCAAAGGAAAAAACAAGACTAAAAACTAATTTTAGTTTAGAAAATAATTATACTGAAGTCCTGATTTTATATCAGGACTTTTTTTATTTTTAATCTATGGACATTCAAAGCCTTCACAATATATTCTTACAGTGTTTTACCGCAAATACGGACACGAGAAAGATTAACAAGAACGACCTGTTTTTTGCCCTTAAGGGCGAGAGTTTCAACGGCAATACGTTTGCCCAAAAAGCTCTGGAAGCCGGAGCAAAGTATGCCGTAATAGATGAGCGTGAATTTGCCAAAGATGACCGGTATATTGTTGTTAACAATGTTTTGGAAACGTTACAAAAGTTGGCTTCGTACCATCGTTCCTACCTCAATCTACCTATTATAGCATTAACGGGCAGTAACGGCAAGACAACTACCAAAGAACTTATTAATTGTGTTTTATCAAAAAAATTCAAAACTGTAGCTACCAAAGGGAACCTCAACAACCACATAGGCGTTCCCTTAACCCTTCTTTCAATGACCAAGGAAACCGAAATGGGTATTGTTGAAATGGGCGCCAACCATCTAAAGGAAATTGAATTTCTTGTGAATATAGCCCAACCAGATTATGGGTACATTACAAATTTTGGCAAGGCCCATTTGGAAGGTTTTGGCAGTGTTGAAGGTATCATTAAAGGCAAGAGCGAGTTATATGATTTTTTGAATGCCCATGAAAAACTTATTTTTGTAAATGGGCAAGACGTCTTACAGATGCAAAAAACCGAGCACAGCAAGCGTTATATTTTTGGCTCAAACAAAGCCCTTGCAAAGGTTCATGTTGAGATGAAAGACTGCAATCCCAATGTGTCTGTTCTATATGAAGGTCTAGACATAAAAAGCCATCTTATTGGTGAATATAACTTTAGCAACATTGGAGCGGCCATAGCTATAGGCTCTTATTTTAATGTTCAACCAAACCTCATAAAAGAAGCTATAGAAAGTTATGTGCCCTCAAATAACCGATCTCAAATATTGCATAAAGGCAACAACAAAATAATCCTTGATGCCTATAATGCCAACCCTACAAGCATGGAAGCAGCCATTAGAAATATGGACAAACTCCCTGTAGACAATAAAATACTTATCCTAGGAGACATGTTTGAGCTAGGCAACAGTTCGGCAGTAGAACATCAAACTATTGTTGATTTAATAGAGTCAAAAGACTTTAAAAAAGTGCTTTTAGTGGGCAAGAATTTCTACAAAACGAAAAACAGCGCTCAACTGGAAAAATTTAAATCCTTTGAAGATTTAAAATCCAACGTTCACAAATTATCGTTTAACAACGCCACTATTTTAATCAAAGGCTCCCGAGGTATGGCACTGGAAAGAGTTTTGGAATTGCTCTAAAAAACAAAAGCTCCAAGAAATCCTGAAGCTATTGTTTTGTGGGTCATACTGGATTCGAACCAGTGACTTCCACCCTGTCAAGGTGACACTCTAAACCAACTGAGTTAATGACCCATAAAAAAAGTCCTAAGAACAGTATCTTTAGGACTTTTGGTGGGCGCTGAGGGATTCGAACTTTCGAACCCCCGACCCCCTCGGTGTAAACGAGATGCTCTGAACCAGCTGAGCTAAGCGCCCTATTCAATAGGACTGCAAATATAAAGCAGTTTTTCAATTGGCAAAAACTTTTTTATTAAAAAATTAAATTATTTCAGCTACGACAAAAGTACTGCCCCCTATAAAAATAAAATCATCGGCATGGGCTCTTTGTAAAGCAGCATGGTAGGCTTTACCAACACTCTCATAATCATCCCCTTCAACTCCAAAAACCTTCATTTTCTCCTTTAGCACCGAAGCTTCCAAACCACGGGGTACATCTGGTTTACAAAAATAGTAGTTGGCCTCTTTGGGTAAAAATGGCGCAAGACTCTCTAAATCTTTATCATTCACTACTCCAAAAACAAGGTGCAGTTCATTAAACCCCTCCAATTTGATTTGATCAAAAACATATTTAAGTCCTGCGGGATTATGCGCCGTATCACAAACTACCTTAGGCGAATTATTTAGAATCTCCCATCTGCCTTTCAACCCTGTGTTTTTGACTACATGAAGCAAACCCGCTTTTATATTTTTCTCTGAAATCTTAAATTTCTTTCCTTTCAACACTGGTATAGTGGCCAACACCGTTTGAATATTTTTCTTTTGATAAGGCCCTATCAAATCGGAAGGTAAGGTTTGGATTCCTGCATCTTCAGCATAACTGATTTCCGCATGCTTCTCTAAAGCAATCTGGGTAAACACAGGAGAGGTTTCTTCATGTTTCTCGCCAATTACAACTGGAATGTCGGGCTTGATAATCCCTGCTTTTTCGTAAGCAATCTTATCCAAAGTGTTGCCCAACATTTGAGTGTGCTCTAGGCTAATATTGGTAATTACCGAAGTCACTGGCGTGATAATATTGGTTGAATCCAAACGGCCACCAAGCCCCACTTCAATAACAGCTATATCTACGTTTTGCTTGGCAAAATAATCAAAGGCCATGCCTACGGTCATTTCAAAAAAGGAAAGTTTGTGTGTTTCCAAAAATGCTTTATTCCTTTCTATAAAACCAATAACAAATTGTTTGTTCACCACTTTCCCGTTTATTTTGATACGCTCACGGAAATCCTTTAAATGAGGCGATGTATAAAGTCCCACCGTATAGCCAGCTTCTTGAAGAATAGACGCCAACATATGGCTTACAGAGCCTTTACCGTTGCTCCCTGCTACATGAATGGATTTGAATTTTTTCTCTGGAAAGTTTAAATGTTGTGAAAGATGTAACGTATTGGTTAAATCTTTTTTAAATGCTGAAGCTCCTTGCCGTTGGTACATGGGAAGTTGTGCGAACATCCAACCCACAGTTTCCTGGTAGTTCATCAATTTTGATAGCTGAAGTTGATACTAACAAACCCTATTTGTCTTACAGGGGCATTAGAATCTGATGGCCATTTAAAAGACATGGCTATTTTTTTTGCTGGTTCGTATAAGCATGGTGCAGGATTAGTAGTACCTCTAGCACCAGGTTCAGCCTTAGTAACATTACCGTTTCTATCGACTTCAATCATAACTATAACCAATCCTTCTTCATTACAATCTTGCTTAAATATTTTATTACTTGGTCTTCCTCTACCTTTCAATCCATACCCCACACCGCCTTTTCCAGGGCCTGAATTCCCAAAATAACTTGGCGCATAAGGATCCCCATCTAATTGTCCTTGATTGCCTTTGGTATTTCCTGTGCCATCAGAAGTATTTTTGGTGCCATCAGAATTTTTGACTCCGCCAATCAACGCATCCAGGTTTTTCTTCTTGGCCTCTTCCTCTTGGCGTTTTTTTTCTTCTGCTTCTTGACGTTCCCTTTCTTTGCGTTCGGCCTCAGCCTTGGCTTTGGCTTGCGCTTCTTTTTCCTTTTTTATGGCTATGCTTTCTTCGGTATCTTGAGTCAAGACTTCTTCGGTCTTGTCTGTTGCTGTTACAGGTTCGGTTTTGGTTTCTTGTGGCTTGGTTTCCTCTACTATTTTATTGACTTCAGATTTTATTGGTTTTTCTGGCTGAATAGGCCCGCTACCATAATCTGTATTTCCGAAATTTACCGCAACTCCATATTCAATTGGCGGATCCATATAGGTTGTCCCCATAACGAACATAAGCAATAAAATAATAGCAGTAATTAGGGCTGTTATTTTTGCTGAATTACGTTCGTGTACGGTTTCAAAATACTTCATCGTTAATTGGGTTTTACGGCCAAGATCACTTTAAATTTGTTACGATTGGCAATATCCATAACACTCACTACGTTTTCTACTGGCACCGATTTTTCGGCACGCAAAACAATAGTTGGTGAGGCTTGGTTCTGTAAAGCTGTAATCAATTCTTGTTCCAAAACACTTGATCCCACTAACTTTTGATCAATATAATACCTTAAATCTTTTGTGATACTAACGGCTACAGACTTCTTGTTTTCAGTCTTTCCGCTGGCTTTGGGCAGTAAAATATCAATCGCATTGGTAGTTACCAGTGTAGATGCCAACATAAAGAAAATGAGCAATAGGAACACAATGTCCGTCATGGAGGACATATTGAATTCAGGACTTACTTTATTTCTTCCTCTTAAATTCATACTATCCTGGTTCGTTTAGGTGGTCAAGGAACTCTACTGAATTGGCTTCCATTTGATAAACCACTTTATCGGTTCTTACCACCAAGTGGTTATAGGCCATATAGGCCACAATACCCACTATCAATCCTCCAACAGTTGTGGTCATAGCGGTGTAAAGTCCGCCTGCCAATACTTTAATTTCAATGGTTCCGCCAGAATTGGCTACTTCAAAAATGGAAAGAATCATCCCAATAACGGTTCCCAAAAATCCTATCATGGGGGCCACGCTGGAAATAGTGGCCAACATGCTTACGTTTTTTTCCAAGCCATAAACCTCCAAACGGCCGGCATTTTCAATGGCCGTATTGATATCTTCCAGAGGTTTTCCAATACGCGTGATGCCTTTAGCAATCAGTCTGGAAACGGGAGAATTTACTTGGGCACAAAGTACTTGGGCTGCATCAATCTTTCCATGGCTTACATGGTCCTTTATTTGATTCATGAAATTAGCGTCTACTTTAGAAGCCGCTTTTATGGCCAGTAACCTTTCAAAATAAATATAAATAGCAACCACGAGCAAGATGAACAATATCCCGATAATAAGCTTCCCTGCTAATCCACCACTACTAATGAGTTCTATGATAGACAATGTTTTTTCAACAGATTCGCCTTCGGCTAAAACTTCAGCTCCATCCTGAGTTGCTTGTAAAAAGAGATTCAGCATATACATTGAATTAGTTTTTGTTTATAACGTAACTTTCCAAAGTTAAGTATATTTTAAAAGATTGTTCTTGTAAACATAAATGTGGCCGATCCAACAAGGAAACCTATAAGTGCCAACCAAGAAATTTTCTTTAAGTACCAGAAGAAATCTATCTTGACCATACCCATGGCAACTACCCCAGCAGCAGAACCAATAATGAGCATACTACCACCCGTTCCCGCAGAATAGGCTACAAAGTGCCAGAGTTCATTGTCCATAGGTTCAGAAAACATGCCCAAACTGGCTGCAACCAGAGGTACATTATCTATAACCGCTGAACCAACTCCCAAAAGCAATACCACCAAGTCTGAAACCCCTACCGCTTCGTAGGCATAATGTGTTTCCGTACCTAATTGAGGCATTGTTTCCTGCAATGAGGAAGCAAATTCAAATAAAATTCCCAATGATTCCAGAGCAGCAACAGACATTAAGATTCCTAGGAAAAACAATATACTCGGCATTTCTATTCTGGATAAGGAATGGTGCACCGGGCTATGATGTGCATGCGCTTCACTATCTTCCTTTTCTTGTCTATCTATTGCTGTGATACTAAAATGGGAATTACTATAAATTTCAGCAAAAATCGCAACCACACCTAAAGACAACATCATCCCTACATAAGGTGGCAAATGGGTAACTACTTTAAAAATAGGCACAAAGATGATGGCTCCCAGCCCTAGGAAAAGCATGAGTGAACTATATTTACTCTCATTGGTATCGTCATCAGTTGCCGGCTCTAGTTCGCCTTTAAAAATTGGTAGTCTGGACATAATGAAAGCCGGAACAACCATTGTTATAAGAGAAGGAATAAATAAGTAAACAAATAGATGATCTGTTGAGACTTTCTTGGCAATCCAAAGCATGGTTGTGGTCACATCTCCAATAGGAGACCAAGCCCCACCAGCATTGGCGGCAATCACTATTAAACCTGCATAATAGAGCAATAACTTTCTGTCAAAGACCAGCTTTTGAAGAATGGAAATCAAAACGATTGTAGCCGTAAGATTATCTATAACTGCCGATAAGAAAAATGCCAAAAACCCAAAAACCCACAAGAGGCGTTTTTTACTTTTAGTTTTTACAAACCTTTTTATCGTGGAAAAACCATCAAAATAATCTATGATTTCAACGATAGTCATGGCCCCTAAAAGAAATACGAGAATTTCGGCTGTTTTTCCTAAATGATGGAGCAAGGTTTCTTCAACCAACTCCATTTTACTTTCGTGGTTTAAAGCCCCAAAGGTTTCCATTAAATGGTGTTCAGCGGAATTAAACCAATGCGGAAAAGCATCAATCCCCAGAGCAATAACAGCCCAGCAAATAGCCATCATGACCAAAGCCGGTATCAGCTTGTCTATTTTAAGATTGTGCTCAAGAGTTATGGCCAGATAGCCTAGTATAAAAACTAAAATAATAATCGTTTCCATTTATGCTTGGATTAAATAAGTTGTTTTAAAGCAATTTCAAAGGCGGTTTCACTCACCTTGGTTTTATTGGGGTTTTTCTTGTGAATGTTATTAATGGCCTTTTTTATAGTGTTTGACGTGTCGTTAAAAATCGCATCATCCGTCATTTGCACTTTTCTTTCCATGAAATAGGCAAACACTCTGGCCATTCCACAGTTTGAAATAAAATCAGGAATCAAGCTCACTTTCTTATCGGTATGCTCCATGATAGGGCCAAAGAAAATTTCTTTATCGGCAAAAGGTACGTTAGCGCCACAAGAAATCACTTCCAAACCACTTTCTATCATTTCATCAATTTGTTGCTTGGTAATTAAACGAGAAGCAGCACAAGGCGCAAATATCTCGGTTTGCAAGCCCCATATTTTTTTGTTTATCTCTTCAAAAGGCATCAAATTATCACTCACCAGATTATTTCCATTTTTATCTAAAAACAATTGGGTGATTTCCTCAAAAGAAAAACCATCTTCTTTAATCAGTCCGCCCACAATATCAATAATACCAACCACTTTTACGCCCATTTGTGACAAATAAAAAGCAGCAGCAGCCCCTACATTTCCAAAGCCCTGAACAACGGCTCTTTTTCCAACCGCCGAACCATCATATGCTTCATAATAATGCCTAACAGCTTCGGCTACCCCAAAGCCTGTAATCATATCGGCAACCGTATACTTTCGGGTAACATCTGGTGAGTAATGCGGATTTTCAATCACTTTGATAACCCCTTGGCGCAATTGTCCAATTCTGTTGATCTTATCGGCCTGAGTTGGCTTGAAATGGCCTTCAAAGACCCCTTCTTGAGGATGCCATACTCCGCTTTCCTCAGTAATGGGGATCACTTCATGGATTTCATCAACATTCAAGTCGCCACCAGTGCCATAATAACTTTTCAACAATGGAGATACCGCCTTATACCAACGCTCCAAAACGCCTTTTTTTCTAGGGTCTTTGGGATCAAAATTGATACCGGATTTAGCACCACCTATGGGCGGTCCAGAAACGGTGAATTTCACTTCCATGGTCTTAGCTAAAGAAAGTACCTCGTTCATATCCAGTCCTTTTCGCATTCTGGTTCCTCCACCAGCTGCACCTCCACGCAGTGAGTTAATGACTGTCCAGCCTTCGGCTTCGGTTTCTGAGTCTTTCCAATTAAAAATAATTTCGGGGGATTTTTCTTCGAATTTCTGAAGTAAGTCTTTCATCAAAAAAGTATTCTTTCAAGTTAACAAATATAAAAAACTAAAAGGGCATTAAGATTAAATTAATGTTTTTTTAAGGTTGAAAAATTGCACCCGAACTATGATCCTGATTTGCGCCGGTAACACTGCTCAAACAGTTCACCTCATTTCTCAATTTGAGCACGCCCAAGAGCCCAAAAATCAAGGCTTCCTTAAACTCAACCACATTGTTGGCCGGAATAACTATCGTGCTTGAGGTAAGCCTTGACAACCTCTTGATTAAAAATTTATTATAGGCACCGCCGCCTGTAATTAAAACTTTGGTAGAAGCTTTAGTATTCAGGGCACGAGCCAATTGCACCGCAATATGTTCGGTAAAAGTTCTTAAACTATTTTGGGGTGTCAAATCGTACCGCTCCATTAGGGGTAAAATAAATTGATTCACCCATTCCATTCCTAATGATTTTGGTGGTGTTTCCAAATAATACGGTAATCCGTTAAGCTCAGAAAGCAAGTTGGAATTCAATTCGCCATTGGCAGCTATTGAGCCTTCAGCATCGTACTGTTTTCCAAGCTTTTCGGCATATTTATTCAAAACCACATTTACAGGGCAAATATCATAAGCTGAGCGAACGCCCATGGTAGCTGTGGAAACGTTTGAAAAACCTCCTAAATTGAGACAGAAATCGTATTCAGAAAATAAAATTTCATCTCCAATTGGAACCAAAGGCGCTCCTTGACCTCCCAACGTTACATCTTGAACCCTAAAATCGCAAACCACTTTATGGCTTGTAAGTGTTGCCAACTCTGGTTTGTTTCCTATTTGGAGCGTATAACCTAAATCCGGTCTATGCAAAGCCGTATGCCCATGAGAACAAATCGCATCCAAATTGGTTATTCTCTGTTTCTTGATAAACCCATTGATTACGCTTGCCAAATACTGGGTATACTCGGCATTGGTCAATTCAAGCTCCTCTTTTGAAAGATAAACAAGTTCTGAGAGTCTGGATTTCCAAGAACTTGAATAAGAAACTGTATCAGAAGCTATTATGCTAAAATTCCAAGAATTTTCACGCTTGAAATTCACATAAACCAAATCCACTCCATCTAACGAGGTACCGGACATGACTCCAATGACAAAATAGGATTTTGTTGACATATCGGTAAAATTATAAATATCTATTGAAAGAATGACAACAAAAAGTTATCTTTGAGCAGATTCTTTAACAATTTTTCAACAATTAAAAAATTATGGATTTTACGCTTACTGAAGAACACTTAATGATTCGAGATGCGGCAAGAGATTTTGCCCAAAATGAATTACTTCCTGGAGTTATTGAACGTGATGAAAAACAATCATTCCCAAATGAACTTGTTAAAAAAATGGGGGAATTAGGGTTTTTAGGTGTTATGGTTGATCCCAAATACGGCGGCAGTGGTATGGATACCATTTCCTATGTATTGATCATGGAAGAGCTTTCCAAAATTGATGCCTCGGCTTCGGTTATGGTCTCTGTAAATAATTCTTTGGTTTGCTATGGATTGGAAAAATATGGTTCTGAAGAACAAAAACAAAAATACTTAACTAAATTGGCAACCGGTGAGTTTTTAGGGGCTTTCTGCTTGAGTGAGCCTGAAGCTGGAAGTGATGCTACTTCACAAAAAACAACTGCCGAAGATAAAGGCGACCATTATCTTATTAATGGTACAAAAAACTGGATTACCAACGGTGGCCGTGCCGATGTGTATCTCGTAATCGCACAAACCCATAAAGAAAAAGGGCACCATGGAATCAATGCTTTTATTGTTGAAAAGGGGATGGACGGTTTTCATGTGGGGCCAAAAGAGGATAAATTAGGCATTAGAGGTAGCGACACGCACACCCTACAATTTAACGATGTAAAAGTTCCTAAAGAAAATAGAATTGGCGAAGACGGTTTCGGGTTCAGATTTGCCATGAAAACCTTATCAGGTGGAAGAATCGGTATTGCAGCTCAAGCCTTAGGGATTGCTTCAGGAGCTTACGAACTCGCTTTAAAATATTCCAAAGAACGTAAAGCGTTTGGCACCGAAATATGCAATCATCAAGCTATTGCTTTTAAACTTGCTGATATGGCAACCGAAATTGAAGCAGCCAGACACTTGGTCATGAAAGCGGCCTGGGAAAAAGATCAGGGCGTGAACTACGATATGTCTGGAGCCATGGCCAAATTGTATGCTTCCAAAGTGGCCATGGAACAATCAGTGGAAGCAGTTCAAATTCATGGCGGTAATGGTTTTGTAAAAGAATACCATGTTGAACGTTTAATGCGTGATGCCAAAATTACCCAGATTTATGAAGGCACCAGTGAAATCCAGAAAATTGTGATTTCGAGGAGAGTACTTCAAAAGTAATCAAACAGTTAATTTCATTTACTTTCAATTGATTCATTAAAAAAATTTAGGTGCTTCATTAGATTTTTTATACTTTAACTAAAATGTTTTGTACTTCCTCTTTATTGTTAAAATGATGATGAAAAAATTATACAACTCTTGAATACGAGTATTAATTGAAAAATCTGAAAATCTATGAAATCTTTATTTTATGTCTTTTTTCTATGTTATTTACCATTATTTGCACAAATTGGCATTAATAATGATCTTCCGGAACAAGCCTTAGATGTAAACGGCAAGATAAAGGTAGGCGACGATGCTACAACTCCTACTGAAGGCACAGTAAGATACAACTCGGCAACAAAAACATTTGAAGGATACGATGGCACTGAGTGGGTTTCTATGAGTTATAGTCCTACTGTATATTACTATGAACAAGATCCATTAACAGAAAGCTTTAGTTCGACTACTAGAGATGTGTTAATAGATTTTCCATACACCCTAACCATAGAAAAACCAGGGAAATACATGTGTTTTTTTGATGTCTCAATTGAAAACCTGAATGGCAATACCACAACACTTTCATCGGACAGAATAGCCTACTTTCAACTACAGATTTACAACCAATTAGAATTCAGATATATAGGGCCAGACGTAACTGGATTACCAAGTGGATTCCAATATTTTTTTAGGGAGATTGAAAATGTACAATTACACAGAATTATGGATATCCCTGCCAATAAAACAATGAAAATCAGTTTCAGAATATATAGTAACACCTGTTGCTCTGCACCAACCTCAACTTATTACATTAAAAATGTAAAGATGACAGCAATTCGATTAGGTGATTAGAAAATATATTGATTTATACTATATGCTTTTGATATGAAAAAATTGATTTTATTAATATTAGCTACAATCCCTTTAATTGGGATTTGCCAAAACGAATTATATATTGGCTCTGGAGCTACAATAACAGCAAATTCAGAACTTACAATGTCTGATGCAATTTTAACTAATAATGGTACTTATAATGGCGCATTAAAAATTACCGGATCTACTCCTACTAGCTTTTCTATAACAAATAATAACTCAATAAATTTTACAGTCCTTAACATTAATGGCAGTAATAATGTAAGCCTAGAAAATAATGACATTAACGTTTCCAGCGCCATCAATCTGAATTCGGATAATTCTGGTCTTTTCTTAGGAAGTGCAAACATTCTCCTTGCACCATCTGCTTCAATTTTCAACGAAAGCAACAATCGGGTTATTTCTGGTGCACCCGGCACTTATATATTCATATCAAAAACACATAGTTCAGCTTCACCAGAGCCCTTTGGAAATATCGGGTTTCAAATTGATGCCGCAAGCGGAGATTTAGGCAACACTGATGTATACCGTCGTTATGGAGCCTTGATAATAAACGAATCAGAAACCATTAACAGATACTATGAAATAATTCCCTCCAATAATTCTGTATTAACTTTAAACACACGCTTTTATTTTTTAGATACTGATTTAAATGGTTTGAATAAATTAAACCTAGAGCCTTACCAAAGTCCAAACGGGACTAGCTCTTGGCAAGAATTCACAGGAAGTTTGGCAGATAGCACATCTCCGTATATCACAACAACTATACAAAACCCGGTTATTTTTTTGGCTTTAGCAGAAAGTGGTATTACACTAACAACCGAAGAGCTTTTAAATAATGACCTTAAAGTTTATCCAAACCCGGCATCAGAAACCGTCAATATACAAACCCCTTCTCACCTCACTATTGAAAGTATAATTATAACCGATATGACAGGAAAAAAAATAGAAGCTGATATAGAGGGACTCCGTATAATAAATGTTAGCAATCTATCAAAAGGACTATATTTAATAACCATTGAAACTTCAATGGGCACTACTGTAAAAAAATTAGCTATTGAGTAATCTTAACTCTGCTATATTCAAGCGAATGCTTAAATCTATAGAGTAGAATTTAAAGATTAAGAACAAAATAAATTATAAAAAAGCCCGTTTAAATCGGGCTTTTTTATTTCTATTTCTTAAAATATTCCGTTAATCCCGGAACATTGCTTTTTAGTTCCTGAACGGCCAAATCGCACACTGCAAAAGCTCCCGTAGGCGACAAGTGTGTATCATCGTTTTTACCTTCTGGAAAACGGGCATATTCTCCTGGTAAATAATGCAGAAACAATTGTTTGGAACGGTCTTCCCCAAAACGGGTTACCAACTCACGTGTTCGTTCTTCCATTTCCAGCAAAGGCACATTCATTTCCTTAGCCACTTCACGCACTTTATCCGGATAGACATCATGGGTATAAACCAACTTGCCCTCTTTAAATTTTCGTCGTGTAATGGACGTTGCCAAAATAGGCTTTCCTTTCTTTTCACGAACTTCTTGAACGTAACGGACTAAATTCTGTTTATACTCCTCTGGAGGCGAATAACGGTCTTCTCCTTTACTGGGAGATTCGTCATTGTGGCCAAATTGAATGATCACATAATCGCCCGGTTGCATCTCGCTAAGGAGTTTGTCCCAATGGCCTTCACCACGAAAACTCTTACTGGAACGTCCATTGAGCGCATAATTTTCTACTTGCAAGCCATTGGTCACATACAACGGCAAGACTTGCCCCCAGCCTTTTTCGGGATTGTTGGGTGTGTATGGCTTATTTGCCATGGTTGAGTCACCTGCCAAACGAATGGTTGGTAGGGTTTGGGGTTTGGTAAACGCAAACACTATGGGTAATAATAACAGTAGTTTTTTCATGATTTATTCGGTTTTCACAACTCCCTCAGGCACAGTTCCCCCTATTTCTATTGCCGTTTTCGGGGTGTTTATATGAATGTCTTGAGATAAGGATCCCAAAACCCTGATGGGACTGATGGAATCACTGACTTGATAGGTCAATTTGTCCACCTTTACATGTTTGGTATTGTAAAGTGTGAGCGCACTTCCAGTAGATGGAATTACCTTAATATTCTTTAAAATCAATCCATCAGTATCTACTGCAGTTATTCCTTTCTTGGCTTCCAAAATCGCATTCTCTAAAGATACATTTTGAAGATTCATTTCTGGCAAGCCTTGAAAATTGGCAGCTACCCCAGAGCCAGTAGCAACAATATTCTTCATGAAAATATTTTTGAAGGACGGTGTTTCCTCAGTTACCGGAACCAGGGTTTCATCACGCTGCTCGTCTTCGGCGCTTTGGTCGGATTCCAGGATAGGAGAATTTCCACCATAAAACAAATTAAAATTGATAACATCAGTAGGAATATTGACCATGTCAATGTTAGAGATGTAGATATTTTCCACAACACCACCACGGCCTCGTGTACTCTTAAAGCGCAAGCCCACATCGGTGCCTATAAAGGTACAATGAGACACATGTACATTTTTTACGCCACTGGACATTTCACTCCCCACTACAAAGCCGCCATGACCATGATACACAATATTGTTCTTCACAATAACATTTTCTGTTGGAATAGCTCTGTCCCGTCCATCTTTGTCTTTTCCTGATTTGAAGCAAATAGCATCATCCCCAACATCAAACGTATTATTGTAAATCAAAACATTTTTACAGGAATCCAAGTCCAATCCATCACCATTTTGCGAATACCAAGGATTTCGAACATTCAAGTTTCTAATGATAATATCTTCACTCATTAATGGATGAAGGTTCCAAGCTGGCGAATTTTGAAAGGTTGGGCCGTCTAAAAGAATACGCTTACTTTTTACAATACTTACCATAACGGGACGCAAAAAATCTTTCATTTTTTTCAGTTCTTCCTTGTCTTTGGTTTGCGGCACATTAAAATTATCGGTAGCTATATATCCAGCAAGCGAAGATTCCGACGGAAACCAAGTATCTCCTTTTTCGTTTAATAGCCCCCCCGATTTCACCAAGGCTTTCCATTGCCCGGACGTGAGTTTGCTCTTTTTTACATAACGCCAAGCATCCCCACTGCCATCAATAGTTCCGTTGCCTGTGATGGCTACATTTTCCACTTCATAAGCATAAATGGGCGACATGCATCGCACTGTATTCAACCCTTCAAAACTGGTATCAACTAAAGGATATTCGTCAAAATTTCTACTGAAACGAATCAAGGCACCCTCTTCTAAATGTAAATTAATATTGCTTTTCAACTGAATAGGACCAGTGAGCCAAATACCACGAGGAACAATTACTTTCCCACCTCCTTTTTCGGACACCTCAGCAATAGCTTGGGCAAAGACTTTGGTATTACTGGTTAATCCATCACCAACAGCCCCAAAATCTTTAATTGAAACCCCATAATCAGGAAAGGATGTTTCGTTTATTTTAGGCATATCAAACTCAACACCCTCATAAACAGACGTTAAATCTTCATTTTTGTTTTCTGTTGCTGTTGCTTGCTCTTTCTCTTTGCAGGAAAGAAACAACATCATAACGGCAAACACTTTAGCTAATTGAACTCTTGGTATTTTCATGTTTTATTTATTCTGGTTTATTTTAAAAATCTTCCCTTACTGGCGAAAACACATCTATTAAAACACCTGCTTCAAGGCATTTTACTCCATGTACAATGTTAGGCTGCGGAAAAAAACCATCGCCTTCCTTCAGTATTTTTGTATTTCCATCTACGCTGGCTTCAAATTTACCTTTGGCAACATATGTGATTTGCGAGTGAAAATGCTGATGTAACGGCCCAATGGCCTCCTTTTCAAACTTCACGGCAACCATCATTAACTGGGTGTTGTATCCCACAAATTGTCTGGAAACACCATTGCCTAAATCTTCCCATTTTGAGTCTCCATCAAAAAACAAATCCTTTTTGAGTTCCATTTTTTTTTAGATTAATATATTATTACCTTATTGGGAATCCATCCTTTAAAAATGTTTTCCAAGGTATACTTTTTTACGTCTTCTTTAGAAAGTTGGTGTGACCAACCAACTCTTGAGGCAGGATTGGCCCCTTTACCTTTGCTATTATATTCAGCGTAATAGGCCGTTTTCTCCTTATTGGGAAACATTTTATCACCCGGCCAATGGTACCATCCATCCGGAAGAATATGTGCGCCCATTTTCGCATCAATAAACACCGTTTTGGCATGTGGGCGCCATGGACGGCCTAAATACACTTTGGTTACCGTGTCTTCGGCAGTCAATTCAGCATTTAAAAACACATAGCCATACGCTTGGTTTTGCGGTGTTGCCGCAGCCGTAATATAGGAATCCTTTAAACTATGGATTTCACAATCCTTGAATACTGCCGTAGCTTCACCAAAAATAAAATCGGTTGTGCCTTCAATGTAGCAATTGAAATAATATTGCCTGCTGCCTTCATTGGCTGTGTAAACAGTATCTTGGCACCCTAAAATAGCGCAATCCTGAGCAATAAACCGGTCGCCTTCCACATGCAGCGCCACGGCCTGGCCCTTTTCACACCAAGTATTCTGGATCGTTACATTTTTAAACTGAATATCATCGCCCTCAACCAAAACTGTATGAGAAGTAAAGGTAGAAAGTGTTTCTCCCGTTGCCATTACTTTTCCCGAGTAATTGTTTCCCGTTATGATTGTTTTCTCTCGACTTTCTCCAATGAAAATCAGCTTATGTTTCCACGAAGGAATTTCAATATTTTCTTGATAAATTCCATTCTTTAAATAAAATTGAACATACCCTGGCCCTAAATCGCGTACCGAATTGATCGCTTCTTGAATTTGGATAAAATCGCCACTACCGTCTTGAGCCACCACCATTTTTTTGTAGGGTTCTTGGGCTTGTGTGAAGTAACACAACATGGAAAACAAAACAAATATCTTAAGCTTCATGGTTTTAGCACTTTATATAAAAATTCCACTGTATAGTTTAAGGTAGGTTCAAACCACGGTTTTACCAACCAAAAGGAATGTGGTGAATCTGGCAGTGTATACACTTCGGAATAAATACCCCATTCGTTATATTTTTTAATCAAATCATCACGCCCGGCATGAAATCTGGGTTGTGCACTATTGATGAACAAAATAGGAGGCGATTTGGGATGAATGAATTCCAAAGCCGAAGCCTCTTTCCATGTTTCAAAATTTTCGTCTTTCATACCATCTAACCAATACCCTGCATATTGCCCCTCTTCAGCGTCAGGATGAACAAACGAAACAATCCCATCTACATTTATCACAGCCTTTATCTTAGGATTTTTGACACCAATTAAAGTCGCTAATTGTGCTCCAGCTGAAGCTCCCAAAATAGCCATTTTAGTTTTGATGATGGGATACTTTGACGTATACAAAAAATCAACGGCTGCGTTCAAATCTTCAACAGCTGCCGGATACTTTGCCACATCGGATAACCGATAGTTGACTGCCATGGCCACATACCCTCTTAACGCTAAATGCTGCGCCATGACACGCTGATTTTCCTTACTTCCGGAAATCCATCCGCCACCATGTACTAAGAGTATGGCAGGGTATTTTTTATCAGGGTTGTTTGGATAGTACACATCGGCTTTGAGTTCAAATCCATTAAGGTCTCGATAGACAACATTTTCGTCATAAACAATCTCTTGTGACTGCAGTTCTTCAACAGGCAAAATATCCGGATACTTTTTTACAAGTTTCTTGTAGGTTGCTTGAATAGTATAGGGTTTGGCATTGGGTCTTTCAACCTGAGCTGATAAACCAAAACATATTAGCAGAAAGAAAAAGACACTATGTATATACCTCACATATTTCACTTTATAATTTTTAAGGCATCAAATACCAATTGGGCGACTGCTTTGGCACCATCAGGTTGAAAATGAGTATTGTCACTTTGGCCTTCAGGATAGGCTTCATAAACGCCCGGAGGCAAATTCATAAAATAAGTTTTGGAGACAAAGTCCTTCCCTTTTTTGGAGAAAAAATCCATTGAAAGTTGATTTAAATCTATCAACGCAACACCCATTTCCGACGCCACCGCTTTGGCCGCTTCCGGATATGCTCCATGTACATTTTCCAGCTTTCCATCCTTCCATGGATAGTTTCTAGCTACAGGGGTTAAAATAATGGGTTTGGCTCCTTTCTGAAGGGTTTGCAACACAAATAATCTAAGGAATTCTTTATACCCTTCAATGTTCACATAACGCTCTGTTTTATTTTTGGCAGCATCGTTATGTCCGAATTGCATAATTACCACATCACCAGGGGTTAACACCTCGTAAACGGAACGCCACCGGCCTTCCTGAAAAAATGTCCTGGTACTTCTACCGCCACGTGCCCTGTTATCTACTCTTACGGCATCGGCTTTGAACAATTTCTCAACTTGAGGCATGCTGTCTTTCACAAAAAATGGCTGAAAAACTTGTCCCCAACCTGTTAAGGGATAGCGTACCTTCATATACTCTTTACCAGGATCATAATCGCCCGTGTAATCTGCCATAGTAGAATCGCCTATCAAATAAAGCGTGACCGATTTTTGTTGAGCATTTAAATGAATAGTCCACACAAGGCAAAAAACCGAAATTATACGTTTCATAATCTTATTTGCTTGAAATTCTGAAATAGTCCACATCGGCATACCCTCCATATTTAATTAAAGCATCGCTCACACTGAAGACTCCCACTTTTGCACCAACCCATTGTCCAGGTTTTGCCATAAAAGGCTTTCCTATGTTGATGAATTTCTCACCATCCAAGCTGTAACTAAATTGGCACAGAGCATGAGGAGCCGAAACCTCAACTTTTAGAATGACCTCATTTGTGTTTAATTTCACCTCCTCATTAACCCCTTCAGGGTTGTTCTTTTTAGCTTCCAAGGCTTGGGTCTGCCTCAAAACAAAACTTCCATCTTTATAGGTCAATGTGAGTGTGGCGTAGTCTAACCCAAAAACCATGAGTCCGGCACTTTTACCATTTTTGGCTTCTTCCGGAACCAACTTTAATTTGGTAGTTGCCGCAAAATTTGGTGCTGAAAATTTTTGAAGCATTAAATTTGGTTGATTCCAAAGATTAGTTTCACCTTCAGCTTTTTTCACAGAAAACAATCGTAAAAACCCTCTATCCTTGATCAAGGAATACCAAGTTACTTGCGGATTGGCCTGCCATTGCCATTGCAATCCCAAACGATCCGAATTGAATTCATCGGATTCTATAGGGGTATTGATTTTATGCCCCTCAATTGGTTTTTTAAAAGACGGTACCGGTTCACCTATTCCGTTTTTATCAAAATCATTGCCCATTGTTGGCCAATCGTTTTTCCAAGACACAGGTTGTAAATGTACAATTCTACCATAGGCATCTACATCTTGGAAATGCACGAACCAATCTTCCCCATTTGGGGAATCTAGCCAAGCACCTTGATGCGGTCCATTGATATTGGTTGAACCTTGCTCCAAAACTACCTTTTCCTCATAAGGCCCATAGATGTTTTTGGAACGTAAAACTAGTTGCCAGCCAGTGGCTACGCCACCAGCAGGAGCAAAAATGTAGTAATACCCACTTCGTTTATAAAATTTAGGGCCTTCAACCGTAGGGTGTGCGTCATGCCCATCAAAAACCACTTTGCCTTTATCCAACACTTTAGTGCCTTCAGGGTTCATTTTATTAATAACCAAAATACTCTTTACCGAAGCACGACTTCCCGCATAGGCATGAACCAAATAGGCCTTGCCATCCTCATCCCAAAACGGACAGGGATCAATAAGCCCCTTGCCTTCCATGACCAGCACCGGTTTTTCCCACTCACCATAGGGACTTTTGGTTTTCACCATATAAATCCCAAAGTCAGGATCCCCCCAATAAATATAAAATTCATCATGATGGTAGCGAATGCTTGGTGCCCAAATACCATTTCCATGTTGAGGCACGTTGAAAACAGGAATTGGGACAATCTCCTGAACGGCGTGATTGATTAACTCCCAATTGACCAAATCTTTGGAATGCAAAATTGGCAACCCCGGAACTGCCGTAAAACTGGAAGCCGTCATATAGAAATCGTCACCAACCCTAACAACATCTGGGTCGGAATAATCGGCATACAAAACCGGGTTTTTATAAGTTCCATCGCCTTGATCGGCGACCCAGACTTGGGAGGTTTGAGCCCATGTTACGCTCAATTCAATCAAACAAAGTATTATAGTTAACGCAGTTTTCATTCTTCGTATTTATTGGATTCTGAAGCAAGTCCAGAATGGTCAGTTTACTTGTCTAGCTCTAACGCTGCCATGATAAACGGACCAACACCTTTGGGATCGTTTGATCGAATCAATTCATTAACGTAGTACTCATACGAACCATCACGGTAGGGGTTTCCTCCCAAACCAGCCACACCACAAACTTGATTCAAATTCACTATACCGTCACCATCAACAGTTACAAATTGCTTAATCATAGCTTGAAAACTATCGTTGGCAATATTTTTGAATTCTTCAGGCAAATACCCTTTGTTAGCACCTTTGGCAAAAGCATAAACAAACATGGATGAAGCCGAAGCTTCTAAATAATTACCCTCTTCGCCGCCTTGATCCAGAACTTGATACCAAAGGCCTTGATCCCTATACTTGAGAAGAACCTCTGACTCCTCATTCAAGTACTCTACCAAACGCTGATACCCAGGATGTTCTTTAGGAAAATAATCCAGCACATCTACGAGAGCCATCATATACCACCCCATAGCACGACCCCAAAAATGCGGTGAGGTACCGGTTTCTTTATTGGCCCAAGCCTGCTCTTTGCTTTCGTCCCAACCATGATATAACAAACCCGTTACCGAATCTTTGGAATGTTTTTGGATTAAATCGAATTGTAGCACAATATCATCATAGGCTTTTTGAGCACTTTCCCCGGAATCAAACTCATTGGTGTATTGCGCATAGAAAGGTTCTCCCATGTAAAGTCCATCCAACCACATTTGATAAGGATATACTTTTTTATGCCAAAAACCACCTTCGGAAGTTCGAGGTTGTCCACTTAACTGTTCTCTGAGCAAATGGATTACTTTTAGATACTTTTCATTCTTGGTTTCATTATACAAACCAATAAGTGCATTGCCGGGTTTTACTCTATCAATATTGTAAACACTTTGCTTGTAAGTTTTCACATGAGCACTATCATCAATCATTTGATTGTACCAGGCTTTCACATATGCATCATACTTAGGATTGGGATACTGCGCATTAAGTCGTTGGCAAGCCAACAAAATCAATCCGTGTGTATATTCCCACTTCGGTTTTTCAACAAAATCAAGTGACCAAGCTTCAGGATTGCGTTCCATTTCGGAAAGCATCATACGTTCGGACCATTTTAACGTGTCCGGAACTTTCAGAGCTGTGATTTCGGTTGTTTGCTTTTTTTCTTTACAACCCAAAAGAGCTGTAGTGAAAACCAATATGAACAGTGTTTTAAAAATATTTCCCATCAGTTCAAAGTTCCTTTTGTATCCAATTTCTGCAATAAGTCCTCTAGATAGGCTGTAAAATCAGCCTCATTTTTAAGTCCGCCCAACTCTTGTTCCCACGCTCCAAGAAAGTAATAAGAATAGGTTGTTGCCGGATTAAAAACCACCAAATGATCATAGGCTCCTTCTTTGACTTCCTTGACTTCAGAAAGTTTGTAAAATACAGCCATTCCCAACTTATCGGCATCGTTTACTAATGTTTGTGTTCCATAAGTTGCTATATAAGCCCAATGGATTCCCTCCTTCTGAATTAAAGGAATACTGTCAAACTTCACAATACCTGTACAAATTCCATCAACTGCTTTGGAAACATTTAATTCGGCTTTGGTATATCTGTCTTCAGAAAAAATACGCAACGTGGTTTTTAAATCAATCGTATCGTTTGCGGTTTGCCAACCTTTGTAATCAATACGAACTCCAGACACCGTATCGGTATTAAAAACGCTAGCGGCTGTTTTTTCAACCCTTTCAAAATGTTTGACAGTATCGTTTACCAAGCGCCCGTAACCTCCAATTCCCAGGGATTTCCCAGCTTTGAGAATGTCTTGCCCCCAAGGGCTCATTTCATGATAGGAATCGAAACCATCTTGACCCACATAAGGTAAAACAAGTGTATCAACCTTCTTTCCGTAGATATCAATAGCGTTGCGCCAATCCAGATATAAACGATACCCTATGTTCTTGTTCTCCCAGCCCGGCCCTTCGTAACGGATATACCAGGAATGATCGGTATGCTCTGAAGGCACAGTCATTTCCTGCACGTTTTTAAAAGTTCCTCCAATATATTCCTTATGATCCCGAGGGCCATCTTGCCAATCACCTCCTTCTTTAATCGAGATTTCGGCGTAGGGTTTTACCTGAGTTTCATCAATAACCATTGGCTCTTCTTTCCCTTTCTCTTGCTTGCAGGAAACAAAACCCAGTAGCATGAGCATTGAAAGTTTTAAAACATGTTTCATATTCAATATAGTTTATAAATCAAATTGTTGGATCCCATCCATCAGACCCTTTCAAAATATTTTCAGCAGTATAACGACTCGCTTTTTTCTTATTCAGTTGTTTAGACCATTTAACCCGCTTGTCTTTATTTGCACCTGGCCCAGTTGAATTATATTCCGCATAAAAAGCTGTTTTTTCGGCATGGGGTTTTTTCCAATTATGCCAACCTTCGGGTTTGATGTGCTTATCCATGTAACAGTTGATAAACACCGTTTGTGCATACTCACGCCATGGTCTTCCTAAATAAAAAGTAGCAGTACCGGCATTGCCAGTTAAACGGCAATTGATAAAAACCAAACCATAATTAGACTCCTTGTTTGTTGACGCAGCCGTGAGATAGCCGTAGTCTTTGGCATATATCTCGCAATTATCAAAAACTGCTGTTGCCCAACCAAAAATAAAATCAACGGTTCCTTCAATGTAACAGTTTTTATAGTACTGGCGGCTTTTATCACCATGCACGTACAAGGTGTCTTGATAGCCTAAAAACCGACAGTTCTTAAAAACCGCCTTGTCGCCCGTAACACGAACGGCCACTGCTTGGCCAACTACCCGACCATTACCTGCGGCATTTTCAAAAGTGATATTCTTTGCAGTAAAGCCTTCGCCAAAAACAAAAAAAGAAGACGACCCTGTAGTGCCTAAAGGTTCGCCAAAAGCATTAAGAGTTTGCGCCGAATCGTTATAAGTTAAGATTGTTTCTTGCTCCGACTCTCCAACGAAAGTAACATAAGTCTTAGTTGAAGGCAACGTAAGCTTTTCGTGGTAGATTCCTTTTTTGATATAAATTTTGGTTTCTTCCTTACGGAAATCGGGTACGGCGTTAATGGCCTCTTGCACCAATGTAAAATCACCCGAACCATCTTTTGCCACTACATAATGATACCCCTGGCCGTTGATTACCGAAGCGATTTTAATATTCTGTACCAAGCCATTGATGTAAACCTCAAGGTTGGTATAGTCCTTATCCAATGTATATAATGCCGAATCGTCTTTGTTTGCATCCAGTCCTTTTTGTTTTTCCCAAGCATCTGGCATGCCATCTTGATCAGTATCCTTTGGTGCTTCCTTTGATTTTAATTCGGGCCAACCCCCTACTTGCTCTTGGGAATCTATAATTCCGTTTCCAATAGTGGCTGTTCCCGTGCGGACATCGCTAACAAGGCGCTCATCAACCGAATCTCTTGAAAGACTTGCTCCAGCCGATTTTAAAACAGCCTGATACGCTTCCTGAGCTGATTGGGTTTTTATGTTATTATCTATAGGATATTCCGTTTTCATTTGGGTTTCCAAAGGACGATCGCATTGCACACCACCCTTCCAATTGTCTTTGGATATATCAGGAAATTCCTCAACAAAATTACCATGAACATAAAATTTACCATACGGTTCAGAGGGGTTTACAATCCTGTTTTTTCTGGATTTAGGAGTGGCAGGGCCAGACTTGAAATAGTTGTTCACCATGTTGTAAGTTCCCTTTTCACCACCATAAATACTATTATGTTCCCAATTGTAAATAACATTATTACGGAAATCCAAAAACTCATCAGATGAATTAACAGTCGTTGATGACCCACTGAATCTTGGGTTTCTACTGTTATTACTTGAAATTAAATTGTGATGAAAAGAAGCCTTGGAACCGCCCCAAATACCACCATACCCATGTTCACCTTTAACATGAACGGAGTTATTAAGCGCTTCGGAAATGATGCACCATTGCATGGTAAAATCCCGGTTTCGGTAAAAAGAAGCCACTTCATCTACAGACCAACTCATGGAACAATGGTCTATAATAACATTCTTGGTTTCCCTTCCTCCTATAGCATCCTCTTGTTGCTTATTGATATCGCCCAATCTAAAGCGCAGGTAACGAATGATTATGTTATCAGCTTTTATGGAAACGGGATAACCGGCCAATGCAATACCATCTCCTGGAGCTGTTTGTCCAGCTATGGTTAAGTTCCCTTTATTGATATCTAAAGGCGATTTGAGAAAAATGGTGCCCGAAATAGCAAACACAATCGTTCTTGGCCCGTGCCTTACAATCCCTTTACGCAAACTCCCTTCACCCGAATCATTTAAATTGGTAACCACATAAACTTCACCACCACGACCGCCAGTCGTGTATCTTCCAAAACCTTCGGCTGTAGGAAAGGCTAGTACTTTATTTGTTATTTCCTGTGCATATATTGACAATGAGCTGAGTAATACCAACAAAATAATTACTGGTGTCATGTTACCGTTTAATGCTCTATTTGCGTTTCTTTTCTTCACTGATCTTTTTTAAATGCTTAGTTCTAATTTAAGGATTTAGTACTGGTTATCTGTTATGTTTTTCACCAAACTATTGATGTAAACTTCAATATTATCATAAGCAGTACTTAAGTATCTTTCTGAGGCATCATTAAGATTGGGATTAAGATTATTTGCAAGCTCCCAAGCATCGGGCATGCCATCATTATCAGAATCCTGAGGCGCTGTTAGGGTTTGCAGCACAGGCCAGCCACCTACATCCGATTGGCTATCAATAATTCCATGAGCACTTCCGTTAGACCCTTCTGCTGTATAGGTACCATTTTGCACATTGGACACAATTCGAGAATCGACGCCATCTCTAACCAAACTGGCACCAGCATATAACACAGTTTTGTCAAAAGCTTGTTGCGCCGTATGAACAAAACTCCATTCTCCACTTGGCAAGGGTTCGTTTAGTTGCATTGCTTCCTTATCGGCAGTGGTTCCATTTTTCGCCACCACACCAATCCAGTTATCAGAATTAATAGCGTCGTAGCCTTCCACTATATTTCCATTAACATAAAAATCGCCAAAGCCATATACCGTTGATGTACTTGTAGCTTGTTTATAAGCATGCAACATGCGTTGTGGTGTTTGTGTTGCTGGACCAGGTTTGTAGTAATTGTTTATCATATTAAATGTTCCCGCTTCACCGCCATAGGTAGCATCGGTTCCCCAGTTATAGATTACGTTGTTCCTAAAATCTACTACGCCTCTAAATTCGGATGTGTTATCCGGACTAGGATAAATAGCCGGATGATCAAACCGTGGGTTTCTATTGTCATGATGCGCTAAGAGATTATGGTGAAAAGACGCATTTTTACCACCCCAAATGCCTCCATAGCCGTGCACTCCCGACTCATGAATGGAATTCCTTAAACTTTCTGCCAAAACGCACCATTGCATGGTGAAATTTTCATTGGCATAAAATGAGGCACATTCATCTGTTGACCAACTCATAGAACAGTGATCGATAATGATATTTTTATGGTACCTACCTTCCATGGCATCGGCTTGGTCTGCCCCTTCATCGCCCATTCTAGATCTCATGTATCTAATAATAACATTATCGGTATTGATCTTTAACGAGTGATTTTTTAAGGTAACCCCATCGCCTGGTGCCGTTTGGCCAGCTATGGTAATGTTGGGATTAGTAATGGTGATGCTGCTTGAGAGCTCAATGGTTCCGGATACATCAAAGACAATAATTC
>JAGQZG010000129.1 GCA_020435705.1 Mangrovimonas sp.
AATTGTTAATGGATTTAGTAGGGAAGTCTTGAACAAGCTTCCTATGGAATTTGCAGTGGAAGCTCAAAAATTACTGGAAATAAGTTTAGAAGGATCCGTTGGATAATTTTTATAAGCATATGAAAAAAATAGCATTCATTCTCAGTTTGACACTCACACTCGGGTTCTTAAGTTGCAAAGAAGAGCCAAAAGGAGACCTCATCAAAGGTGAGTTTGTGTATTTAGCCGATGCCGCAGTCTTTCAAACAGATCAGGAGATTTACGGCGTTATCATTGATGAAAAAATGCACGAGTTGGATGATATGGTCCAGAAGTACAAAAAAGAAGATACCGATATGGTTCCTGTGGAAATAAGAGCCATTAAAACTCCTAAGCCCGAAGGAGAAGAAGGTTGGGACTACCGACTTCAAGTTACCGAAATAATCAATGTTTTTGAACCCAATGCTGAATCGAATTCAGTTATTAAAATAGGAAGTTAGTCATGTTAAAAATAAAAGATCTGCACGCAAGTGTTGATGACAAATCGATCTTAAAAGGCATTAATCTAGAAGTAAATGCCGGTGAAGTACACGCTATCATGGGCCCAAACGGCTCAGGAAAGAGCACACTGGCTACTGTCATTGCCGGTAAGGAAGACTATGAAATTGAAAGAGGTGAGATTGAATTTGAAGGCGAAGATCTTCATGAGTTAGCCCCAGAAGAAAGAGCTCACAAAGGAATCTTTCTTTCGTTTCAATATCCCGTGGAAATTCCCGGGGTTTCCGTAACCAACTTTATGAAAACGGCCATTAACGAAACCCGTAAAGCCAAAGGTTTGGAAGAAATGCCCGCTAATGAAATGCTGAAGTTAATCCGTGAGAAAAGCGAGTTATTGGAAATAGACCGCAAGTTTTTATCTCGTTCCCTTAATGAAGGTTTTTCGGGAGGTGAGAAAAAACGAAATGAAATTTTCCAAATGGCCATGCTAGAACCTAAATTGGCCATTCTTGATGAAACCGATTCAGGTTTGGACATTGATGCCTTGCGTATTGTAGCAAACGGCGTTAACAAATTAAAGAGCAAGGACAATGCTGTTATTGTGATTACGCACTACCAACGTTTGTTGGACTATATCGTGCCAGATTTTGTTCACGTGCTTTACAATGGGAAAATTGTGAAATCAGGTACCAAGGAATTGGCACATGAATTAGAGGAAAAAGGATACGACTGGATTAAGGAAGAAGTGCTTCAATAAGAAGTAACAGTTTACAGTCTCCAGACAACAGTGAAAAACTGCCCACTGGAAACAGACTACTGAACACCAAAATTATGGAATTGAAAGATAAACTCATATCATCATTTTTAGCATTTGAAAATCACGTAGATGTAGATTCAAAAATTCATGATATTCGTTCAGAAGCTATTAAAACTTTTGAGCAAGAAGGGTTTCCCACAAAAAAAGTGGAAGCTTGGAAATACACTTCACTAAATGCTCTTTTGAAAACGGACTTCAGTGTGTTTCCCAAACAGGAAAACGCTCTGGAATTTAGTGAAGTAAAGAAGTATTTTCTACATGATATTGACACCTACAAAATTGTTTTTATAGATGGCAAATACTCGTCTTATCTGTCTCAAACCACACATGATGGCATGGACATTTGCTTGATGTCCGCAGCGCTCAATAAGCCAAAATATCGGGTCATTGTTGAAAACTATTTCAATAAGATTGCAGAAAAAGATAGTCTTTCATCGCTTAACACCGCTTTTGCCAAAGAAGGCGCTTATATTCACATCCCTAGAAACAAAATGGTTGAAAAGCCTATACAAATCATCCATTTTTCTACAGGGAATGAATCCGCTTTAATGTTGCAGCCCAGAAACTTGATTATTGTGGATGAAAATTCGCATGTGCAAATCATAGAACGCCATCAAAGTTTAACGGACAACCCAGTGTTGACCAACAGCGTGACCGAAATTTTCACAGCCAAACGCGGTATTGTGGATTATTATAAAATTCAGAATGACAATGAAAATGCTTCCTTGATTGACAATACCTTTATCAATCAAAAGCAGGAAAGTATTGCTTCGGTACACACCTTTTCCTTTGGAGGCAAATTGACACGCAACAACCTTAATTTTTACCAAAACGGTGAGCGTATTGATTCTACCTTAAAAGGCATTACCATTATAGGAAACAAGCAACATGTAGACCATAGCACTTTGGTACATCACAAACAGCCAAATTGCGAAAGTCATCAAGACTACAAGGGTATTTTTGCCGAAAGTGCCACAGGTGTTTTTAATGGCAAAGTTGTGGTAGATAAAATAGCCCAAAAAATAAATGCCTATCAAGCTAACAATAACATTCTGGTAGATGACAAAGCAACCATTAATACCAAACCACAGTTGGAAATTTTTGCTGATGATGTAAAATGTTCCCACGGGTGTACAGTAGGGCAGCTGGATGACGATGCTTTATTCTATTTGAAAACCAGAGGTATTCACGAGAAAGAAGCCAAAGCATTGTTAATGTATGCGTTTGCCAATAATGTTCTGGCCAGTGTAAAAATTCCTGAACTAAAACAACGCATCAATAAGCTCATTGCTAATAAGCTGGGTGTGAATATTGGGTTTAATTTATAATTCCTTTATTGCAATTTAATATCGAAAATATCCGCAAAGACTTCCCCATTCTTTCCCGTAAAGTAAATGGCAAACCTTTGGTGTATCTGGACAACGCCGCCACTTCGCAAACCCCACAACAAGTTATTGACTGCATCGTTGAATACTACTCAAGCTACAATGCCAACATTCATCGAGGGGTTCATACGCTAAGCCAAGAAGCTACGGATAAATATGAACAGGCCAGAAAAAAAATTCAGCAGTTTTTCAATGCCAAAAGCAGTCGCGAAATCATTTTAACATCTGGTACTACGCACAGTATCAACTTGGTAGCCAATGGCTTTACCTCACTTTTAAAGAAAGGAGACGAAATCATTGTTTCGTCGTTGGAACATCACAGTAATATTGTGCCTTGGCAAATGCTTTGTGAACGCACTGGTGCTGTTTTAAAAGTCATCCCTATGAATTTGGAGGGTGAATTAATCGAATTCGAATTCAACAATCTCCTTTCAGAAAAAACAAAACTGGTTTTTGTCAATCATGTTTCCAATGCTTTAGGAACCATTAATCATATAGAGCACATTATTAAGAAGGCGCATCAAGTAGGTGCTGCCGTTTTAATTGACGGCGCACAAGCGGCACCGCATCTAACCGTGGATGTACAAGCTTTGGATGTTGATTTTTACGTGGCATCGGCTCATAAAATGTGTGGGCCAACTGGCATTGGGATGCTTTATGGCAAAGAAGCATGGCTCAACCTATTGCCGCCCTATCAAGGTGGTGGCGAAATGATTTCCGAAGTTACTTTTGAGAAAACCACCTACGCCGATTTGCCATTCAAATTTGAAGCGGGGACGCCTAATATTTGTGGTGGCATAGCCTTTGGCGCCGCTATAGATTATCTTAATCTTATCGGTTTAGAGAACATAGCTAGCTATGAGCACGAATTGCTCACCCATGCAACTAAAAAGCTTTTGGAAATAGACGGATTAAAAATTTACGGTACCTCAAAAAACAAGACTTCCGTTATATCTTTTAATTTAGAAGGTATTCACCCTTACGATGTGGGAACCATTCTGGACAAGTTGGGTATTGCTGTTCGCACCGGCCATCATTGTGCACAACCTGTCATGGATTTCTTCCAAATACCAGGAACCGTGCGTGCTTCTTTCGCCTTTTACAATACCAAAGAAGAAATTGATACTTTAATTGAAGGTGTCAAAAAGGCAAAATTGATGCTGTCTTAAGTTTGGCCTCCTTTTTGTAATATTAATGTTATAATTTTAGTATTATGGAAAAAACCTTTATTATTCTCTTAGCCGTGACTCTTATAAGTTGTGGTTCATCAAGCCAAACAACCAATATTAATTTAATGAATGGACACTACACCGTTAGTGAACTTAATGGACAGGAAATTACCACCCAAAACCCAACAATTACGTTTGATTTAAATGAAAATAGGGTCTATGGATATTCCGGCTGTAATAATTTCAACGGCAGTTTTACTGTTGAAAACAATAACATAACCTTTGGTCCCATTGCGGCGACCAAAAAAATGTGCATGGATAACTCTTCTGAAGATGAATTGTTCAAAATTTTACAAGGCACCAAAACCTTTTCTGTTCAAAATAATACTTTGACACTTTCAGAAGTTAACGGCACACTCTTGAAAGCACAAATTTCAGATTCAACAAAAACAATGCAAGACAAAAAAATTACTTTTGATTACAATGCGACTTCAAGAGGTATGCTTTTAAATATTGTCATTTCCAACGAGGGGCACTATCTAGCCGTCACTAAAGTTCGAGGAATGAAACCAGCAAAGCAAAACTATACCGAAGAAGAATGGAATCAATTGATTAGCGCTTTGGAAACTATTACCCTTAATAGTCTTCCAGACTTAGCCCCTCCATCAAAAGATTTTCAGTTTGATGGGGCCGCCATGGCCACTTTAACTGTTTATATAGATGGAGAGACTTATAAGACACCCATTTTTGACCACGGCAATCCACCTAAAGAAATTAGCAAACTTGTTAATTTACTCTTATCGTTTGCCGATAGAGACTAATTGCGTAGAACAATTTGTAACTTTGCAGTATGACAATTAAAGAGATACAAGAAGAAATTATAGATGAATTTTCAATGTTTGACGATTGGGAAGACCGTTACCAGTACATGATTGAATTGGGCAAATCGCTTTCACTTATCGAAGAACAGTACAAAACCGATGACAATTTGATAAAAGGTTGTCAGAGCAAGGTCTGGGTACACGCCGAATTGAAAAACGATAAAATTGAGTTCACTGCCGATAGTGACGCCATTATCACCAAAGGCATTATAGCTATCTTAATTCGGGTCTTTTCCAACCAACACCCTAAAGACATCCTTGATGCCGACACCTCTTTTATAGACCAAATAGGGTTGAAAGAACATCTTTCACCCACACGGGCCAATGGTTTGGTTAACATGATCAAGCAATTGAAATTGTATGCCATTGCCTATCAAACCCAACTGAATTAACCCTTAGAAATTATGAGCGAATCCTTAGATACTGTAGACTTAGGCGAAAAAATAGTACGCGTCCTAAAAACCATATACGATCCAGAAATTCCAGTAGATATTTATGAACTGGGATTAATATACGATGTCTTTGTGAATGAAGATTACGATGTTAAAATCCTCATGACTCTCACAACCCCTAACTGTCCTGTTGCCGAAACATTGCCCATGGAAGTAGAAGAGAAAATAAAATCTCTGGACGAAGTCAAATCTGCCGAAGTGGAAATTACCTTTGACCCGCCATGGAGCCAGGATTTAATGAGTGAAGAAGCAAAACTGGAATTGGGTATTCTTTAACCTGATAAAAATAAATGCCCAGAAGAGACGTAAAATCTTTAGCTGACACAAAAACCAACTTAAAGTCTTCATTTAATGCCTTAGTTTACATTCCAAGATTTTTCAAAGAAATATGGAACACAAACAAGTCGTTATTTATACTTTCTTCGTTATGCAGACTTGTAGGAGCCCTTTTGCCAGTAACCATTCTATGGATAGGAAAGCTTATCATAGATGAAATAGTACACCAAACATCTGTTGAAGCACATGATTATTCCCAACTTTGGACCTATGTTGCTATAGAATTTGGGTTGGTCATTATTTCAGATTTAATAAGCAGGGCCATTTCCCTAACCGATGGCCTTTTAGGCGACACCTACAATATTGAAACCTCTGTAAAAATAATCAAGAAGACCAACGAAATTAATATAAGCCAGTTGGAAGATCCTGATTTTTATGATAAGTTGGAGCGTGCGAGAACACAAACAACCGGTCGGGTTGGATTAATGTCCAATGTTTTAGGACAAGTACAAACCTCCATTTCCATTGCTACTCTGGTAGCTGGTTTGATTTATTTTGAACCTTCGCTCATTATCCTTTTGGTCTTGAGCATTATTCCATCATTTATCAATGAAGTTAAATTTAGCCAACAACAATATTCACTGGCTAGAAGTTGGACATCAGAACGCCGGGAACTGGACTATCTCAGGTTTATAGGTGCCAATGACAAAACGGCCAAAGAGATAAAACTTTTTGGCCTAACGGATTTTGTTGTAGACCGTTTTAAAACTCTTTCCCAAGAATATTTCAACCTGAATAAGAAACTGGCCATTAAACGATCGGTTTTAGGGTCTTTATTCAACATTTTAGGGTCGTTAAGTTATTATGGGGCTTATATTTTTATCATTTACCGAGTCCTTTCGGGGGTTATTACTTTAGGAGAACTAACCTTTCTCTCGGGAAGTTTTAATCGTTTGATGCGCAATTTGCAAGATTTCTTTTCAAAATTCACCCGTATTTCCGAAAGTTCCCTATACTTAAAAGACTACTTTGATTTCATAGATATTTCAGTGGAGTCGGATACGGAAGAAACGGCCCCTTTGCCCGAGCATGTAGCTAGAGGTTTTGAATTTAAAAATGTGCATTTTTCTTATCCGGATTCTGATGTAGAAATTCTGAAAGGTGTAAGTTTTACATTAAAAGCTGGTGAAAAACTGGCGTTTGTTGGGCAAAACGGAGCGGGAAAAACCACGTTAACCAAACTCCTCTTGCGATTTTACGAACCAACATCGGGAGAGATTTTGTTGGACGGTACCAACATTAATCGTTTCAATAAAGCCGAATACCAAGAATTTTTCGGGGTTATTTTTCAGGATTTCTTCAAATATGAATTTACAGTCAAAGAAAATATTGCCATTGGAGATATAGATGAATTAGGGAATCAGCCCAAAATTGAAACTGCCGCCCAATTGAGTTTGGCCAACGAAGTAATTTCAGAATTGAAAAAAGGCTATGACCAACAATTGGGAAAACGCTTTTCAAACGGGATGGAACTTTCGGGCGGACAATGGCAAAAAATAGCCCTTGCCAGAGCCTATATGAAAGATGCTGATGTCATGATCTTGGATGAACCCACATCGGCACTGGATGCCAAAGCCGAAAGTGAGGTTTTTGAACGGTTCATTGGTTTAACCAAAGGTAAAACCAGTATTATCATCTCGCACCGTTTTAGCACAGTAAGGCAAGCCGATAGAATTTTGGTGCTAGATGAAGGTATAGTCCTTGAAATAGGTACACATGAAGAGCTCATGGCCAGCCAATTGCTTTACAGTGAACTATTTGCACTACAAGCCGAAGGTTACCAATAATGTAGTAAATTTGTATTTATGGAAGGTGAAATTATAAATCGAGTTGCCAACAGCAAACTCAAAACCATAGACCTTGAAGACTATTATCCTAAAGGCCAACGGGTTTTGTTTGATATTAAAGACTGGCTTTATGAAGGTTTGATCTTAAGAGAAAAAGATTTTAGAGAGCAAATAGCTTTACACGACTGGAGTCAATATCAAGATAACTATATAGCCCTTACGTGCAGTGCAGATGCAATTATACCCTCATGGGCTTACTTGCTATTGACCACACAACTTTCTCCTTACGCAAAAAAAGTAGTGGTTGGCACTCTGGAACTCTTGGAAACCTGTATTTATTCAGATCTTATTTCAGAAAT
>JAGQZG010000130.1 GCA_020435705.1 Mangrovimonas sp.
TTTTGCAAAACCTCATCATACGTAATTTTATCTCCTTTGGCAAGCAATTCGTCATACCGTCTTTGTGCTCGTATTTCGGGAGAAGCTGTCATGAACAATTTTAATTCGGCATCAGGAAACACAACCGTTCCTATGTCACGACCGTCCATCACTACGCCTTTGTTTTTGCCCATTGTTTGTTGCTGCTTCACCATTTGTTCCCTTACTTCGGAAACGGCCGCTACTTGGCTTACAAAGGAAGAAACCTTTAAGGTACGAATCTGCCTTTCAACATTTTCACCGTTTAGATAAACTTCGGCAAAACCTAATTCATCATTGAACTTAAACCCAATATTGATTTCGGGAAGCTTTGCAATTAACATTTCAACATCAAAAAAACCGTCACCAATAATATTTTCCTGCAAAGCGAACAAGGTTACAGCCCGATACATGGCTCCACTATCTACGTACACATACCCAAGATGTTTGGCTATTTGCTTGGCTATCGTGCTTTTTCCTGTTGAAGAATAGCCATCTATGGCAATGGTAATTTTATGCATTATCTTAAATCTAGTTGAAGTCCGAAGAAGTTTGAATTTCCCGCACTTGTATATCTAGCATGGGTAAAACTGAACCTGAATTTATTCAATTTAAGAGAAACTCCAGCTGAAAGCCCCGAAAAGTTGCGCTGGTCTACGATTCTCAATTCTTCTCCTCGTCTAAAATTATATCCCAATCTAAAATTAAACCCTTTATCAGGAAATAACTCTACACCCACAATGGTATGGCGAAGAACATTGGAGAAAAAACTCACCTCCTCTTCTGTTTGATTGCCTTCCAAATCGGTTGTAGAACGCGCTGGATTGGAAACACCAATGGGCCATTTCTGTAAGTTTTCAAACGTTATGTGCCATCGTAAAGGCACATTGTCCAATTTTTGGGACATCCCAAAACCTACTTCAAAAGGCAAAGGCTCACGCAAACCCGCATAGGTGGTAATTTGGGAACCCAGATTCCTAACCACAACAGTTGCCTGGAAATCCAGATCTTCATTAATATAAATAAGTCCGGCATCTATGGCTGCGCCAAACGAGTTGTATTGTTCAAGTTTTGAAGTGATTAATTTCAAGTTTCCCCCCACATAAAAATCGGAGTATCCTATCTGAGCCGCATAACCAAAAGAAAGAGCTGCTTCATTACCGGTGAAAGTTCCTGTAGGATTTCCCAATTCGTCATATCCATCAAAATCACCATAATTTACATATGTTACACCTATATGAAATGTTTGCACATGCCTATCCCAAGTATATGCATAGGCAGCAGTACCGTAATTTATGCCTCCCAAATAACTGGCATAATTAAGTGCCAATTGATTATCCATTTCAACATTTATAGTTGCCGGATTGTACAGTGGTTGCGTTACATCATAATCTACATTGGTAAAAACCTTACCCCCCAAGGCTGCTTGTCGTGGAGAAGAAACCAAGTTCAAAAACTGGTAGGTAGACTCTCCTCCAACTTGGGCAAAAGCGGAGACCCCAAAGCACAGTAGAAAAAGTCTGATAGTCTTTAATAGCATAAAGCTGCAAAGTAAATAAATCTATCTTAAAACGTGATGTTGTGGGAATTATTTTTCTTATAAAAAAAGAGTTTGGAAACTTCTCTTTAATAAGAAGCGTCCAAACTCTTCAAACTGTTTGTTATTAAAGGGTAAGCTAATTATAATTTCTTGGCATTTTTCACTTTTTGATTTGTTAAGGCAATCTTCAGTACTTCACTCATATCGGCCACATAATGAAACGTCAATCCCTTTAGGTATTCAGGTTTGATTTCTTCAATATCCCTTCTGTTTTCTTCACAAAGAAGAATTTCCTTGATACTGGCTCGTTTAGCCGCCAATATCTTTTCTTTGATACCACCTACGGGCAATACCTTCCCACGAAGTGTAATCTCACCGGTCATGGCTAAGTGCTTTTTAACTTTTCGTTGAGTGAAAAGGGAAACTAAAGAGGTTAACATTGTTACCCCTGCACTTGGACCATCTTTTGGCGTGGCACCTTCCGGAACGTGAATGTGAACGTTGTATTTTTCAAATACCTCAGGGTTAATCCCAAACTCCTCTGCATTGGCCTTAATATATTCCATGGCTATAGTCGCCGATTCCCGCATGACTTTACCCAAGTTCCCAGTAATGGTCAAATTGCCTTTGCCTTTGGAAAGAATGGATTCTATAAAGAGAATATCTCCACCCACACTGGTCCAGGCCAATCCTGTTACCACACCGGCCACGTCATTATTTTCGTATTTATCACGCTCTAATTTGGGGCCGCCCAAAACTTCAATAATATCATCATTGGTTACTTTGATATTATACTCTTCTTCCATGGCAATGTTCTTGGCCGCATGACGAACCATTTTGGCTATTTGTTTTTCCAAGCCCCTAACACCGGACTCTCTGGTATAGCCTTCCACAATTTTCTCTAATTGCGGCTTGCCTATCTTTAAATCTTTTTCCGTTAAACCGTGTTCCTTCAATTGCTTAGGAAGCAAATGTCTTTTGGCAATTTCTACTTTCTCTTCAATAGTATAACCGGTCACATTGATAATTTCCATTCGGTCACGTAACGCAGGCTGTATGGTGGATAAACTATTGGACGTTGCAATGAACATGACTTTGGAAAGATCAAACCCTATTTCCAGAAAATTATCGTGGAATTCACTATTTTGCTCAGGATCCAGGACTTCCAACATTGCCGAAGACGGATCACCTTGATGGGAATTTGTCAACTTATCAATTTCATCCAAAACAAATACAGGATTGGACGTTCCCGCTTTCTTTAAACTTTGGATAATTCTACCGGGCATAGCGCCAATATAGGTTTTTCTATGCCCTCGTATTTCGGCTTCGTCCCGCAAACCACCCAGTGACATCCTTACATATTCCCTGCCTAACGCTTCTGCGATGGATTTCCCCAAAGAGGTTTTCCCAACCCCAGGAGGGCCATAAAGGCAAAGAATGGGCGACTTCATATCGTTACGGAGTTTGAGCACGGCTAAGTATTCAATGATTCTTCGCTTGACATCGTCTAAACCATAATGGTCTCTATCCAATATTTTCTTGGCGCGTTTTAAATCAAATTTATCTTTGCTGTAATTGTTCCACGGCAATTCGAGCAATAAATCCAAATAGTTTCGCTGAATAGAGTATTCGGCTACTTGAGGGTTCATGCGCTGCATTTTGGCAATTTCCCTTTCAAAATGATCGGCTGTTTCCTTGTTCCATTTTTTCTTTTTGGCACGCAGTTTCATCTCCTCTATTTCTTCTTCATAGCTCACGCCACCCAGTTCTTCCTGTATGGTTTTCATTTGCTGATGAAGAAAATACTCGCGTTGCTGCTGATTCAAATCGCTTTGAACCTTCAATTGGATATCGTTGCGAAGCTCCAGCTTTTGCAATTCAACGTGCATAAACTTCAAAGTTGCCATGGCCCGTTCCTTTAGATCTGAAATCTCAAGGAGCGACTGCTTCTCTTCCACAGTAAGATTCATGTTGGAAGACACAAAATTGATCAGAAATGAGGTGCTTTCAATGTTTTTAATCGCAAAAGACGCTTCCGAAGGAATGTTGGGACTTCCTTTGATAATCTGTAAAGCCAGATCTTTTATTGAATCTATAATGGCTTGGAATTCTTTATTATCTGAAGTTGGTTTTGTTTCCGGAAAATCGGTTATGGAAGCTTTCATATAAGGGTCTTCGGCAGTGATCTCGTTGATCTTGAACCGCTTTTTCCCTTGGATAATCACCGTTGTATTGCCATCAGGCATCTTCAGGACTTTCAATATTCTTGCAACCGTCCCAATAAAATTCACGTCCCTTGCCCCTGGGTCTTCAACCGTTTCATCCTTTTGTGCTACAACCCCAATGACCTTAGAACCTTTGTTTGCATCATTGATGAGTTTAATGGATTTATCACGACCGGCCGTAATGGGAATAACCACACCAGGGAAAAGAACCGTGTTTCTTAAAGAAAGAATTGGTAGACTCTCAGGCAATTGTTCTTTATTGATTTCTTCCTCGTCTTCTGGTGTCATTAAAGGAATCAATTCTGAATTCTCGTCAAAATCCTGTAATGACAAACTGTCAAGACTTAGTAAATTAGATTTCTTCATAAAATTATTTAGGTCATTTTGTCACAAAAACAAAATGGTTTCTATTAAAATTTTGTTTTTTTAAGTTTTAAACACTCTGTAAATGTGCGCTTTAACACATTAAGCATGTTGTAATATCAATTGTATTTTTCAATTAACGTGCCAATGCAAAATTACGTATATTAAATTTTTAGTACTGTAAACTGTAACAATTATGAGTTGCTGTACTCTTTAGATAAACAATTTGTTTTTTTTGACACTAACCAAACCACATATCGGCGAGCTGATAGAGCTCTGTAAACACGGTAACCAGAAAGCGCAACTGGAAGTATACAACCGTTACTATAGAGCTATGTACAACACAGCCCTCCGAATTGTAAAAGATAGTTTTGAAGCCGAAGATGTTATGCAAGATTCCTTTTTGTTGGCCTTCACAAAATTGGACAGTCTAAAAGACTTAAGCACCTTTGGCGCATGGCTAAAGCGAATAGTGGTAAATAACAGTATTTACAGTTACAAGAAAAATCACAAGTATGTAGATGTGCCGCTTGAAAATGTTCAGTACAAATTGGAACAGGAAAGTGAGAACAATTCAGAAAGTGATTATTCACACTTGAAGGCACAAAATGTATTGACTGTCATGGACACTTTAAAGGATAATTACCGTCTCGCTTTGACCTTACATTTAGTTGAAGGCTATGATTACGATGAAATCTCTGAAATAATGCAAATTACCTATGCCAATTGTAGGACAACCATTTCCAGAGCAAAGGAAAGTTTGAGGCAAAAATTGCAGCAAACAGTAACCTATTAATTTAATTGATTATGAAACAAAAAGATAACATAGATCAATTGTTTGACCGATTGCAGGATGATTTTGATTTTCATGAACCAGAAACAGGCCATGAAGCAAGATTCCTGGAAAAATTGGACACCAAAACACTGGCTTTAACTTCTAAAAGAAAATCCATTTGGAAACCTTTTTTAGGGATAGCTGCCTCAATTACGCTTCTTGTTTCATTGTTTGTATTTACTCAAAAAGATGAAACCACTAAAGATCTGGCCAGTGTTTCTCCTGAAATGCAACAAACACAAGATTTTTTCACTACGTCTATCAATGCCGAGTTAAAAAAGTTGGATGCTGAAAAATCGCCTGAAACCCTAGCTCTTATTGAAGATGCATTAAAGCAAATCAATCTTCTTGAAAGTGAATACCAAAAATTAAAAACCGACCTCTATGAAAGTGGCAATGACCAGCGTGTGATTTATGCTATGATTGGCAACTTTCAAAATAGAATTGACATTTTAAACACCGTAATGGAACAAATTGAAACAATTAAACAATTAAAAAACTTGAATACCAATGAAAACAGTATTACACTATAGAGTTTTAGCTTTTCTTCTTATAGCACCCTTGTTGGCATTTTCAAATGCTCCTACAAAGGATAAACACGAAAAGCAAAAAACCATTAAGAAAGAATTCAACGTGAGCAGCAATGCACAAGTTGAAATTGACAACAGTTATGGAAATCTGGATATTGTTACCTGGAATGAAAACCGAGTGGTTTTTGAAATTACCATTAAAACCAGTGGCAATAATGAAGACAAAGTAGCCGAGAGGCTAGAAGAAATAACCGTTGAGTTCAATGCCTCTTCAAACCATGTTTCGGCAAAAACCATTTTCAACAAAAACAAGTCTAGCAATTGGTGGAACTGGGGCAAAAACAACAATGTAAACATGCAGGTAAACTATATCGTTAAAATGCCCATGAGCAACAGTGTAAACCTTAGCAATGATTATGGAAGCATTAATTTGGGCAAATTGGAAGGAAAAGCTACCATAAGCTGTGATTACGGAAAAATCACGACCGAAGAACTCATGGCCGAAGGCAATGTTTTGAACTTTGATTATACCAGCAGCTGTTATTTTGAATACATCAACACAGGATCTATTAATGCCGATTACAGTGGTTACACCGTGGGGAAAGCAAAAAACTTGAACATTTCGGCCGATTATACCCAATCAAAAATTGAAGTAGCCGAAGACGTGAAGTTCAATTGTGATTACGGTGGGATTACTATTGAAAAAGCCAACAATATAATGGGAAATGGCGATTATTTGACCACTCGAATTGGTGAGGTTTACAAAAACCTGACATTAGAATCCGATTATGGCTCCATTAAAGTAGACAGAATGACCAGTAATGCAGGCAACATTAAAATAGACTCCGATTACACGGGGATCAAAATAGGAATTGCCAAGGATTATTCTTTTAGTTTTGATATTGATCTTGAATACGCTTCGTTGAACGACACGAGTGGGTTTGAGTATAAAACCAAGATTATTGATTCCAGCGACAAAAAATATACTGGATATCATGGAAACTCAGGCAGTGGTAATTCGGTAAGAATTTCTTCAGATTACGGCAGTGTTACATTTTTTGAAAACTAAATATCATTCTAATGAAAAAACTAATCATTTTAAGCATTGCCTTTTTAAGCATTCTTTCTGCATATGGGCAAAAAAAAGTAAAAGGTAATGGAAACATGACCACAATTACCCGAAATACAGGAGATTATAACAGTATAAGCTGCGCTGGTTCCTTTGATTACGTACTTGTTTCGGGAACCGAAGGCCACCTTACCATTGAAGGCGAGGAAAATCTAATGGATTATATTATTACCGAAGTAAAAGGCGATAAACTTGTGGTTAAGGTAAAAGATTTTGTTTCCCTTAGACCCAGCCTTAAGAAAGGCATAAAAATCACCATTCCCTTCCAGGATATAGCCAGTGTGGCTTTGGCAGGTTCAGGCGATTTATGGACTGAGGATACTATTAGTTCCGATGCTTTCGAGACTTCCCTAGCGGGCTCAGGAGATATTGTACTGGCGGTAAATGCAAAACACATTAAATCAAACCTGTCCGGATCAGGAGATATTACCCTTAAAGGTTCAACGGATAGTTTGGAAACCAGAGTTTCCGGCTCTGGCGATTTCCATGGTTTTGATTTACAGTCCAACAATACGGAAGCCTATATTTCAGGTTCAGGTGATATAGATGTCGTGAGCAATTCACAAATAAAAGCAAGAGTTTCCGGTTCGGGGAGTGTTGAATACCGAGGGAATCCCGAGTTAAAAGATACGAAAGTGGCCGGTTCAGGAAGAATAAGCGGATAAAAAAAGCGACTCAATTGAGTCGCTTTTTCATTTATAGTTTATGTAAAACCGTGGTAGAGGTAACCGTCGTTACTGTCTGTATTCCACCTGCATTTTGAATTATTTCTTGATTTTGGTTGAAAGTCATAGTCTGTCCGTTATCACTTAATACAAATTCCGCTTCCTGTTCACCACCTAAAGCAGAGCTCTCCATTCCATCAAATTCATATTCAAAAAAAGTTCCAGATACAGTCATTGTATTTCCATTAACAGAGTAACTACCAAAGCCCGAAACATTTTCATAAGATTGAACAGTTTCATTCTGAGCTTC
>JAGQZG010000131.1 GCA_020435705.1 Mangrovimonas sp.
AGATGCCGATGGTAAAATATTGAAAACTGTTAACGCAGACGAAGAAGGTAAGTACAACTTCAAAGCAAAGTGCAATACCAAGTATACGATTTTGGCTGAAATGCCTGACTATAAAGACAATCACAAAGAAGTTACTACAGGCACAACGAACAATAACGAAACTATTGTAGACCTTGATCTTGTACCACTTATTAGAGACAATGAAATAGTAATTAACCCTATATTCTTTGACTTTGATAAATGGGATATTAGAGCCGATGCCGCTTATGAACTTGAAAACATTGTGAGTGTTATGAGAGAACATCCTGATATGATTATCAAGATTGAATCCCATACCGATAGTAGAGGTAGCGATAAGTACAATATGATTCTTTCTGACAACAGAGCCAAATCAACTAGAGATTACTTATTGTCTAGAGATATTGCTCCAGAACGTATAGAAAGTGCTATAGGATATGGAGAAACCCAGCTTGTAAATGGTTGCTCAAACGGTGTGAAATGTACCAAAGAACAACATCAAGCCAACCGTAGATCTAAATTTATTATACTCAATAATTAATCATAACCCAATTGTGTAGTGTAGATTGAGTTTCCCTCAAACATGTAAAGCCGCTTTTAAAGCGGCTTTTTTAATGTCTATAGGTTGAAATCGTTATTGCTTCAAGAGTTTCACTAAAGAGAGTTTAATTATGATTTAATTGTGCTTCTTTCATGAGTTTAAAAATCCCGTATTAACCCATTCAAAAAACACTTTTCAAGTTGCTCTATGGGCAAAATTTAGATATGAGAGTCTTGGAAAAAAGAAAGCCACCTGACGGTGGCTTATCGAATAAAACTTAAAATTAATATAACTAACTTGGGGCTTATTTTTTAATGAATATATTGGTGTAATACAAGTGTCCAGCTTCATTGGTATCGGCCGATACTTCAAAATGCGTATAATCACCTTCAATATTGGCTCTATGTCCTTCACTATTTAACCATGCATTTACCACAGCTTCGGCCGTAGGATACCCGTAGGCTACATTTTCTGCTACAGAAGACGCACCAGTGTTGGACGTTAAAAAGTTTTTACGTTGATAAAAGTAATCGTGTGAAACTTGATTCTTCTCAATCATATAGTCATTGTGGCTATACGTTTGGGATTTGATCAATTCCATAGGTTGAAGCGGGTTCAAACCTAGATCTTCTCTGTGTTGGTTTATCAAATTTAATATTTCCACCTCAATACCTTTTGATTGAGGGATTACAACATCAGATGATACACTGTTTAATTCGTCATTCATACTATCAGTAGAGCATGAAGAGAACATAACAATAGCTAATAGCAAAGCTATAGGTAATTTTAGGGCTTTCATGGTGGTTAAGCTATTTTAGATTTGGTGTAGTAAAATTAAAAGCTTAACCAGAAGTGAGTGTTAATAAAATGTTAAAATCGATTAAATGTATGTATTTTGTCGATACTTAGTGTATTTCGTCGATATTTATAAATGTAAAAGAAAGCTTAAATGCATTTCATCGATGTTTTTATGGAGATAAGCGTTCAATCCTCCAATTAAGGTCTTCCATAAGGGTAAATCTAATTCTGTCATGCAATCTATTGGGTCTACCTTGCCAGAATTCAATTTCAACCGGAGCCACTAAATAACCACCCCAATAATCAGGTCGAGGAATCTCCTTTCCCGCATAAAATTGCTCCAACGCTTTCATTTTTTCTTCCAGAACTTCCCTGCTGTGTATTACCTCACTTTGATGGGAAGCAATAGCCCCTAGCCTACTGCCCTCTGGCCTAGAATCAAAATAACCATCACTTAAATTGGGTGCAAGCTTAGTGGCCCGACCTTTAATTATTACCTGCCTTTCGGCCTTTGGCCATAAAAAGGACAAACAAACCCTATTATTGGCACTTATGGCCTTTCCTTTCTCACTTTCGTAGTTTGTATAAAAAATGAAACCTTCATAAGTAAACCCTTTTAGAAGAACCACCCTATTTCTTGGAAACCCGTCCAATCCAATGGTAGAAAGGGTCATCGCATTCACTTCTTCTTCATTAAAATGATTGTCAACTTCAAAAAACCAATCTCTAAAAAGTTCTATAGGATCGTTAGGGATTTTGCCTTCCAAAAGCTCGTTTTTCTCATAGGATTTTCTGTAGTTACTTAAGTCACTCATTTCTAAACATTAAAATTTTATAAGGTCGATTTTTGTTAAATTCCCTTTTTTTGCTCTCAAATTTCTCATAAATTTAAAGAATAAATAGTCAATTCATGAGATTTGAAGAGTCAAAATTTTATAAAGAAATTCCAAGTGAAAAAGTTGATTTGCCTTTTGGAAGCTTTTATTTGACAGACACTTTTATTCTAGCCGAATTGAAGGAAGGTATTCATTTTGATTGGGAAAAAGCCCTCAAGGCAATCAAAGCTATAAAAGAATATTACGGAACAGATTTCAAGATAGCCTACATTACAAACAGAGTCAATTCTTACTCAGCAGACCCACATATTTGGGAAAAACTGACAGGAGACTATGATTTTATTGTTGCCAGCGTGATAGTTTACTACAACAATATGTCTTTTTTAAATGCGTCTCTTGAAAAACATTTTTACAAAAAAAGCATGAAAAGATGTGCTACTCTTGAAGAAGCTATTGAGTGGGTGGGGAAATTAAAAGAGTTTAATTAAAACTCAAACGTTTTTCCCGCTTCGGCCAATTCAACTTTTTTGAAAATCTCCCCTGCCTCGGTCTTAAAAGCAGAAAGATCATCGTATCTGGTAGAATAATGTCCCAAAATTAATTTTTTAACATTGGCCAATTGTGCAATTTGAGCCGCTTCTTTTGCAGTACTATGCTTTGTCATGGGCGCCAAATCTTTATGTTTTTCCAAAAACGTAGACTCGTGGTACAAAGCTGTGGCATTTTTGATAATTGGAACTATTTCTTCAGAATATTGGGTATCACTACAAAACGCATAGCTTTTAGGTTTTGGCCCGGGAACGGTTACCGTTTCATTTGAAATTATTACTCCTTCTTGATTTTCAACATTAAAACCCTGCTTGAGCTTTTGAAAATAAGCCGTGTGTATGTTGGCTCTTTTGGCTGCAACCGGATCCAGTTTTCGTTCTCCAGGCTTCTCCTTAAACAAAAACCCGTTCGTATAAACCCTGTGATCAAGCGGAATTGTAAATATTTCTATTTTATCATCTTCATAAATACGTTCTGATGATTTGCTTTCCAACTCATGGAAAATGAGTTTATAGTTTGTCCAAGAATCGGCCAGCTTCATTTGGAGCGTGATAACTTCCTTGATGCCCTTAGGACCATAAATATGAAGATCGGTTTCGCGAGTTAACAATCTAAACGTGGAAATTAAGCCAACCAAACCAAAAAAATGGTCGCCATGCAGATGGGAAATAAAAATGTGCTTGATTCTGTTAAATTTAACCTTATAACGTCTAAGTTGCACCTGTGTTCCTTCCCCACAATCAATCAAAAAAACATGCCCTTTAACTTCCAGAACCTGAGCTGTTGGATGAGTATTTATTCTTGGCGTAGCACTATGACAACCTAAAATGGTTAGTTTCATTGTTAAAATCCTAAATCACGTTCCATTTCTTCCATTTCAATGATATCATAGGCCTCTTGGGTCGTTGGAACGATCACAATTTCATCTGGTGCATCATCAAAATTGAAATCACTGGCCACAATCACAAAGGAGTGTTTTGCTTTTCTATGTTTATTTGAAACCTCAAGGAATTCAATAATATCTTCAAGTTTCAACTTACCCAAAGAGGAAAGATTGACAATAATGTTGTCATTTTTAAACTTTTCATATGATTGCTGAATCTTTTCAACCAATTGAGGGATTTTTGCAGTCTCTTGAGTTATTATAGTAATATTTTCGTCTCTATCAATGATCATAACTATTGCTTTATTTTTGAGGCCAAAAGATAAATTACCGCCATTCTTATAGCGACCCCGTTTTGTACCTGATCTAAAATAATGGCTTGATCGGAATCAGCCACATCACTGGTTATTTCCACGCCGCGATTGATTGGCCCCGGATGCATAATGACAATCTCTTTTTTCAAGGAGTCCAGCAAGGCTTTGGACACGCCATACTGTTGAGTGTATTCCCTCGTGGAAGGGAAATAGCTCACATCCATACGTTCGTTTTGCACTCTTAGCATATTAGCCACATCGCACCATTCCAGTGCTTTTCTAAGATTGGTTTCTACCTTGACACCCAACGAACCAATATGTTTTGGCAACAATGTTTTGGGGCCACACACCATAACATGAGCCCCTTGTAATTGCAAAGCAAAAATATTGGAAAGGGCTACCCTACTGTGCAAGATGTCACCAACAATGGCTACTTTCTTGCCATTTACGGATCCCAAACGCTCTCGTATGGAATACGAATCCAATAAAGCTTGCGTAGGATGCTCATGGGCACCATCTCCCGCATTGATAATGCTAGCTTTTACATGTTTTGAAAGAAAAATACCCGCTCCAGGATTGGGGTGTCTCATGACCACCATGTCCACTTTCATGGAAAGGATATTGTTTACCGTATCTATAAGTGTTTCTCCTTTTTTTACTGAAGATTGAGAAGCTGAGAAGTTAATGATGTCTGCCGATAAACGTTTTTCGGCTAATTCAAAAGACAGTTTGGTACGGGTAGAGTTTTCAAAAAAGAGGTTGGCAATAGTGATGTCACGTAAAGAAGGAACTTTTTTAATTGGCCTATTGATGACTTCCTTAAAATGATCGGCGGTTTCAAATATTAATTGGATATCTTCTTTGTTCAGGTATTTTATACCCAATAAGTGATTTACACTTAACTCACTCATGTACTAACTATTTTTCAAATATACGGAATCTTTTTTTCCTTGTTCTTCCCATTCTACGATCACTTTCTCATGATTGATAGCATCTACCTGTCTTCCTCTGTAATTGGGCTGAATGGGCAAATGCCTGCTGAATCTTCTATCAATGAGAGTTAACAGTTCTATTTCGCTTGGCCTCCCAAACGATTGAATGGCCGTTAAAGCCGCTCTAATGCTGCGTCCTGTATAGAGAACATCATCTATAAAGACCACTTTCTTGTTCTCTACCAAAAAATCGATTTTTGTAGTGTTGGCCTGTAACGGTTTATCCCCGCGTCTAAAGTCGTCACGATAGAACGTGATGTCCAGAAAGCCAAGTTCCAAGTTCTTTATTTTATACTCTTCGGTTAAAATCCTTGCTAAGCGCTTGGCCAAATAAATTCCTCTAGGCTGGATACCAATCAATGCCGCATTGGAAAAGTCGTTATGATTTTCAATAAGTTGACAAGCCAATCGATGAAGAATGATGTTTACCTCTTTAGAATTAAGTAACACTTTTTGACTCATATAATCTCAAAACCTATTGGTATACAAAGATAGTTTAAAAAAAATTAAATAGATGGTTAATTTTATCCATAAAAAAAGCCTCCCAAGAGGAAGGCTTTCTATTTTCAATTATCGGAAAAATTACTTCTTCTTTCCGTCCATTTTATCTTTAAGTGCTTGAAGTACATCATTAGCATCACCTAAAGTTGGTTTTTCCGCATCATTACTAGAGCTTTTGGAAGCTGCTTCAACATTTTTGGCTTCTTCTTCTTTAAAGATAGCTGTATGTGATGCAACTACACGCTTGAACTCTTTATTGAATTCAATAATCTTGAAGTCGGCAGATTCACCTTTCTTAAGTTTCTTGCCATCTTCTTTCTCTAAATGACGTGTTGGAATGAATGCAACGATATCTTCGTTGAATTCAACTGTAGCACCTTTGTCAACGATTTCAGACACTTCAGCTGTATGAACAGTTCCTACGGCATAGTCTTCTTCGTATTTATCCCAAGGGTTCGGAGTTGTTTGTTTGTGACCTAAACTTAGTTTACGTCCTTCTACATCCAATTCAAGAACTACAACTTCCAATTCGTCACCTACGTTACAAAATTCACTTGGGTGCTTAATTTTCTTAGTCCAAGAAAGATCAGAGATATAAATCAATCCGTCAATTCCTTCTTCCAATTCTACGAATACACCAAAGTTTGTGAAGTTACGTACAATCCCTTTGTGCTTAGAGCCTACTGGGTATTTAGCGGTAATGTCTGTCCATGGATCTGGAGTCAATTGCTTGATACCAAGAGACATTTTACGCTCTTCTCTATCTAAGGTCAAGATTACTGCTTCCACCTCATCACCAACTTCTACGAAGTCTTGAGCCGAGCGCAAGTGAGTAGACCATGACATTTCAGAAACGTGGATAAGACCTTCAACACCATCAGCAACTTCAATAAACGCACCGTAGTCGGCAATAACCACTACTTTACCTTTTACTTTGTCACCAACTTTCACATTATCTCCAAGAGCATCCCAAGGATGTTTTGTCAATTGTTTAAGACCTAATTGGATTCTTGATTTATCTTCATCAAAATCAAGGATAACCACGTTCAATTTCTGATCTAGTTCAACCACTTCATTTGGATGGTTGATACGTGACCAAGAAAGATCGGTAATGTGGATCAAGCCATCTACGCCACCAAGGTCGATGAATACACCGTAAGAGGTGATATTTTTAACCACACCTTCCAAGACTTGGCCTTTCTCCAATTGTCCAATGATTTCTTTCTTTTGTTCCTCAATGTCAGCTTCAATAAGCGCTTTGTGTGAAACCACAACGTTTTTGAATTCGTGGTTGATTTTAACCACTTTGAATTCCATTGTTTTATTAACGTATTGATCGTAATCGCGAATTGGTTTTACGTCAATTTGAGAACCAGGTAAGAAGGCTTCGATACCGAATACGTCTACAATCATACCACCTTTAGTTCTACATTTCACGAAACCGTTAACAATTTCTCCATTGTCATGGGCTGCATTCACACGATCCCAAGCTTTGATTACTCTCGCTTTTCTGTGGGAAAGCACCATTTGTCCAGAAGCATCTTCACGAACATCAATAAGTACTTCTACTTTATCTCCAACTTTTAAGTTTGGATTGTAACGGAACTCGTTCAAAGAAACAACCCCTTCAGATTTTGCATTGATGTCAATGATAGCGTCACGGTCTGTAATGTGTACCACTTCACCTGTCACCACTTCATCATCTAAAGTGTCTACAAAGTTCTTTTCTACAAGTTGTTCAAATTCTTTCAATTGAGAATCCTCAACTTCATCAATACCTTCTTGGTAGTTGTGCCAGTTGAACTCTTTTAAGAATTTTTCAGGATTTGCTTGTGCCGCAGAAACTTTAGGAGCTTCTTCTACAACGGTTGCTTCAGTTGCTTCAACTTCAGCTTGTTTTGCTTTTTCAGCCATGTGCTGATTTAAAATTTGTATTCTGTATGGTTACGGAAGATTTAAGCGAGACACACAGAAGTGTTTATAGATTTGTTGATTCCTTTCTCTTGTCCGACTATTCGCTAAAAGGAGTGCAAAAGTAATATTATTTTAATTGAAAACCAAACATTTGCAACTGGATAAAAATTAATTTTTCATTGAATTTCTCCCGTTTGGAATGATGACATTTTAGATAACGCTCGATACGTGGTATATAAC
>JAGQZG010000132.1 GCA_020435705.1 Mangrovimonas sp.
TGACCATTTTAGGAGCGATGGAAGTCTCAGAAAATGGAGACATTGCCAATTGGAAAATTCCCGGGAAGATGGTGAAAGGTATGGGTGGTGCCATGGATTTGGTAGCCAGTGCCGAAAACATCATTGTTGCCATGATGCACACTAATAAGGCTGGAGAATCCAAGCTCTTAAAACAATGTACTCTGCCATTGACCGGTGTTGGTTGTGTGAAGAAAATTGTTTCTAATCTAGCTGTTCTGGAAGTCACCGACAAGGGATTTAAGCTTTTAGAAAGAGCACCTGGGGTTTCGGTTCAGGAGATAGTTAATGCCACCGAAGGCACCCTAATTGTAGAAGGAGATATACCGGAAATGATACTTTGATTGTAAATGAAATCTTACATTAATCGATTAAATGTTAAAAAATAGTGCATTTAATCGATTTTTTATTACATTTTATCTGTTAAGTAATTTTTTTTACCATCTTTACAATGCCCTAAATAATTAACCAGAGATGCCCCAAATCTCCCAAAATTATAGATGGATATGAATTTTGACCCAAATCTACCTGAACAACCTACTACAAGCAAACTCCAGCAAGCCTACAAAAATCATGTAAGATTTGTAAGGAGTTTGCTTTATTTAACCAAAAAGGTATTTATGTTATAACCCTTTTGGAATGGCATCAATAAGTTTTTTTGTATATGTTTTTTGCGGATGTTTGTATATAGCATCTGCATTTCCTATTTCCTCAATTTTCCCCTGATTCATAACTATTAATTGGTCACTCATATATTTAACTACGGCAAGGTCGTGGGAGATGAAAATATAGGAAAAACCAAAAGATTCTTTCAGTTCATTTAAAAGATTCAGTACTTGTGCTTGAACGGAAATGTCCAAGGCCGAAACAGATTCGTCACAAATAATTAATTTGGGATTCAAAGCAATAGTTCTAGCAATACCAATGCGCTGTCTTTGTCCTCCTGAAAATTCATGAGGATAACGCTCAAAAGCTGTCTCATCAAGCCCTACTTTGTTCAAAATTTCAAGAACTTTGGTCTTTCGTCCAGAGTTACTACCGTACATGTTATAAACTTTCATGGGCTCCATGATGGCCTGACCAACGGTTAGCCTAGGATTCAGAGAAGAATAAGGATCCTGGAAAATAATCTGTATTTCTTTTCTCATGATACGTTCCTCTTTCTTGGAAAGCATGGTAATGTCCTTTCCTCGGTATAAGATACTTCCAGCAGTAGGCTTGTCTAATAAAGTGATGGCATTCCCCAAAGTGGATTTACCACAACCGGATTCGCCCACTAATCCTAAGGTTTCGCCTTCATATAATTTAAAGCTCACATCATCAACAGCTTTAAAACCTATTTTCTTTCCCAACAAGCCAGTGCTTGAAAAATAGGTTTTCTCCAGATTAATCACTTCCAGCAAGGGCGAATGGCTATATAGAGCCTTATGCCGTTCACGTCGTTCATCATCGGTTTCAATGTCTAGTGAAAGGGTATCGTTCATCACATCTTGAATTGTGGGGAGGTGTTTGTATCTAACCTCTAAAGGAGGTTTGGAGGCTATCAACGCTTTGGTATAGGCGTCTTTTGGATTCTTGAATACGGAGGTTACATCACCCTGTTCCACAATGTTACCTTGGTACATCACCACAACTCTATTGGCTATTTCTGAAACCAAAGACAAATCATGGGAAATAAAAATAATACTCATATGGGTCGACGCTTGAATGCGTTTCAACAATTGAATAATTTCCTTTTGCACGGTAACATCAAGTGCTGTAGTGGGCTCGTCGGCAATTAAGATATCGGGATTGCAGGCAATGGCCATGGCTATCATAACCCGTTGCTTTTGGCCTCCTGAAATTTCATGAGGATAAGCAGTATAAATTCGTGAAGGATTTGGGAGTTTTACATCTTCAAAAAGGGACAAGACTTTTTCTTTTACCTCTTTTTTAGTGCAAATATGATGTCCCAACAAGATTTCAGCTACTTGACTTCCACACGTCATAGACGGATTTAAAGAGCTCATAGGCTCCTGAAAAATCATGGAAACTTGTTTCCCTCTAACAGTTTGAAGCTCGGCCTCCGTTAGGGTTAATAAGTTTTGATTGCCCAATAGAATTTCACCTTCCGTAATACGTGAAGTCTTTTTGGGCAGCAAGCCTAAAATAGCCAAAGAGGAAACAGACTTCCCCGACCCCGATTCGCCCACAATTCCTAAAATTTCGTTCTTGTTTAAATCATAGGAAATGGAATGAATGACTTCTTTTGATTTCTTTTCAGACAGAAATGAAATCGATAGATTTTTAATGCTTAAAATTTTATTTTCAGACATAAATGTAGAAAAATTCATAAATATGATTACGGTTTTCCCGTAATGTTAATAAGTTTACATTTTTTTTCTTAAAAAAATCATAAAATGACAATATTCTTGTGTTGCAAATTTCACTAATAATTAATTTTTAACCACCAGAATTATGCACAAAAAATTATGTTTACTGCTGGCGTTAATATACACCAGTTTTATGTTTCCGCAAAAAAGCAGTTTTTTTCAACGGGAAACACCAGCGCAAATCTCCAAGGTGAGAGAAATTAAGAAGAATCTTGTAAATCCTAAAACCTATCATTTGGATATTGCAGGGTTAAAACAGCTCTTGAACAATGCGCCTAAAAAGAGCTCAGCCTCAAAATCAGGAGGCATTGTTGTTTCTTTCCCCAATCCAGATGGTGAATTGGAATCATTTAGGGTTTTTGAGGCTTCGATTATGGAACCTGAATTGCAGGCCAAATATCCGGATATTCATTCTTATGCCGGCCAGGGTATAGACGATCCTGCTGCCGTCATACGATTTAGTATATCTCCTTTGGGATTGCAAAGCATGAGGCTTTCTCCAAACAAGCCAGCAATCTTTATTGAACCCTATACTTCCGATTTAACTCAGTACAGTGTGTACTCCAAAAAGGATAAAATAAGCAATTACGACGATTTTGAGTGTGAGGTGAATCAATCTCTTTCCAATCAAATGTCTGGTCAAGACACCTACATGAGAAACGCTGATGATGGTATTTTAAGAACCTATCGTTTAGCTATTTCGGCTACTGGAGAATATACGCAGTACCATGGCGGAACCAAGGCTTTGGCCATGGCAGCCATTAATGCAACCATGACGCGTGTAAATGGTGTTTTTGAAAACGATTTTAACGTTACCATGGTCTTAATTGCAAATACGGATGATGTTGTTTATACCAATGCGTCTACAGATCCCTACAGTAGTTCTACTTCAAACTACAACAGCCAGTTGCAGTCTACTCTAACCAGTGTGATAGGCAATTCAAATTATGATATTGGCCATTTGTTTGCCAATTTGCAAAACAATGGTAACGCAGGCTGTATAGGTTGTGTATGTGCCAGTGGCAAGGGCAGTGGCTGGACTTCACATACCACTCCTGTTGGGGATAACTATGATATAGACTATGTTGCCCATGAAATGGGACATCAATTTGGAGCCAATCATACATGGACATTCAATGGTAACGAAGGTAGTAATGCTCAAATGGAACCAGGAAGTGGATCAACCATCATGGGATATGCTGGAATTACGGGAGCAACCGATGTTCAAGCGCACAGTGATGCCTATTTCCATGCAATTTCTATTCAACAGGTAACAGATTATGTAAAAACCACTAGTTGCCAAACAAACACGGCGACGGGAAATTCTACACCATCTGTCAATGCGGGTTCAAATTATACGATTCCTAAAGGAACTCCCTTTGTATTGACGGGTTCAGCTTCCGATGCCGATCCGGGTGATGTGTTGAGTTATTGTTGGGAACAATTTGATGAAAATAATGCTTCAACCACCTATCCAAGCACAACAGCAACTTCAGGGGTGGCTTTTAGGTCTTACAATCCTACCACGGATAACTTTAGATATTTCCCAAGAATGTCTACCATAAAAACTGGAGCTACTTCATGGCAATGGGAAGCGGTACCTAATGTGGCTAGAACTATGAATTTTAGATTGACTGTTCGCGATAATAGAGCTGGTGGAGCTACCAACAATAGTGATGATACCGTTATTACCGTGAATGGAACTGCAGGGCCTTTTGTGGTCAATAGTCCTAACACCAATGTTACATGGAATGCCGGAACCACACAAACCGTTACCTGGAATGTTGCCGGAACAACTTCCAATGGGGTTAATGCCGCCAATGTTGATATTTATCTGTCAACCGATGGAGGTGATACTTATCCTATAGCTTTAGCGGCAGGAGTTCCTAATGATGGTTCGCAAGATGTGGTGGTGCCAAACAATGTAGGAACACAAAATAGAATCATGGTAAAAGGATCCAATCATATTTTCTTTGATATTTCCAACACCAATTTTACTATAGCTGGACAAGTAGTCTGTAATGCTACTGTCCCTACAGGCTTAGGAGCTTCAGGACTAACCGACTCTGCAGCTACGTTATCGTGGAATGCAGTTCCTGGAGCTTCCTATGACCTTCAGTATCGCGAGGTAGGTTCTTCTACTTGGATAACAGTTCCTGTGAATGGAGTTTCCCAAGCTTTATCAGGGCTTTCTCCGTTGACTCAATACGAAGCTCAAATAAGAAGTAAATGCCCAGATAATGCGACATCGGCGTATAGTGGCATCATTACTTTCACAACGACGGATGTGCAATTGAATTATTGCTCTTCGGCAGGAACCAATGTAAATGATGAGTATATAAGTAGAGTCCAACTAAACACTATCAACAATCCTTCAGGGGCACAATTCTACTCAGACTTTACTGGTATTTCAACAACATTAACTAAAGGAAGTCAATATACTATCACGGTCACACCAACTTGGACAGGCTCTGTTTACAGCGAAGGGTATTCGGTGTGGATTGACTATAACCGAGATGGCGATTTTGACGATTCCGGAGAACAAGTTTGGACGCAGGCTGCTACAAGCTCTACACCAGTAAGTGGAACCTTTACAGTGCCTGCTTCAGCGGTAGAAAATTCAACAACCATGAGAGTTTCTATGAAATATAATGGGGTTCCTACTTCTTGTGAAACGTTTACGTATGGTGAAGTTGAAGATTATACAGTTGTTATAGAAGGTACCGGGCCAGATACCACACCGCCAGTAATAACTCTAAATGGTTCTTCAACAGTTACCGTAACACAAGGTGGTGCTTATACAGAACTAGGGGCTACTGCAGTAGATAATGTTGATGGCGATATTTCGGCCAATATTGTTATTGGAGGCAGTATTAATACATCAGTTGTTGGCACTTACCAGGTGACTTATAATGTAACCGATACTGCAGGTAACGCTGCTGTTCAAGTAATAAGAACGGTTGAGGTAGTTGAACCTTCCAGCGGATGTACCGGAGGAATTTCTTCCTTCCCTTATTCTGAAAGCTTTGAAAATACATTAGGCGCTTGGACGCAATCCAGTGCTGATGATATGGATTGGACGGTTGATGCTAATGGTACACCATCCAGTAATACAGGACCATCCAGCGCTGCAGATGGAACTTACTATGTGTATGTTGAGGCCTCAAGTCCAAACTATCCAAGTAAACGAGCTATTTTAAACTCTCCTTGTTTTGATTTGAATGGTGTTTCTGGAGCAACTTTCAGTTTCATGTATCATATGTATGGAGCTTCAGACATGGGAACCATTGATCTTGAAGTGAGTGAAGATGAAGGGGCAACATGGAGCAGTATATGGAGTCAAAGCGGTAACCAAGGAAACTCTTGGCAAAGTGCCAGCGTTAGCCTAGATGCTTATACAGGAAAAGGTATCCAATTGAGATTTAACCGATTTGTAGGAAGTACTTGGCAAGCGGATGTTGCTATTGATGATGTCTCATTAACAGCTTCAGGGCCAGATACTACACCACCAGTAATCACGCTTAATGGCGCGTCAACTATTAATCTTTGGGTAGGACAAAGCTACACCGAGTTAGGAGCAACTGCAACAGACAATGTAGATGGAAATATTTCAGCTAACATAGTTGTTGGTGGGGACACTGTAAATACTTCAGTGGCCGGTACCTATGTGGTAACCTATAATGTAAGCGATGCTGCAGGTAATGCCGCTGTAGAAGTTACAAGAACAGTGATTGTAACAGCCGACACCACACCGCCAGTGATTACACTTAATGGGGCGGCAACTATAGATTTACTTGTAGGAGAATCTTATACCGAATTGGGTGCTACAGCTACAGATAATGTAGATGGAGATATCACGGCAAGTATTGTTATTGGTGGCGATACGGTCAATACGTCAGTTGCGGGAACTTATGTGGTTACTTACAATGTGAGCGATGCTGCGGGTAATGCTGCTGCTCAAGTTACTAGAACCGTTCAGGTGATAGCCGATACCACACCACCAGTAATAACTCTTAACGGCTCTGCAACAATCAATTTAATTGTGGGAGAGTCCTATACCGAATTAGGTGCTACAGCTACAGATGATATTGACGGTGATTTAACGAGTAGCATCGTTATTGGAGGTGATACTGTCAACACATCGGTTGTGGGAACCTATGTGGTTACCTACAACGTGAGCGATGCTTCAGGAAATGCGGCAGTTGAAGTTACCAGAACGGTTAATGTGGCAGCCGATACCACAGCACCAAGTGCGCCTACTAATTTATCTGCCAGTGGAACCACTCAAACCAGTACAAACTTGAGTTGGAACGCTTCCTCAGACAATGTGGGTGTTACAGGGTATGACGTGTATCAAGATGGCTTATTCATAACAACTGTTGCTGGAACAAGTACCACAGTAAATGGGTTGTCGCCAGCTACTTCGTATAGCTTCTTTGTAAAAGCTAAGGATGCAGCAGGGAATGTGTCTTCAAATAGTAATACAGTCAATGTCACTACACTTTCCAATGCACTTACCTATTGTACGTCTCAAGGAAATATTACTACCGATGAGTATATTAACAGAGTACAGGTAGGCAGTATCAATAACCTTTCAGGAAACAATGGTGGTTATGCCGATTTCACAAGCATTTCAACCAATTTAAATAAAGGTAATAATTACTCAATCACCATTACTCCAGCTTGGACTGGGACTGTGTACAGAGAAGCCTATAGAGTATGGATTGATTACAACCAAGATGGTGATTTTGATGATTCTGGCGAGCAGGTTTACAGCCGTTCCAGAACAACAGCCTCTTCGGTTTCTGGGAATTTCACCGTACCAACTTCAGCCTTGAATGGAGCCACGAGAATGCGTGTGTCCATGAAGTATAATGCTAACCCTTCATCTTGTGAAACATTTACTTATGG
>JAGQZG010000133.1 GCA_020435705.1 Mangrovimonas sp.
ATTTTTATTCACGAAAATATCAGCACCGTTTAGCCCTAATTCCTCAGCATCTGAAATGACCACTAGCAAATCGTTTTTGGGTTTGTTTTCAGAAAGAAAAGCTCTCAAACCTTCTAGAATGGTAACTACTCCCGATCCGTCATCGCTTGCACCATAGGATGAAAAAGGGTTGCTGTCGTAGTGCGAAAGTAAGAGAAGCGCTTTGCCTTTTTCTGTACCAGGATATTTTGCAATAATGTTCTCAGGTTTTGTAAAACTGCCCCAATCTTCAGTCACACTGTAGGCTTCTTGATAGGAAACCTCAAAGCCCAATTTCTGTAATTCTCCAGCGATGTATTCTTTTACTTTTTCATGCTCTGGAGTTCCTACATAATGTGGCTTTTCGGAAATGATTTTTAGATGTTCCAAGGCCTTTTCTGTTGAGAAAGAACTGGAATTTTCTGATGTAGAAATTGTATTGGATGGCTTTAGCGAAACATAACCCCAATAAACAGCAAGAGCCAAGAGCAAAGTAGCGGCTACTTTTTTAAGCATGGTACAGTTGTTTTAGTTAGTCTTTTAAAGGTACGAAATAATTCAACAGAAAAATATTTTTGTGTTAAAACGTTTATTTTCAGTATATTTAATAAAAACTAAAACTGAAATTTTATGGGAATCAAAAGTTTTCAGGGTGCCAGAAAACAGCAGCAACAGGAAGGCATCCAAACGCCGTCTTTAAAGGTGAGCGATTATATGACTCGAAATTTGATCACCTTCAAGCCTGAACATACGGTTGAAGAAGTTATCCAATCCTTGATAAGCAATCGTATTTCCGGAGCTCCAGTTGTGAATGAGAACAATGAACTTGTGGGCATGATTTCGGAAGGCGATTGTATCAAGCAAATATCCGACAGTAGATATTACAATATGCCAGTTGGCGATACTACCGTAGAGCAACACATGGCTAAAAACGTTGAGACCATAGATGGTAACATGAATATTTTTGATGCGGCTCAAAAATTCCTCAATGCAAAAAGACGACGCTTCCCTATTGTTGAAAATGGAAAGTTGGTTGGCCAAATAAGTCAAAAGGATATCTTAAAAGCCGCTATGAATTTGAAAGGGCATACGTGGTAGGCTAACTTTCTCTTTTAACTAATGCAAAATAATCGTCTTCCAAAGGTAAATACCCTTGATCGTACACAAAGTAATAAACGGTTCCAACTTTTGTGGTATAGGTGCTGGTTATGTAATGGAAGTCAAACCCCATTTGCATCAGTTTGTTTCGAGTCGTTTTTGTTTTTTGATTGGGATTGAGTTCTTCCAGAATTCTCCAATTTTTTCTCAATCTATTATTGATGTTTCTGATGAGATTTTTGGCATCGGTGTTAATCTTGTTATTGTAAGCATTTCGGCAGTAGTCACTACAAAATTTCTTATCGCTGCGGCCTACCAATTTTTCACCACATTCCAAACACGTCTTGAGTGCATTCATTTGTTTGATTTCCTATAGGTGAATATAAGAAAAATCGCAACAATCCAGAAGGGAATTACTGACAAAACAACTTTATAATTGAGTCCCAAAATACCCACGAGTAAAATTACAGCCATCAAAATACCCAAACAAGCTAGGCCAATAAAGGTTAATCGTTTGTTGGGTTGAGACTGAAATAGAGTTATAATTAACAGAATTATGCCTATGAGTGGTATAACAGTCAAAGGATGAACCGCACTCAATACATCTGAACCAACTTTTTTAAAAATTTCAGCTTCAGCCTCAAAAATGAAGCTGCTGTTATTTTCTCCCCATTCCAAATAACCAAAATGAAAGGTGAGAATAAGCAAAAAGTTAAGCAACTTTTTCATTTTAACCGCTGTAAAACGCCTTTGCGTTTCACTATGTTTTTATAGTCCCATTGGATGGCTTTTGATTTGTCCAACCAGCGGGACAACTTAATGTCATCAATTTCTGAAGTAGAAGTGAAGAAAATAGAGGCATCTTTAAATTTTTGACCTCTTACTTTAAGATCTTCTTCATCAAAATCTGCTCCACTCCAAAACATAAGCCGGATGCCTTGTTTTTGCAAACTATACCCAACAATGGGATTTCCGTCTAAAAACCAAACAGGATGTGCATGCCAAATCTTTTCATTGGCTTCCGGGAGGTGTTTCTCAATACTTTCTGAAAGTACCGAACAAATTTCCTGGTCTGTTTGTGATAACGATTGGTTGTAAGCTACAATGTCTGGATGCATAGTGTAATATTTAATTAAGGATTTCAATGAGTTCTATTTCATATACTAAGGTTGAATCTGGGTGTGGAAACATATGTTCGCCACTCCGCTGGCTTAATTTTGGGGGAATAATAAGCTTTTTTATTTCACCTACTTTCATTCCAGGCAAAGCTTCATCTACACCATCAATGGCCTGACTTCCACCTACAAGGACTTTGACAGGTGAAGGCAAATTTCTGGAATCAAACAATAACGAATCGTTGGTATAGGACATGGTCTCGTGAATAAAGACTTCGTGCCCTTTTTTTACGGGCTCACCTTGTCCCTCTTTCAATATTTTATATTTAAGTCCTGAAGGTGTTTCAATAAAATCCGTTTGCTTTGAAGTACAATTGAAAAGTAAAATGCCGAAACCAATTATGTTGATTATTGATAAACGCTTCCTCATAAGTTTTTAGTTTTCCGACCAAATAGCCAGTTCGTTTCCAGCAGGATCCAAAAAATGAAATCTTCGTCCGCCGGGAAATGAAAAAATATCTTTTGAGATAGTTCCATTTGCTCCCACAACAATGTTCTTTATGGCCTCTAGTTTAGAATGGTAGAGAACCACCAAAGCACCGTTGACAATTTTTTCATTGCTTTTCTCAAAGCCGCCTTCTAATCCGCTATTGGAAAATGCTACATATTCAGGGCCATAATCTATAAAAGTCCATCCAAAACAACGGGAATAAAAGCTTTTAATGGCTTCTAAATCTGGGGCTTTAAATTCTACATAGTTAATGAAGTTATCTTTGCTCATGACTGATATATTAAAATGAGAATAATACCAATAATAGCAGGTAAGGCCTGTACGAAGAATATTTTTTTACTGGCAGTTAGCGCACCAAAAATGCCTGCAACAGCTACACAGCCCAAAAAGAAAAGAGCTATGTTGGTTTGCCATTCGGGGTTTTTTATAAAATAGCTCCAGATTAAGCCAGCCGCTAAAAAGCCATTATAAAGACCTTGATTAGCAGCCAGTGTTTTGGTTACAGGAAACAGGTCTTTGGGAAACTGCTTAAAAATTTTTCTCCCTTTGGTTTCCCAAGCGAACATTTCAAACCATAGAAAATAGCAATGTAAGAATGCTACGAGTCCAATGATAATTTTTATAGTTAGCTGCACAATTTTTAAAATTTCAATAACACAATATTAATTTTTAAAAGCTACATAAGCATTCAAAGAAGTGGCAATTAATAGCCAAAGAAAGTAGGGCAGTATCAGAGCCGATTTGACTCCTAGGTCAGGCCAGAACTTTAGCATAAAATAGCCAACCAAAAAAGTCAATGCCACGATGATGAGCAATCCCAATCTCACGTTATGGTAATAGAAAAACACAGGATTCCACGAAACATTCAATAGCCATTGTAAAACGAACAAAATGAGTAATACTCTCTTATTGTCCACTTGCGGCCAAAGATAAGCTATGTAAAAAGCAAAACAGATCATGATAGTAGTCCATGCTGCTCCAAAAACCCATCCAGGTGGTGTCCATGGTGCTTTGGAAAGGTTTTGATACCAATCAGACACAACACCTCTATTAGTAAAAATGCTACCAATACCCAAGGCCCCAAAATTCAGAACAAGGAACAAAATGAAAGTTTGTAAAAATTTCATAGCAAACACTTTATTCAAAGTTAGTGAAATTTCCACCGTATAATTAGTGTGTAGAAAAGTTTGTTTAACTGTCCAGTTACTTGATGGATTGTTTTCCCTGAGAAAGCTGAAAAAAATAACTAGTGATCTTTCGCACCACGAGCCAATAGCCAAATAGCAAATGACATTTCACCTAAAATACTTGGAATGGCTACCATGGCCAGAAATATGGAGGCATAGTCACTGTAGTTAGGAAGCAAAAAGTGGGCACAGGTATCTACCATATACATAAGACCGGCCAAAAGAAGAAGCAGGGCAATGAGCTTAGGGTTTCTTATGATTCTAGCTAAGAACATGAGATGAATTCCGAAAAAGAACAAGCCGATAAGCCAAATGGTATTAAAAATGTTCACCTGTTGCATAATAGCGGCATTGGAATCCAAACTAAGCACTTGTGGAAGGGCAAATATAGCTACACCCATAATGGCTGCATGCATCATGCGGAATAACGTACTCGGCAAGTTTAAAACATGCCCTTTATAAAGTTCATAAAGCGCCCATGCCACTATAACATCAAAAACGACCGTAATCAGAAAGGCCAAAATACCAAACCTAACGGTCAAGTGGTTTTCAGTCACCGTTTCCAAAGGATTTTTTAGAATGGCTTCCAAAACAAAAAAGTTGGCAAAAATGGCTGCAAAGAAGATAATAAGATAGCTGCTACCAGCTATGATAGCTAATTTTCTTGAACTCACTAAGATTGATTTTCAGTTGGTTATTGCTAAAGATAGGGAAATTCGATAAAATGGTTAGTCAATCCATTTCAACATATCGTTTATAAATCGTTCTGGGAAAGCCCCTTGCAGGTTTGTTAAAACGATGATGGTAATGTGCTTTTCCGGATAGGTTAAGGCTGCAGATCGGCCTCCGCCAATAGTGGCAATAATATTAGGTTCATTAGGTTTCACCATGATTGGAGTGCCAATAGCATAACCGTTAAGTGGGCCACCAAAACCTCTGGTCTTACCATCCTTGAGAATGGCTGGTGTCCAAAGAGTTGAAAGGCTCTCAGGATTTTTTAAGAGCATTCCATTTTGAAGGGCTATATACCAGTGAGCCAGCTCTGAGGCTGTGGTACTCATTCCCGCAGCAGTTCTAAATTCTAGAGGGAATTCTTCATAAGCATGGGTCAAAGAACCGTTTACAAAGTACGTGTAACCTCTGGCTGAATGCGGTATGACACTTTGATAATGTCCAAATCCAGCTTCAATAGTTCGCAGTGCTAAAATGGGTTTTAATTGTTTTTCTTGGATAAATTCCTGAAAACTTACGCCGCTCAACTTATTTATTAGTTTTCCTATCAATACATAATTAGTTTGGTTGTATTGAAAATCTTCGTTGGGATTAAAAACAATAGGCAGTTCCTTAACTTCATCCCAAGATGCTACTAGTTTAGCATAATTATCCATCATTTCGGGTAGTCCAGAAGTATGTGTAAGCAATTGTTTAAGCGTAATATTTCTCCAAGTTTCAGGGAGACTGTCTAAATACTTCGAAATAGGATCCTCCAAGGACAACTTTCCGTCTTCCAGCAACTGCATGACCGCTACCCCAGTGAAGGTTTTGGTCATAGAATTAATGGCAAAAACTGTTTGGGAGTCTACTTTAATAGAATCTTCAATATTCGCAATGCCATAACTTTCCGATTTGATAATTTTCCCGTCCTTAACAATGGTCAATTGCAATCCTGGGATTTTTCTTTCCTGCATTTTCGATTTTATGAAGGTATCTATGCTGTCCGACTGACCAAAAAGAGTAAAGGAAATAACAAAAGATAGAAGACTTGCGCCTAATTTATTCATGGAAATAGTTTGATTGATTACTGTAACGACGAGAAGCATGAGAATTTGTTACTTCTGTTTTTCATTTCTTCACCTCAAACACATAGGTTGCAATGAGATTGTCTTCTATATAAAAATGAACATCATAAAAACCGGTTCTTTTAAATGTATACTCAAGACTTAGGATTTGGTTTTGGAATTTAACCACTGTAGGTTTTGTCTTTACTGTGCTTGATCCAGAGTCAATTAGAAAATAAATTTGCTCCAATTCCGGAGAACTAAGAAGTTGGTATTCAAAGAAAACAGTTTCGTTTTTACGTACTGAATTGTGGAGCTTTTTGGGCGAGGTATGGCTCTCCAAATACAAATAGGCTTCGTTGTATAGTATAGGGTTTTCAAGAAATGTTTCAAAAGTAGGAGCATTTCTATCTAGCAGTAACCATTTCTTATCTACAGGATAATGATTGATAGCGAAAAGCTCTGGATTGGGAAAAAAGAAGCCATTATTGTAATGAAATTCAAACCTATTGGTTTCAGGATTGGGAATACCGCTGGCCCATGTAGCATCGCTTAAATACCATTTTCCGTCCAATTTAACTGCATTCCAAGTGTGGTTGGGTAAGGTGAGCGTTTCTGTGGTTGTCATACTGGTTCTGCCATACCCCTGAACAATTTCACAATCTAGATGGGCCAGATTGCAAAGTTCCTTTACCAGATAGGCGTAGCCTGTACAAATGGTAGTATTTTTTTTCAGGAGTTTTTTGAACAGAACCTTTTTGAATTCATCATTCCAAGCTTTTAGTTTGAGAGAATCGTTTTGAAAGCGTTGTCTTTTTCTATGATTTTTAAAGTAAAGGCGGTAGTCGTTGGAAATATTTCCACACACCCATCTGTAAATAGCTCTAAAACGTTCTGCATCAGTAGTGAGATGGGACGTGAGTTTATAGGAAAGCTCCGGCAAGTTGGTGAGTCTTTCATTTTTATAAGACAATGCAATGCTATCGGCCTTTTTAAAACTTATAGAGTTAAAATCAGATGATTGAGCATTGCATTGTAGTGCAACCAATAAAAAAAACAGGGTTGCCTTTAACTTCATGAATTACTTAGAGCGCTTGGATTTGTAAGGTTTATTGGAATTTAATGCCCCAGTAAACTCAATTAGATCTTCAGTTAACATAATTTCCAAGCGATTGGTAGAGTCATCAATTTTCAACTCTTGGTTTTTGTAACCTAAGTAACTGATAAGCAAAACATCCCCAGATCTTAACGGCTTGGGAAAAGTGAACTCGCCTTTTTCATTGGAAGAAGTACCCGTTTTGGTTCCTTTCAAAATAACGGTGGCGCCTTCAACAGGGCCACTATCGTCACTAATGATGCCCTTAATAACTCTTCCGTCTTGTGTGGTTTCAGTAGAAGACGTTTGATCTTGTGCATATACTGGATTGAATGAAACCAATGCCAGTAGTAACAATGTCAGGC
>JAGQZG010000134.1 GCA_020435705.1 Mangrovimonas sp.
TTGGCACAATCGGTTATGGCCAGTGGAGCCTTGCCTTCTTTGTTTCAACCAGTGGTTATTAATGACATGGTTTTAATTGATGGCGGGGTAGTAAACAATTATCCCATAGACGAGCTCAAAGCCAAAGGAATGGATATGATTATTGGTGTGGATGTTCAAGACAGCCTCGCAACCAGAAAAGAATTGAATTCGGCACCCGATATACTACTTCAAATAAATAACTATCGTACCATTAATGATATGAAGAAAAAGGTGAGAAAAACGGATGTTTATATCAAGCCTGATATCAAAGATTTTACGGTAGTGTCATTTGATGCTGGAGATAAAATTATTGAAAGAGGTACAAAGGCTGCCCTATTGCGTTTAAATCAATTAAAAGAAATTAAGGCAAAACAGCATTCCCCTAGACACGCACTGCCCAAGAATATGGCCCGTGACAGTCTAACCATTAGCGGTGTTGCCATTGTGGGCAATGAAAATTATACCAGGTCGTATATTCTGGGAAAACTAAAACTCAAAAAAAAAAATGAGTTATAAAAAGTTCCAGGAAGGCATTAACAATCTGGCAGCCAGCAATAATTTTGATTCGTTTTACTACCAGTTAAAACCTACAGAGGTAGAAGGGAATTACATCTTGGAAACGTCCTTTATTGAAAGTAAGAGAACCACCTTTGTAAAGTTGGCCTTGCATTATGATGATCTTTACAAGAGCGCCATTCTTTTAAACCTCACAAAAAAACGATTGCTCACCAATAATGATGTTGCCACACTTGATGTGATATTGGGCGATAACATTCGCTATAACTTCGACTATTTTATTGATAAGGGGTTCTATTTGAGTATCGGACTTTCTTCTAGGTTCAATCAATTCAATAGAGGCATTACGGCCAATTCTTTATTGCCCGAAGAACAAGTATTTTCTACTGGATTGAATAAGGTTGATGTAGAGCTGCATGATTTTACCAATAGGTTTTACCTCCAAACACTTTTCAGAAAAGATTTTGCACTCAGTTTAGGTGCAGAACTCAAACATTTAACCATCAAATCCGAAACACTTACAGAAGACACCTCAAACGAGGAAAAGGTTTTTGAAAACAGCAATTATTTTAGTTTGTTTGGAAAATTGAAACTGGATACCTATAACAATAAATACTTCCCAGATAGTGGTTTGTATTTTGATGGAGATTTCCACTTGTATTTATATTCATCCGACTACAATAATGATTTTTCAGAGTTTTCCATAGTGAAAGCAAAAGCAGGCTTTGCTCAAAAACTATTTAATCCCTTGCATTTTAATTTAGAGGTTGAAGGAGGCTTTAGAATTGGAGAGAACCAGTCGCCGTATTTGAATTTTGCCTTAGGGGGTTATGGGAATGACTTCATTAACAATTTCGTGCCATTCTACGGCTATGATTTCGTTTCCATTGCCGGAGATAGTTTTGTAAAAACCAAACTGACTTTAGATTATCAATTATTCCTAAAACACCACCTCAATTTCAGCCTTAACTATGCTAATGTGGGCGATGATATTTTTGGAAACAGTAACTGGTTGTCGTGGCCAGATTATTCCGGTTATGCGGTGGGTTATGGTTTTGAATCTTTCTTGGGGCCGTTGGAAGTCAAGTATACGTGGTCTCCTGAAGTTTCCAAAAGTATTTGGTTTTTTAGTCTGGGCTTTTGGTTTTAAAAAAACGATGCAATTTGGACAAAAAATTACGATATTTGTAATATGAAAGCTCTTTTTTGGCAAGATTTAATGATTTATCTACATTTTCTTATCAAAAGAAACCCGGAATAATTAGGCTTATTCCTATCTTTATAGTGCCCGCAAAAGTTTACTCAAGGCAAAACTTAAGACAGTTTAATTTTTAAATTTACAACCATGCCATTTTATCATAAACTGGGTAAGATTCCGCCCAAAAGACACATTCAATTTAGAAAACCAGACGGAAGTTTGTATTACGAACAATTGTTTGGTACCGTGGGGTTTGATGGAATGTATTCCAATATTTACCACGAGCATAGACCAACCATGGTCAAAGAAATCAAGAAACAGTATAGCGTAGCGCCCAAAATCGCTAGAGCAAACAATATTCAATCGTATCGTTTTCATGGGTTTAAAGTGAAACCTGAGAATGATTATTTAGAGAGTAGGAAAACGGTACTAACCAATAGTGATTGCAGTATCGTATTGGCTGCACCAAAGCAGTCAACCAAAGATTATTTTTATAAAAATACCGATGCCGATGAGATGATTTTCATCCATAAGGGCACAGGCAAATTAAGAACTTTTTTGGGTAATCTGGATTTCAAATACGGCGATTACCTATTGATTCCCCGTGGGATTATTTATCAAATAGATTTTGACACTGAAGACAACAGATTGTTCATCGTAGAGTCCCATCGACCTATTTATACTCCTAAAAGATACCGCAATTGGTTTGGCCAACTCTTAGAGCATTCGCCGTTTTGTGAGCGCGACATGAGAAGACCCGAAGCATTGGAAACCCATGACGAAAAGGGGGAGTTTTTGATGAAAATCAAAAAACAAAATGAGATGATAGAAATGGTCTATGCCTCACATCCTTTTGATGTCGTGGGTTATGATGGGTACAATTACCCTTACGCCTTTTCAATTCATGATTTTGAACCTATAACCGGACGCATTCACCAACCGCCACCAGTGCACCAAACCTTTGAAACAGATGCTTTTGTGGTATGTAGTTTCGTGCCTCGATTGTACGACTATCACCCGTTGTCAATTCCCGCGCCCTACAACCACAGCAATATAGATAGCGATGAGGTGCTGTACTATGTAGATGGCGATTTTATGAGTCGAAACGATATTGGCCCAGGACATATTTCCTTGCATCCGGCGGGAATTCCCCATGGCCCACATCCGGGTGCTGCCGAGCGAAGCATTGGCAAGGTAAAAACAGACGAACTGGCGGTCATGGTAGATACGTTCAAACCCTTGCAGCTCACGGAAGAAGCCATGAAAATTGCCGATGAAGACTATTACAAATCTTGGTTAGAGTAAATTAATAATATGAAGCTTATCCTGCTTTCGGCAGTCGCTTTTTGTCTAGACAAAAGAGCTTCAACAAACTGCCTCAATCAGGGCTAAAAAACAAAACAATATGAGCAGAGAAATAAAATCAGTCGATTACGGATTAGAAAAAATATTTGAAGGGGCGCAGGATTTCTTGCCGCTTCTAGGAACAGATTATGTAGAAATGTATGTGGGAAATGCCAAACAAGCGGCCCATTTCTACAAGACGGCCTTCGGATTTCAATCGTGGGCTTACAAGGGATTGGAAACAGGAAGTAAAGACACCGTATCCTATGTCATTAAACAGGACAAGATCAGATTAGTGTTAACCACTCCGTTGAGTTCTAAAAATCCTATCAATGAGCACATTGTAAAACATGGTGACGGCGTAAAAGTCATAGCCCTTTGGGTAGATGATGCCACTAAGTCTTGGGAAGAAACCACAGCAAGAGGCGCAAAATCCTTTATGGAGCCCACAGTAGAAAAAGATGCGCATGGTGAAGTAGTAAGATCGGGAATTTACACCTATGGAGAAACCATTCATATGTTTGTAGAGCGCAAAAATTATTCAGGGATCTTTTTGCCAGGATTTGAAAAATGGGAATCCGATTACAACCCAGAACCCGTGGGCCTGAAATATATAGACCATATGGTAGGCAATGTGGGTTGGGGGCAAATGAATACTTGGGTAAAATGGTATGAAGATGTTATGGGATTTGTTAATTTCCTGTCGTTTGACGACAAGCAAATCCATACAGAATATTCAGCTTTAATGAGTAAGGTCATGAGCAACGGTAATGGGCGCATCAAATTCCCTATCAACGAACCCGCTGAAGGTATCAAAAGGTCGCAAATTGAAGAATACCTCGATTTTTATGAAGGCTCAGGGGTACAGCACATTGCCGTAGCAACGGATGATATCATAAAAACGGTATCGGCACTTCGCTCAAGAGGGGTTGAGTTTTTATCGCATCCTCCACAAGCCTACTATGATGCGGTACCCGGCAGGTTGGAAGAGTACAGCCACAAGCTAAGAGAAGATATTGAAACACTCAAAAGCTTGGGTATCATGATAGATGCCGACGATGAAGGCTATTTGTTGCAAATATTCACCAAACCTGTTCAAGACAGGCCCACATTGTTTTTTGAAATTATCCAACGCATGGGAGCTAGAGGTTTTGGGGCCGGAAATTTCAAGGCGCTTTTTGAATCCATTGAAAGAGAGCAGGCCAAGCGAGGCACACTTTAAATGATTGTAAAAACTCCATCTATTTTTTGATGGAGTTTTTTTGTTTAATACTTTTGGAACAGTAATTGTATTTTAAGGTTGCATGTAATAAACAGGTAACTTTCAAGTTATCAGTTACAACAAATTGCTTATGAAAAAAATATGGCTTTTAGCATTTACTGTTTTGATATCAGCGGTTTCGTTTTCGCAATCCGAATCAGCCTTTAAGGAAGGTGAGTGGTTTCGTTTCAGAATGAGTTACAGCAATTTTCTCAAAGCGGGAAATGCAACCTTAACAGTCAACCAATCATCTATAGGTGGTAAGAGTGTCTACCATGTTGTGGGAAAAGGGTGGACTACGGGGATGATAAAATGGTTTTTCAAAGTTGAGGATAGGTATGAAAGTTATTTTGACAAAGAATCTATACTTCCCTACAAGTTTATAAGAAAAATAGATGAAGGCGGCCATACCAAAGATGTTGAGATTAACTTTGATCAAGCAAATAACAAAGCCGAAGTACACAATAAGAAGCACAACAGAAAGCAAACTTTTACAACCAAGCCTAACATACAGGATATGGTATCTACTTACTATTATTTGAGGAATAAAGTAGATACAAGTAAATTGAAAATTGGCGACGAGTTTTTTGCCGATATGTTTTTTGACGAAGAAAATTATGGATTCAAACTTAAATATCTTGGTGAAGAAACCATTTCAACTGATTTTGGAAAAGTAAAATCCTTGGTGTTCAGGCCGTATGTTTTGGCGGGAAGAGTGTTTAAAGAAGAAGAAAGTTTGACCTTATGGGTTTCAAATGACAAGAATAAAATTCCGTTGAGAGTTAAAGCCGATTTGGCCGTGGGTTCCCTGCGTGCCGATTTGGAAGCTTTCAAAGGATTAAAACATCCATTTAAAATAGTTGTTGACTAGCAAATGAGTTCAAATTCAAAAATAATTAACCAACTACAAGAAAAGTATCAAGCATTAGGACAAGATTTTGACACGCATCTGGAAGGCTTGCTGCACAGTAAACTCATTACCTATTGGGATTACATTAAAACAGATTCACTCTTAAACCTGCAAACACAGCGAACAAATTTACCAGATGAGATGGTGTTTATCATGTACCATCAAATTAATGAGCTTTTGTTCAAGATGGTGCTTTGGGAAATAGACCAAGTGGCCAAGAAAGAAGGTTCGGTTGAAACTTCTTTTTTTGCTGAAAAATTGAAACGTATTAGTCGGTATTTTGATATGTTAACGACGTCTTTCAGCATTATGGGGGAAGGCATGGAGATAGAACAATACAACAAGTTCCGGACCACTTTAACTCCCGCCAGTGGGTTTCAAAGTGCACAATACAGATTAATTGAATTTGCCTCTACCGAAACCATCAATTTAATAGACAATCGTTTCAGGGCTACCATAGATCGTAACACCCCTTTTGAGCATGCTTACGAACATTTATACTGGCAAGCCGCAGGAAAAGACTACAAAACAGGCAAAAAAAGCTATTTATTAACAATTTTTGAAGAACGATACAAAGCAGATTTTCTTAGATTTGCCGAGTTTTACAATACGCACAATCTTTGGACTAAGTTCAAATCATTGCCAGAAGAGGTAAAACAAGATAAAGATTTAATTGCTGCCATGCGCCATTATGATTATACGGTCAATATCAAGTGGGTCATGGCACATTATAACACAGCCAACCATTATCTAAACATAAACGGCCAAACCGCCGAAGCAACTGGAGGAAGCGAATGGACAAAATACATGCACCCAAAGTATCAAAAACGAATATTTTTCCCAGATCTATGGACCGAGAAAGAATTGGAAGATTGGGGAAAAGATGTTTAACCATCTCACTATTTTTCATCCTTCTTTTTGGATGTGGAGAAGACAAGAAGGTCACTATCAATCCTGAAGAACTAGCCGTTTTTGAACCAGAAGACATCTATGAGTTTGGGTTTAACTTGAACGATTATCACGTGGTTCGTGACACCATCAGAAAAGGGGACAATTTTGGGCTCATTATGGAGCGAAACAAAATAGGCTACCCAAAAATTTACGAAATTGTTGAAAAGTCAAGAGACACCTTTAATATTCGATCGCTTCAAATAGGAAAACCCTACACTCTTCTATGTTCTAAAGACAGCTTGCAAAAACCACAATGTTTCATTTATCAACCAACCAAAGAAGAATACGTGGTTATCAATTTTCAAGATTCTATTCATGCCTACAGAAGTAGAAAGCCCATTAAATATGTTGAAAAGGAAATTTCGGGGATTATCAATAGCAGTATTTCCCAAACCTTGGACGAGCAAGGGATAAGCCCAATCATGGCCTATCAAATGTCCGATATTTATGCGTGGACTATTGATTTCTTCCGTTTGCAAAAAGGAGACAGGTTCAAAGTGATTTATACCGATAAGTATATTGATGACACCATTTACGCAGGTATTGATAACATTAAAGCTGCTTTTTTTGAGCATAATGGCGAAGACTTTTATGCGTTTAAATTTGAAACCGATAGTGTTAAGCATTTAACCGACTATTTCAATGAAGAGGCCAAAACCTTACGCCGTGCTTTTTTAAAGGCACCGGTTGAATACAAAAGAATTTCCTCAAGATATAACCTTAACCGAAGAATAGCTTTGTACGGGAATAAAGTCCGCCCACATAAAGGAACAGACTTTGCAGCTGATATAGGCACGCCCATTCGTGCAACAGCCAACGGAACAGTTACGAAATCCAGTTATACTCGAGGGAATGGAAACTATGTAAAAATCAGGCATAATTCTATATATGAAACCCAATACTTGCACATGAAAA
>JAGQZG010000135.1 GCA_020435705.1 Mangrovimonas sp.
ACCCAATACCATTTTAGCTTGCGCCAAACATTATGTGGCCTATGGAGCGCCACAGGCTGGGAGGGACTACCATACCGTAAACATGAGTGAAGGCGAGTTGAGAAATGTGTACTTGCCACCATTTAAGGCCACGGTTGATGCTGGAATTGAAACGTTCATGTCAGCTTTTAACGAGTTGAACGGTGTGCCAACATCGGGTAACAAATTCACCTTAAGAGACATTCTTCGTGAGGAATGGGGGTTTAAAGGGTTTGTCGTATCCGATTATACGTCCATTAACGAAATGGTTCCGCATGGTTATGCCAAAGATGAAAAAGATGCAGCGCGTATTGGTATGAATGCAGGTGTTGATATGGATATGATGGGCGGTGTGTATAAAAATTACTTAAAAGAGTTGGTTGAAGAAGGAAAAGTTTCGGAAGACTATATTAACGAGGCTTGCCGCAGAATACTTTTAGCTAAGTTCAAGCTAGGTCTTTTTGACGATCCTTACCGTTACATTGATGAAAAGCGTGAGGCAACTACCAAATATAAGCCTGAATTCTTGACCAAAGCACGGGAAATTGCGGCAGCTTCATCGGTTTTATTGCAAAACAAGAACCAGACCTTACCACTTTCAAAAGGCACCAAAAAGATAGCTTTTATTGGTCCATTAGTGAAAGATGAATATGATATTCTAGGTAATTGGGCGGCCAAAGGGGATAGAAAAGGTCAAGCGGTTAGCGTGTTTGAAGGGGTTTCTGAATATTTGAAGGCCAATCAAATAATGTATGCTAAAGGATGCGACATTCTAAAAGATGATACCTCTGGTTTTGATGAAGCCATTGCTATTTCAAAGCAAGCCGATGTCATTGTTTTGGTGATGGGTGAAGGCCATCATATGAGCGGGGAAGCAGCATCTAGAACCAATTTGAAAATCCCAGGAATTCAGCCTAAGCTCATTAAAGAAATTCGAGAAGCCAATCCCACTAAGAAAATCATTTTGGTGTTAATGAATGGCCGACCTTTAAACCTTTCGGATGAAGTTAACTTGGTAGATGCCATTCTAGAAGCTTGGTTTCCGGGAACTATGGGAGGTGCAGGTATTGCCGACGTTTTGTTTGGTGTTTATAATCCTTCTGGGAAGTTAACGGTCACCTTTCCTAGAAATGTAGGCCAAGTTCCCATTTATTATAATATGAAAAACACGGGAAGGCCTATTCCAGAGGCTAATCCAGGAGAAGATTATAAAAGTAATTACATAGACTCCCCAAATTCGCCATTGTTTTCGTTTGGTCACGGGTTGAGCTACACCACTTTTAAGTACTCCGACTTTAAATTGTCTTCTGAAACATTGACTCGCAATGGGAGTATCCAAGCCTCAATAACGGTAACTAATTCGGGAACTAAGGATGGGCACGAGGTAGTTCAACTTTATATTCATGACAAAGTGGGGAGCGTAACAAGACCTGTAAAAGAGTTAAAAGGGTTTGAGAAGATATTTTTGAAAAAAGGAGAAAGTAAAACCGTTTCATTTTCAATATCAGTAGAAGATTTAAAATTCTATAACAACGAAATGGTTTACGATGTAGAGCCGGGCGAATTTGAAATAGCCATTGTGCCAAGCTCAGAGTTTAAGTTTAAGCATCATTTTAATTTAATTGATTAATAGTAGAATCATGCCACGCACAACTAACATATGGAAGACGTTTATTTTATTATGGTGTGTGGCTGTTTCGTTTCATCTGTTTGCTCAAAACCGAATTCTTAACACTGGTTGGCAGTATTCTCAGGATAAAGCTCATTGGGAAACCGTCAATTTGCCGCACACATGGAATAAGGACGATGCCTTTGACGATGAACCTGGGTATCGCCGAGGGTTTGGACATTATAAAAAACAGGTTTTTATTGCTTCAGAAGAAAGCAATCGTAGCCATTACTTGAAATTCAATGCCGTTAACCAAGAAGCAACCGTCTTTGTAAATGGTAAGCTAATGGCCAACCACAAAGGAGGCTATACAGCGTTTAGTATGGATGTTACCACTGTATTGAAGTTTGGAGATTACAACTTAATTGAGGTAATGGTTGATAATACCCACAATGTAGATATTCCACCGTTGGATGCCGATTTTACATTTTGGGGCGGAATTTCCCGTGATGTAGAATGGATTTCTGTGCCCAAACAACATTTTTCGTTAAGTGATTTTGCTTCTGATGGTTTTTATGTGAATTATTACGACGTTTCACAAGAAAAAGCAGGTGTTGAGGTTGCGGTTTTATTAGATAATATAGATGTTTCAGATGCAGATACTGTTCTAAAACTGGAGCTGTTGGATGCCGAAGGTAATCATGTGAAATCCCGTACCGAAAACTTTAACTTGCCTTCCGGGAGCTCAAATAAGTACAAGATCAAACTGCCATTGGTTTACAATCCCAAGCTTTGGTCACCAGATAGTCCCTATTTGTACAAACTAAAACTCACGTTATCAAATAAAGAAGGAAAAATTTTAGAGACAAAACAGTCCAATGTAGGGTTTCGTTGGGTTTCCGTTGATCCAGATAAAGGCTTTTTTCTTAATGGAAAGCCAATCAAGATAATAGGGGTAAACAGGCATCAAGATTATGAAGGTTATGGTAATGCAGTGCCTTTGGAATTACAGGAAAAAGATATTGAACTAATCAAAAACATGGGTGCCAATGTCATTCGGTTTGCTCACTATCCACACACAAGAGAGCTGTACGACCTCTGTGATCAACTTGGCATTTTGGTTTGGACAGAAATTCCAATAGTTAATAGGGTAACCGATTCTGAAGCTTTTTTTAACGTTTGTATGAATATGCAAAATGAGCATATCAAGCAATATTACAACCATCCTTCGGTGGTGATGTTTGGCTATATGAACGAAATATTTTTAAGATTGGCCTTTGATAAAAATGCATCTGAAAGCGATAAGACAAAACTCAAGGAAGCGACTGTTAAATTGGCAAAGCAGCTTGAAGGTTTAACTCGGGAACTGGCTCCCAACCACATTACCGTTATGGCCTGTCATTTGAACGAAGTGTATAATGAAACAGGTATTGCAGATTTACCGATGCTTCTGGGCTGGAACCTTTATTTTGGTTGGTATGATGGTCAAATAGAAGGATTAGGGCCGTTTTTGGACAATCAACATGAGCGCTACCCCAACCGTTCCTTATTTCTTTCGGAATATGGTCCCGGAGCAGATGTTAGAATTTTCACAAAAACTCCTTTGAAGTTTGATTTTTCTACTGAGTATCAAGCCAAACTGCATCAATCGTATTATAAACAAATTACAAGCAGACCTTTTATGGCCGGGATGACGGCTTGGAATTTTGCCGATTTCGGCTCTGAATTTAGAGGTGATGCCATTCCGCATGTGAATCAAAAAGGATTGGTACAATATGATAGAACCCCGAAAGAAATTTACTATTGGTACAAATCGGTTTTGGACACTAAAACGCCGTTTGTGCATGTGGCTTCCAACTTTTATAAAGAGTTGACTCTTTTTGGAGAGGAGACCTTTCCGCTTCAAGTGTTTTCAAATCAAGAGAGTGTTTCAGTATTTCTTAACGATGAAAAAATAGATGATTTTACGGTTGAAAATGGCGTTGTTATGGTTGAGTTTCCTTTTAAAAATGGGACTAATAAAATAAAAGTTGTTTCAGAAAACGCTTTGGAAGAGAAAACAATTCAAGTCAGGAAATTAACTGCTTTGGATTTCAAAACTTTTGGCCGATTAGGGATTAACGTTGGCTCGCATTTCTATTTTGTAGATTCCGAACACAATACAACGTTTGTGCCAGATCAAAGCTATCAACAAGGTTTTTATGGATATATGAATGGACAGGTGTTGAATGCTAGAAAAGAAAACCATCAAGGGATCCCTTATAATATCAAAAACACAACCTCCGACCCGTTGTTCCAAACCATGCTGGAAGGCTGTACGTCCTACAAGGTGAATATACCAAAGGGACAGTATCGGGTGCGTTTATTCTTTGTTGAGCCTCAAATTAAACCGGTTGAGAATGTTTATAACTTAACTAATCCATCAACTGAAACCGAGAATAAAAAGCAACGAATCTTTGATGTTTATTTGAACAAACAACTGGTCCAGAAAAACCTTAACCTAGCTGCTGAATATCCTGAAAAATACGGAGTGATTTTAGCGGCTATAATTAATATTGAAGGTCAGGAGGGATTAACAGTTATCTTAAAACCTATCGAAGGGGAACCCGTCATAAGTGGAATTTTAATAGAAAAGATTAATTGAAGTTCCGCATTGAACGGCGTAGGGATGTCTAAATAAAATGAAAACAATGAAACACCTTTTTACAGTACTTTTTTTAATTACGTTTTGTGGAATAACCGCACAAACCAAAACCACCTATATCTATTCAATTAAAGGAAAAGACACTTTGAAATTGGATGTTTACACCCCTGAAAATATTGAAACGAGTGAACAATTGCCCACGTTACTTTGGATGCATGGAGGCGGATTTTCAGGAGGTTCAAGAGATTATAAAGACGATGCAGAGTTGTGCCAATACGCTGCGCAACATGGCTACATTGGGATTTCCATTTCCTATCGTTTATTGCGGAAAGATACCAAAGAAGGCTTTGGCTGTGATTGCCCAAAAGACGAAAAGCTGAATGTTTTTAAACAAGCGGCAATAGATTATTTGGATGCAGCAGCTTATGTAGTGACCAATGCCAATGTGTTGCATGTGGATACCAATTACATTATAGCAGGTGGGAGCAGTGCTGGCGCTGAAGGCACCTTAAATGCGGTATTTATGCGAGAACATTTTGCCGATGATTTAGATAAGTATAGAGACGTGAAATTCGCAGGTATGTTTTCATGTGCTGGAGCCATGGTTAATGCCGAATATATCACCAAGGAGAACGCTATTCCTACGGTGCTTTATCATGGAACCAAAGACCAATTAGTGCCTTTTGGAAGCGCACCACATCATTATTGTGACAAGAATAAGCCGGGGTATTTAATCTTGGATGGCGCCGAAGTAATAACCAGCAAGTTGGACGAATTTGAAACCCCATATTATTTCAATATAGTAAAAGGAGGGATGCACGAAATATCGGCAATTCCTTTTGCCGATTTGGATACCATTTTCGATTTTTTTCGAAAAACAGTACTGGATAATCAAGTCATACAAACCAAAATAATTAAAACCAAAACAGAATGAAATTTCTAAAGTGTCTAATCTGCCTTGCTATTCTAGCGCAAAGTTGTAAACAAAAAGAAGAAACTGTGAGTTCGAGCGTTGTTGAAAGTTCAAAACGGCCTAACATTATCTACATTATGGCCGACGACCATGCCGAACAAGCAATTAGCGCCTATGGGCATCCTATAAGTCAATTGGCACCAACGCCCAACATTGATAGAATAGCAGAAGAAGGTGCGATTTTCAGGAATAATTTCTGTACCAATTCCCTTTGCGGGCCAAGTAGAGCGGTGGTTTTAACGGGAAAGTTTAGTCATATCAACGGCTTTAGAATGAATGGCGAACACTTTGACGGAAATCAGCAAACCTTTCCAAAACTACTTCAAAAAGCAGGGTACAAAACAGGCTTAGTTGGAAAATGGCATTTATATGGATTGCCTCAAGGGTTTGACTTTTGGAAAATTATTGAGGATCAAGGACATTATTACAACCCAACTTTTGTGTTTCAAGGGCAAGGCGAAAAAGAGGCTGATACGTTGGATATTGAAGGGTACGCAACGGATATTATAACCGACCAAGCCATCGAGTTCTTAGCCCAAAATAAGGATAATGAGCAGCCTTTTATGTTGATGGTACATCACAAGGCACCACACAGAAACTGGATGCCAGCCTTACGGCATGTAAATAAATACGATTCCGTGCAATTTCCATTACCGGACACATATTTTACAGACCACGAGGGCTCTTTGGGGTCTAAATTGCAACTGCAAACCATTTATAAAGATATGTATGAAGGGCACGATTTAAAGCTTACCAAGGAAAAAGGAAGTCCAGAGCTCGCTTGGAATCCATGGACTAATGATTTTGACAGAATGACAACACAACAACGGGAGCAGTGGGATAAGGCCTATGCGGCTAAAAATGATGCTTTTCACGATGCCAACTTATCCGGGAAAGCCCTGGCAGAATATAAGGGGCAAAGATTTTTACAAGAATATCTGGCAACCGTCGCTTCCTTAGATGAAGGAGTAGGGAGAATTTTGGATTATCTTAAAGCAAACGGATTGGAAGACAATACGATTGTGGTATACACTACAGATCAAGGGTTTTACCTTGGAGAAAAAGGATGGTTTGATAAACGCTATATGTACGAACAATCTCTGGCTATGCCACTATTGGTTAAATATCCCGGTCATATAGAGCCAGGAAGCGAAGTAACGGCCTTGACACAAAACTTGGATTTTGCTGAAACCTTTTTGGATTATGCAGGTGTTGAAATTCCTAAAGACATGCAAGGGAAATCGCTAAAACCAGTACTGGAAAATACAATAGAAGATGCTGATTTTAGAGATGCTGTCTATTATCATTATTATGATTATCCTGCTTTCCACATGGTAAAAAAGCAATACGGTATTCGAACCAAACGCTATAAGTTAATCCACTTCTATGACGATATTGATACTTGGGAGTTATATGATTTAGAAGAAGATCCTAAAGAAATCCATAATCAAATTGAGAATCCTAACTATGATGAAATAGAAACCACTTTAAGAGAAAAGTTGGCACAGCTAGAAGCACAGTATCACGTTACCAACAAAGAATTGGAACAAGCGCCCAAAGAGCAAGTAGAGAAAGCGTATAAGAACTTTGAACGCTTGCGTGGCCACACAGGAACTGCTTACGATCCTATTACAGATAAAGATTATACGCCATGAGAATTTTTGCCATTATAAGTTTGGTCTTACTTTCAACTGTTTTTTCGTGTAAAGAAAAAGAAAGCACGTCTGAATCCAATCCTGAAGTTGAAACAGCCAAAAATGAGCCCAAAAGAAACTATAAAACATACTGTAATCCTATAGATATTGACTATTCCTACATGTCCCATTACAGAGCCAAAAACAAGG
>JAGQZG010000136.1 GCA_020435705.1 Mangrovimonas sp.
GTGCTCTTTGAAATGCATTACAAAAATACACTTAAATATGGAATGTACTTTAAAAAGCTGGGCTAAAAAGCCTATATTCCCCAATCTATTGATTATCTTTGCACTTTCAAAAATTGAAAACAAGTGATCAAGCTTCACGACCTCTATTTTAAGCCGTTTATTACTGAAAGAGAAATCGCAGCAGCGGTAGAACGTATGGTGCAAGAAATTGCTGCCGATTTAGGAGATGAATGCCCAGTATTTGTTGGCATCTTAAATGGATCGTTCATGCTGGTGAGCGATTTCGTAAAAAAATACCCAAAGCCTTGCGAGGTTACGTTTATCAAACTGGCGTCTTATGAAGGATTGAAATCTACTGATGATATTCAGCGTTTAATTGGGATTACCCAAGATTTAACGGGGCGAACGGTAGTGATTCTGGAAGACATTATTGACTCAGGAAAAACACTTGCCGAAGTACACAGGATATTTAAGGACGAGAACGTTAAGGAACTGAAAATAGCCACCTTGTTTTTTAAGCCTGAAGCTTACAAGAAAGACTTCAAACTTCATTATGTAGGAATTGAAATTCCCGATAAATTTATCGTGGGTTACGGACTGGATTACAATGGTCTAGGACGGGACTTGCCCGAAGTATATCAATTAAAAACCACACAACACATGAAAAATCTAGTGCTATTTGGTCCTCCAGGAGCAGGTAAGGGTACACAAGCAGAATTTTTAAAGACTAAATACAATTTGGTTCATATTTCCACGGGTGATGTGTTCCGTTTCAATATAAAAAATGAAACAGCTTTGGGGATGTTGGCTAAGTCGTATATGGACAAAGGCGAGCTGGTTCCGGACCAAGTGACAATAGATATGTTGAATGCCGAAGTAGAGAAAAATACGGACGCCAATGGATTTATTTTTGATGGTTTTCCAAGAACGTCTGCCCAAGCCAAAGCATTGGATGATTTGATGGATACCAAAGATTCTGAAATAAGTGCCATGATAGCTTTGGAAGTAGATGATGAAATTCTGGTTGAACGCTTGCTGGAGCGAGGCAAAAGTAGCGGAAGAGCAGACGATGCCAACGAAGAAGTAATCAGGGCCAGAATAGCCGAGTACTATAAAAAGACAGCCATTTTAAAAGAGTATTACTCTGCCCAAAATAAATATATAGGGGTTGACGGTGTGGGAAGTATTTCAGAAATCACCGAACGCTTGAGCAAGGTGATTGACGGGCTTTAGGTCATTTGTCAAACTGTTAAATCGGGAACTGTTTAACTGAGTGAAAGGTTAATGTACCTCCATTTTTTTGAAAAACTAAATGCTTGGCAAGAATCCTTGGATTTAGTCGAGGCAATTTACAGGGAGACTAAAAATTTCCCGAAGAGGAGAAATTTGGGTTGATTATGCAAATGAGACGATCCTTAGTATCTATCAGCTCCAATATAGCTAAAGGAAACTCTAGAATGACAGCTTGAAAAAAGCGATCCAAAAATAAACACTTCAACAATTACACAAGTAAACAATTAAACAGAGATGACTGAGGGGAATTTTGTCGATTATGTAAAAGTTTATGTTTCTTCTGGAAACGGAGGGCGAGGCTCTGCGCATTTGCGTAGGGAAAAATTTGTGGCCAAAGGCGGCCCTGATGGTGGCGATGGTGGCCGTGGTGGACACGTGATTATCAAAGGGAATAAAAACCTTTGGACGCTTTATAATTTCAAATTCAAAAAGCATTTTAGAGCGGGCCATGGTGGCGATGGTGGTAAGCAAACCAGTACCGGTGCCAACGGTGAAGATGTGTACATGGAAGTGCCTCTGGGAACGGTGGTTCGCGATAAGGAAACCAACGAGATCCTTTTTGAAATTACCGAGGATGGCGAGGAAAGAATTATCCTAGAAGGTGGTATGGGCGGTTTGGGCAACTGGCATTTTAAAAGTTCCACAAACCAAACACCTCGTTATGCACAATCTGGTATTGAAGGCCAGGAAAAAGAACTGATTCTCGAACTAAAGGTCTTGGCCGATGTTGGTTTGGTAGGGTTTCCCAATGCCGGGAAATCTACGTTGCTTTCTGTGGTAACGGCTGCTAAACCTAAGATTGCCGACTATGAGTTTACAACTTTAAAGCCCAATTTAGGGATTGTGGAATATAGGGATTACCAAACCTTTGTGATGGCAGATATTCCCGGAATTATTGAAGGAGCTGCTGAAGGCAAAGGACTGGGCCACTACTTTTTGCGCCACATAGAACGCAATTCTACCTTGTTGTTTTTGATTCCCGCCGATGCCAAGGATATCAAAGAACAATATGATATTTTATTGGACGAATTACGCCGTTACAATCCTGAGATGTTGGACAAAGACCGCTTGATTGCTATTTCCAAAAGTGACATGCTGGACGACGAACTCAAGGCCGAAATGAAAGCCGAGTTGGATAAAACCTTGCCTATTGATTACCTCTTCATTTCTTCGGTAGCGCAAAAGGGCATTATGGAGCTGAAAGACAAACTTTGGCAAATGTTAAACGCAGAACCTTCCGAAACATAGATTCCAAATTTTAGTATCTTTAAAAGAAAAATGGAAGGTGTGCATGAAGATTAATGAGGACATTTTTCCTTAATTAACTTTCCTGACCAACTCCTGAATGCGAAGAAATTTTTTGTTTCTTCAATTGCAATGAAAATTAAAAATTTCAAAACAGATGAAAAAGTTTCTCTACCTATTTCTATTGGTAAGTTTGGCTTCCTGTAATGCCATTCGTGTGACTTACGATTATGAAAAAACCGCTGATTTCTCCAACTATAAAACCTATAATTACTATAGTGATATTGACTCTGGGATGAGCGAGTTGGACAACAAGCGCTTGTTCAATGCTCTGGATGCTGCGCTACAAGCCAAAGGTCTGACATTTTCTGAAACCCCGGATTTTTTTATTGATATCCAAACGGCTCAATACCAAAGTGCCAACCAAAGTAGTGTGGGCGTTGGTCTTGGTGGTGGCGGAGGCAATGTTGGCGGTGGTGTTTCGGTGGGAATCCCTGTGGGTCAAGCCTCTGTGAACAGACAAATTGTGTTTGAATTTGTAGATGAAGACGGCATTGGTCTTTTTTGGCAAGCAGTAAGCGATAGCGGTTACAATCCAAATGCCTCTCCTGAAGCTAGGGAAGCACAATTTAAAGCCATAGTTGAAAAAGTCTTGGAAGGCTATCCGCCCAAAAGCAATTAATTTTTCACTACTTTTTTACTAGCTATTTGAGTAGTTCCTTCATAGAAGTTCAAGAGGTAAAGGCCTTGGCTCACTTCGGCAATGGAAATTTCCTGACTTACTTCATTTACCAAATTAAACGTTTTGATGAGTTTTCCATCCAATGATAACAACCGAGCCGTGAGGTTTAGGTTCAGGGCATTTTCGGTTTTAATGGTCATAATATCTTCCACAGGATTGGGATAGAAATTAATATTTATTTGGTTTGAAGAACTCGAAATCTCATCAATCCCCAAGGAATAATCAATCATCCAAGTTACAGTATATACGTGAATGGTTTCATGGTTGTCTACTCGTAAAAGCGAGGTGCCATCTGTTATAACGGCGGAAAGCGTATTACTGCCATCGGTCAAATCGGTGTCTTGAATATTAACGGACGCAACATTGGATGCAAAATTACTGGCATTTAATGTCCACGTGGTTTGAAGTGTGTTTGGGATAGTTTCAATTAAGTCTAATTGAAATGTTGCCGGAAACGTAGGATTATCAACAGTGCTTGAAACAGGTGAATAAGAATCGATAGGTGATACTAGTGAATGAATTTTTTCTATAATCCCTTCGGTACACACGGAGCAAAAGGGATAGCCCAGATAGCGCATCTTGCAAAATTGATGCGGCCTGTACCACGTAGCAGGGGTGCCCGAAGTTCCATAAGCATACGCCCCAATGCCGTTATCGCCATACCAATTTTTCCACTTGATGGTAGAGGGATTGTTGTTTTGCGTCATGTTGATGGCCTCGGCTGCAAGACCATCGCCAGGATAATATTCATCTTTAAGATCGGCAAAGGAGTGTCCTAGTTCATGAATGGCAATTTCAGAAGCAGAAGATTCAGTTGAAGAAAACGGAAATAAGCCGCCACTACCACCGTAATAAGGCGAATTGACCAAGATCAAGGCTTGGTCGTATTGTGGAAAATTGTTCGCTAAAACGGTAGCAATAGTTGAGGTATTGACACTGTATAGCAATCTGTGGATACTAAAACTGTCAAAGGTAGTCCCAAAATAATTGTTCACACTCAAGACAGGAACAAAAGGAGATGAGGCTTCATCGGAAGCAGTGCTAGGGTGTGAAGCACCACTTTCCACCGAAGGCACTTTTATGAGATACACATTGAAATAGTTTTCATACTGAGCAAAAGGTGTTTGGGTAAACATGTCGTTCATCAAACTGGTGGCATCTGTAACGAATTGAGGAAATTCTGCCGTCTGATAGCCTTCACTTAAAATAACAAAATTGATACGCTTGGTTGGATCTCCAGAGTATTTTATGTTTTGTACTTCATAGGTTTGCGCCTGTAGAAGTGCTATGGAAAAAAACAGAAGAAAGTAAAGATGTTTCATAGTTAATCAAGTATGGTCGTTATCTCGATGGGCTTACCGGTTTTGGTTTTTTCTGAACTTCGTAAAGTTACAAACTTTGTGTCTTTGTGCAATTGCAAGCGGAGTGAAATTTGCGCACGGTTCAATTCTATTGTCTTGGTTTCGAACTCGTTGTTGTCGTTAATATATTCGGCTTGATATAAAAATGGATTGGCAATGAAAGTGCGTTGCAAGACTTTTTTGGAGTCATTTAGTTGATAACATTCCCAATCATTGTCATGGGATTGGTTGGTGTTGGGCTGTTCTTTTACAAGTCCGTCGGCCATGATTTTATTGATTAATTGGATGCTGATGCTGCCTTCAGGTGTTTTACTGACTTGATAGTTTAGAAAGACCATTTTGGGGTGTTCACCAAAAGTTAGTTCCTTTTGATTGGCGAGGGTTGTTTTTGAATTTCCGCAGCCCAAAAATAAAAACAGGATTACCGTCAAAAAAATAACGGGCAATCCTAGTTTGTATTGAGTCGAAACCATTTTCAGCTTTTTAGCTAAAGTACTAAAACTTTACTCTACTTTAATTCTCGCGCCTTCACTATGACTGGTAAATTCTGGAGCATACATACATTGAATGGTGGTAATGCCATTGCTCATGTTACCGGCATTGTTCACTCGCAAATCGTATTCAAACACATATACACCTTTGGGCAGGGAATCAAAGAAAAAATGGGTTGCGGCATCCTTGGTGCTTTCATAGTACCCCAAGCCATCTTGCCATTTGTATTGGGACAACACATTGATGGGCTCCAAACCAGCGGCACGCATATCCTTCATGTGAACGAATTCCATATCGCGGTCGCTGCGCAACTCAATTCTGATTTTTACCAAATCGCCTACTTTCAAGGAAGTATTTTCGGTAATTTCACTTAATTGTTCGCCTTTGTCCGTATTGATTTTCAGGAACAGTTTTTTCTTTAGTTTCAAGGGCGTTTCTGCTGAAGTAATTTTGTCCAAGTCTTCAAAGTATTGCCAGTACAAACTTCCCCAGGCAACACCATCGCCAGTTTTAGTTAAGGTCACAGTGGCTTTATCTTGGGTTATTTCATTAGTGCTCCAAGACGTTTTGTAATAGCCTGTCCCTGCTTCTATGGCAACATTGTCCAGTTTGGAAGGTTCTATTTTTTTATTGCCCACCATGACTTCTACGGCATCTGTTATACTTAACCAGTCACTGCCTTGTAGCAGTAGCGCATAAACGGCTTCAGTAGTGGCTTTGGTGGTTTTCCATTGGTTGGTTTGCTTGTTTTTTAACAACCAAAGTTTCATGTTGTCAATATCCAATAGATTCTTCGCTTCGCTCTGAATGCCAAGACCGGTTTCTGAAAAAGCTTCAATGAGCAAAGCTTGGGTTTCAATAGGCGCTTGGTACCAATACCAAGAGGTCGTATTGTCTTTCCAGTACATGCCCAATTCGTCATTGGTAATGCTGTTCTCTTTAAGGGATTTCAGGATTTTCCCTGAAGTTACTTTATCATGAGCTCTACCTGTAATTAAAGCCATCATGCCTTTGGCATAGAGGTTTCTGCTAAGCCAATAGGATTTAATTTGGCTTAAATAATAAGCCGTGATGTCTTCCACTTCTTTGGACTTTTTAATATCTGGGAAGAAGCTTCGCATGTATAGATAATGTAATTGGGTATAACTCAAATGGTCTTTGGTTAAGTCGACGTCCTTGTTATATTTTTTCAGGGTTTTGTATTCTTCAACGAATTCGGCGTCCAAATAGCCCATGGCTTTTTGAATCATTTGGGATTCTTCGCTTGAGCTCTGAATGGCATTAAGCTGTTTTAAGTGACCAAAACCTGTAAGGATATGTTGGGTGATGAAGCGGTTTGGTCTACCTCCGTTAAACCAAGGCCAGGCACCATTAAGAAGTTGACTTCTTTTCAGTTTGCCAATAGCGGTAGTCCGTTCACTGGTCATTTTGTTTAAATCGAAAAGCAGCCCGATGCGTTTTTTCTGTTCGGTTTCACTTTGGGCATCACGCAACCAGGGTGTTTCCTGAATCAACAAACTTTTCAACTCTTGGTTTTTCTCCAAATTGCTCAAAAGAGCATCGCTGTTTTTCCATTGGTTGAACACGTCCTGAATGCGAGGATTGCTGTTGGCTATATGACTTGCCAACGCATTGGCGTAATATCTGCTGAAGGTTTGCTCGTTGCATTCATAAGGATATTCCATCAAATAGGGCAAGGCCTGTACGGCGTACCACGCAGGATTGGAGGTCATTTCCAAAGTTAGTTTATGG
>JAGQZG010000137.1 GCA_020435705.1 Mangrovimonas sp.
GTTCCCGCCGAAGCCCCTGCCTTCAAGGTTTTTCCATCCATAATAGAGGCGTCCAGTTCGTTGGTTTCCGCATTGGTAAACACGGCGCCTTTTCCTGCATTAAAGAGAGGCGAATCCTCTAAAACATGGATGGTTTGTTCAACCGCATCTAGACTGCTTCCGCCGGCTTTTAAAACGGTATAACCTATGGTGATTGCTTCTGTCAGTTTTGCTTTGTACTCTGCCTGTTGTTCATCCGAGAGATTTTCAGGAGTTATGTTGCCGGCTCCACCATGAATAACAATGGCAAAAGCATTGGTTTTTTCAGGCGTACTGGTTTCTTGTTCCGTATTGTCCTTGCAAGTAGCAAGGAGAACCAACAAGGTGCTAAAAAGCAGAAGGTTTTTCATCATTAAAAAGTATTATCAAGGTGATTTAAAGTTAAGGCTTTTGGTAATTTATGTCACCATAGAAGCACTTTTTTATTTGTATCTTAGCAACAAATTAATTAAAAACTAAAACAGAAATAATGGAAGCGATTGCAACCGATTTTGGTATAGAAAAGGCACTGAAACAGCTAGGAGTAAAAGAAGTAAACGAGGGAACCTCAACGGGATCCCGTTGGTTTTCAAATGGCGAACTCATTGAAAGCTATTCTCCAGTAGATGGCCAATTGATAGGGAAAGTGAAAACAACCACAAAGGAAGATTACGAAACAATGATGGGAACTGCTTTGGAGGCTTTCAAAACGTGGCGACTCATGCCTGCACCAAAACGTGGTGAAATTGTTAGACAATTTGGTGATAAGCTCCGTGAACTGAAAGAACCCCTTGGGAAGTTGGTTTCCTATGAAATGGGAAAAAGCTACCAAGAAGGCTTAGGGGAAGTACAGGAAATGATAGATATTTGCGATTTTGCGGTTGGTTTATCCAGACAACTTCATGGGCTTACCATGCATAGCGAGCGCTTTGGTCACCGTATGTACGAACAATACCATCCGTTAGGAGCTGTGGGGATTATTTCGGCGTTTAATTTCCCTGTGGCTGTATGGAGTTGGAATACAGCCTTAGCATGGATTTGTGGAGATGTATGTATTTGGAAACCAAGTGAAAAAGCCCCTTTGTGTGGAATTGCTTGCCAAAATATTGCTGCCGAAGTATTCAAGGCAAATAATTTACCCGAAGGGATATCCTGTTTAGTCAATGGCGATTATAAAGTAGGAGAGTTTATGACTACCGATAAACGAGTGCCTTTAATCTCTGCCACGGGAAGTACCCGAATGGGGAAAATTGTGGGTAGAACCGTTGGTGAACGTTTGGGGAAATCGCTTTTGGAATTGGGCGGTAACAATGCCATTATTGTCACACCTGATGCTGATATTAAAATGACGGTTATAGGGGCTGTGTTTGGAGCGGTTGGAACAGCTGGACAACGCTGTACTTCAACCCGTCGTTTGATTATTCATGAAAGTATTTATGATAAAGTGAAAAACGCCGTAGTTGATGCGTACAAGCAGCTCCGCATAGGGAATCCTTTGGATCAACATAACCACGTTGGGCCACTTATTGACAAAGAGGCCGTCAAGATGTACCAAAATGCTTTGGAGCAAGTAGTTGCCGAAGGTGGAAAATTGGTTGTGGAAGGTGGTGTGTTACAAGGAGAAGGTTTTGAAAGTGGCTGCTATGTGAAACCTGCTATTGCCGAAGCCCAGCCGCATTATAAAATTGTACAGCACGAAACGTTTGCACCAATCCTTTATCTATTGAAATATTCAGGAGAGGTAGAAAATGCCATAGAAATTCAGAATGGTGTGGTTCAAGGGCTGTCTTCGGCTATTATGACCAATAATCTTCGTGAAGCCGAAAGATTCTTATCCCATGCAGGAAGTGATTGTGGTATTGCCAATGTAAACATTGGAACTTCAGGCGCTGAAATAGGAGGTGCTTTTGGAGGTGAAAAAGAAACTGGTGGTGGTCGCGAATCTGGTTCCGATGCTTGGAAAGTTTACATGAGACGCCAAACCAACACAATTAACTACACGGCCGATTTGCCTCTTGCTCAGGGTATTAAGTTTGATTTGTAAGAAATAAAAAAGCGGTTACATTTTGTAGCCGCTTTTAAAATTTAAAGCCCAACTTCAATGCCGTATCTTTGTCGGGAGAAGTCAGGCTTTATATATTCAATGATTAATAGCACAGCTAAAATCATAAAAAATTCAATTCAAAATTCAAAAAAACTACCATTGGTTAAAAAAAATGTATAAACGGTAATTTTTGGTTTTCCTCAGTCGGTCAACTACAATTATATACGCTGAAATTTTGAGCTTGGATTTCCCGTTTTTAATTTTTTTAACTGTATTTCACTTTTCTTAGAATCCTGGCGACTTCTTTGTACAAGGTGTAAACCTCCTCGTTATGTTCTCTGAGGTAGGGTTTTGCTTCGTTAAGTTTGTCTATGGCTTCATGAAAGAGGTTGAGGTAACATAAAAGATAGGCGGCAGGAAGGTTTTTTAGGTCGTTTTCTTCATGCTTGGTTAAGGACAATCCCTTTTTTAATTTTTCGAGAAGCACATTGTTTGAATTGTAAATATGGTGCAATACTTTTTTGTCGTATTGGGGCGGTTGAAAAAGCAGATTGGTTTGGATATTATAATTGGCATTTTCTTCAAAGTGGATAATGGTTTCTTCCAACGGGTAATATTTATAGGAATTCTGAAGCCCCAAATGTACATACTCAATAATCCTGAAAGTATCCGCATCGTATTCAATGGAAACTTCATCTAGTGCCGAGTAGAACAAACGCACTTGCTCGTTGACCAATTCAATATCAACCCTAGAAAAAAAGACTTCGTCTTTGACGTACTTTTTTTGTCCCGCCCAGCATACTACGAAGTACTCTTTGAACACCTTGTATTGCGGATTGAAATCGTTTCGCTTGTTAAAAAATGAAAATACGGCATCCAAGGTAAGTTCCATATTGTTTTGGGCATGCTGCTCAATTTGAGCAACAATAGGAGAATTGACGTCTTGGATCTTCAAATCAAAAACCTTGGGCATGCTCATACTGCCATCACGGAAAAACACCGAACCACCATAATATTTCCAGATGTTTTTTCTTAGTGAAGTTATTTTGTCATTGTGTTTGGCCCGAATGGTTACCAAGCCTACTACTTTATCATCCGGTAAGTGTGGAAACGGAATGTTTTCATACTGTACAATGGGCGGATTGGTCAAATAGGCATTGATGAGGTTTTGAATCTTACTGTCATCAAAAAAATCGACGCCAACAATTTTGTTGTCTTCATCTTCAATCCCAATAACTATGTAGGAATTATTGTTGGGATTACTATTGGAAAGTGCACAAATGTGTTTTAAAAATTTGGCTTTGCCTTCTTTTTCACCGATGTCAATTTTTCGCTTTTTATCATAAAAACTGTTCTCATCATTATGAGCGAGCAAGTTTTTGATAAGTAGGCGTTTGTTGATCATTCTCTTCATTCCTGATAAAACAGGAACCTTCTTATTTTACAATTCTTTTTTCACCGTAACACTATTGGCCTGCGCCGTTGGGAATACCAAGAGATCGGCAATGTTTACATGTAGGGGTCTAGAAATCACAAAGTAGATGATCTCGGCAATATCTTCGGCCTGTAATGCTTTGAAACCTTTATAAACACCATCAGCAATAGCATCACCTTTAAACCGGACTTTGGAGAATTCGGTTTCAACCAAACCCGGATTCACAGCGCCCACTTTAATACCGTAAGGGTTAAGGTCAATGCGCATGCCTTCGGTAACGGCCAATACGGCATGTTTACTGGCACAATACACGTTGCCTTTAGGATACACTTCTTTTCCAGCAGACGAACCAATATTGATAATGTGTCCGCTTTGCCTTTCTATCATCTGAGGCATAAGGGCCTTGCTCACATAAAGCAATCCCTTTACATTGCCATCCATCATAGCGTCCCAATCGTCCAGATTTCCTTCTTGAATGGTGTCCAATCCATGGGCATTACCTGCATTGTTAATTAAAACATCAATGGTCTTGAAAGTCTCTGGCAAAGATTCAATAGCCTTGAAAACAGCCTCTCGGTTTCTCACATCAAACGTCAAAGTGTGAACCGCAACCTGATCTTCCAATTGTTTTTTCAAACTATCCAGACGTTCTTGTCTTCTGCCACAAAGCACTAAGTTGATGTTGTGTTTTGCAAATTCAATAGCAGTGGCTTTCCCAATGCCGCTGGTTGCTCCAGTTATAAGGGCGGTTTTTTGTTTCATCTACTAAAATTTAGGCAATGCAAATGTATTTTGCCGATGTTTTTTACGGTTTTTTTCGTTTGGTATGGATTTTTGGGTATTACATGTATAAAAGTACTTAAAACTCTACAATAATTGCAACCTTGCCTTTAGCTAAATAAACCTATTGGTTTAATTAAAATGAACTAAAATAGTATCAACAATAAGGATAATTAAAACTGTACGAGTTAATTTCCTATTTGAAATGGGCAAAAGCATTTGTTTTTGCCCATTTTATTTTTAACCAATTGTTAACAGCGGTACAAGAAAAATTTTAACAATTTGCAGTGCTTAAAAAACAAGCCTATCTTCAGGCCTCAAAAAATATAGACATAATGGAAGATACAAGCACCATTGATATCAAGTCGATTAATGAAAAAATTGAAAGGGAAAGTGCTTTTGTAGATTTGCTTACCCTAGAGATGAATAAGGTAATCGTTGGGCAAAAACACATGGTTGAACGCCTACTGATTGGATTACTTGGTCAAGGCCACATTTTGTTGGAAGGTGTTCCTGGGTTGGCTAAAACCTTGGCCATCAACACGCTTTCTCAAGCGGTTCACGGGTCGTTTAGCCGAATTCAATTTACACCGGATTTATTACCCGCAGATGTTATTGGAACCCTCATTTACAACATCAAGCAAAATGATTTCTCCATCAAAAAAGGCCCTATTTTTGCCAACTTTGTCCTTGCCGATGAGATTAACCGCGCTCCCGCCAAAGTACAATCGGCTTTACTGGAAGCCATGCAGGAAAAGCAGGTAACCATTGGCGATGAAACATTTAAACTGGACAAGCCTTTCTTGGTTATGGCTACCCAAAACCCGGTAGAACAAGAAGGAACCTATCCGCTACCGGAAGCTCAAGTAGACCGTTTCATGTTGAAAACAATCATTGATTATCCAAAAATTGATGAAGAACAACTCATCATTAGAAGCAACCTGAAAGGCGATTTTGAAAAGGTGAATCCAGTGGTAAGCTTGGAACAAATATTGAGAGCACAGGCGGCGGTGAGAGAAGTTTACATGGATGAGAAAATTGAAAAATATATATTGGATATCGTTTTTGCAACGCGTTATCCGGAAAAATACGGATTGAGCAGCTTAAAACCCCTTATTTCTTTTGGGGCTTCTCCCCGTGGTAGCATCAATTTGGCCAATGCGGCTAAATGCTATGCTTTCATAAAAAGAAGAGGGTATGTGATTCCTGAAGATGTTCGGGCGGTAGTACATGATGTTTTACGCCACAGAATTGGAATTACTTATGAAGCTGAAGCCGAAAACGTCACTTCTGAAGACTTAATCAATAAGATTGTAAACGAAATTGAAGTACCATAGATTTTAGATTTTAGAAATAAGAATGACGATGTTTAAATCGTAAATCAAAAATCTACAATCGAAAATTGGAAGATGGATACTAAAGAATTACTAAAGAAAGTTCGGAAAATAGAGATCAAGACACGACGCTTGTCCGATCATATTTTTGGAGGAGAATACCATTCTACCTTTAAAGGAAGAGGTATGACTTTTTCTGAAGTACGCCAGTACCAATTTGGAGACGATGTTCGAAATATTGACTGGAACGTGACGGCACGTTACAACGAGCCTTTCGTAAAAGTGTTTGAAGAAGAACGCGAATTGACTATGATGTTGCTGGTAGATGTTTCAGGGTCGGAGATTTTTGGAACGGATCTTCAGTTTAAAAATGAAATTGTTACTGAAATTGCTGCAACTTTGGCATTTTCAGCAACGCAGAACAACGATAAAATAGGCCTGATTTTATTTTCAGATGAAATAGAGCTTTACATTCCGCCCAAAAAAGGCCGCTCCCACGTGCTTAGGATTATTAGGGAATTGATAGAATTTGAACCCAAGAGCAAGAAAACCAATTTTGCCGAAGCCTTGAAGTTCCTTTCCAATGTCATGAAAAAGAAGGCCATTGTGTTTGTGCTTTCCGATTTCATTTCTGAGGACTATCAACACACACTCAAAATTGCATCTGGAAGGCATGACATGACCGGAATTAGGGTTTATGATAGGCACGAAGAAGCCATTCCAAACCTTGGAATTGTACAAATGCAGGATGATGAAACCGGTGAGTTGATGCTGGTGAACACGGCTTCAAAAACCGTGAGAAACAATTATGCCCAATATTACAGGGATAAAGTAAATTATTTCAAAGAGAGCTTTACCAAATCTGGCGCTGGAACAATTGATTGCCGAGTGGACGAAAGCTATGTGAAAAAACTTTTAGGCTATTTTAAACGAAGAGGCTAAACTAAAACACGAATTACGATTGTTGATTGATGGATTATAGAATTAGATACATAAAAGAATTTCAGAATAGAAGTAAGGTTGTTTGGGCCTTCCTTTTCTTTTTTCTATTGTCTTTAGTTTCTTCGGCCCAGGTCACATCTTCGGTTGATACCACAAAAATCAAGATAGGTGAGCAAATTACCTATAAGTTGGAAGTTGAAACGGACTCTACCAAGATTGTCGTATTTCCACAAGCACAACAATTCAGCCCTCTGGAAGTGATTGAGTCTTATCCTGTAGATACAACCAAACTTAATGATAAACTTAAGCTCATCA
>JAGQZG010000138.1 GCA_020435705.1 Mangrovimonas sp.
CTTGGTGCCCTATTCTTCAGTAGGATACCAATTGGAAAAATATGATGGTAGTGGTGAGCTATTGCTTAACAGATTTAAAGGTGAAGGCGGACTTAACAGAGCCTATTTTTCTGCTGGTTACCAAATTACCAAATCGTTGAGTTTTGGGGTTGATGGTAGCTATAATTTTGGAAACATCAAAAACAGTAATATTGCTTTCCAATACACCAATGGTGATATTGTTCAGTACCAAACCCGAATGAATAACCGTTCAGATTTAAGCGGGTTTAATCTTAACTTCGGATTGCTTTACAAGGCCAAAGTAACGGATAAACTGGAACTATCTTCTGGTATAACGTATGCTCCACAAAGTAAGATTAATTCCAGTAACGAACAATCTCTATCTACCATTACAATCAGTACTATTACTGGATTTGAAAGTGTACAGAATACCATTGAGCAAGATTTAGGAGATTTAAAAGAATCTAAGTTGGTCATTCCGTCTAAGTTTTCCATAGGTGCTGGTTTGGGAGAACGTACCAAATGGTTCGCTGGGATTGAATATACAGCTATAAAAACCAGTAATTTCCGAAATGAATTGTACGATTCGGTAGATAGTGGAAACTATGTGGATGGCTCGATTTTCTCTGTTGGTGGATTTTTTATTCCTGAATACAACTCATTTACAAGTTACTGGAAAAGAATAGTTTACCGTGCTGGATTCCGTTTTGAAAATACAGGATTGTCTATAAATAATCACACTATAAATGAGTTTGGCATGTCTTTTGGACTTGGGTTACCAATGGGTAATGGACTCTCCAACACAAATGTTGGATTTGAATTTGGAAAAAGAGGAACTACCCAGGATAATTTAGTTCAAGAAAACTATTTTAATGTGATGATTAGCTTATCTTTGAACGATAGGTGGTTTAGAAAAAGAAAGTATGACTAACAGAAATAAATTTAGAATTATGAAAACGAGAACTACTTTAGCTGTGTTGGTGGCATTTTTGGGGCTAACTACAAGTATTTCCCATGCGCAAAATGAAGAGTGCATGACCAAGCTATCCATTTTTCACGAGTATGTGAAAGCAGAAAACTTTGATGCAGCCTATGAGCCTTGGATGTGGTTTAGACAAAACTGTAAAGGCTTTAATAGAGCCGTGATTGTTGATGGTGAAAAAATCCTTAAGTACAAAATAGAAAAAACCTCAGGTACTGAACAAGTAGCTTTTATTAATGATTTGATTAAATTATACGGTGAAGGTGCAACAGATTATCCCGATAAATATGGAAAAGGTGATACAGAAATGGACATCATTTCTACTAAATACAAATACAGAACTGAATTAGGTTTGTCTGACGAGCAACTCTACAACGGTTATGATAATGTATTTAAAAGCTACAGAAAAGACTTTACCAGTCCTTCGGCATTGTACACTTATTTCTCATTAGTTGTAGACTTGTTTGATGCAGGTAAAAAGCCAGCGCAAGATTTATTTGATAAGTATGATGATGTTATGGAAAAGATTGATGAGGAAGTGAAAAATGCTGCCGAAGAATTAAACAAGTTCGTTGAGAAAGAAGACGCCGGACAAACGCTTACTAAAAAAGAGTCTAGCAGAAAAGAATATCTTGAGAAAATCTTGGACGCCTTCGATAAGGTAACAGGTAGTATCAACACCAAACTGGGTCAAAGAGCCAACTGTGAAGTGTTAATCCCGCTTTACAAGAAAGACTTTGAGGCTAAAAAGAACGATGCAGTGTGGTTAAAACGCGCCGTGAGCAGAATGGCCGATAAAGATTGTACTGACGATCCTTTGTTCATTGATTTAGTAAAAGCTTACGACCAAACATCGCCATCGGCTGATACCAAATACTACGTAGCCATGTTGTTGTTGAAACAAGGAAAAACCAATGAAGCTTTAGGGTATTTCAGACAATCTTCCGACTTGGAAACAGATTCATACAAAAAAGGAAAATTGGCTGAGAAAATTGGTCACATCCTTAAAAACAAAGGAAGATATGCTGAAGCTAGAAACTATTACATGGAATCTATCAAGTTGAATCCTTCCAATGGTAGACCATACTTGGCTATAGGAACTATGTATGCCAACAGTGCCAACGATTGTGGTGACTCCGTGTTCAACAAAAGAGCGGTATACTGGTTAGCAGCGGCTGAAGCTGATAAAGCAGCCAGAGTAGATCCAACTATTAGAAGCCACGCACAGCAATCTGCCGAGAGCTGGAGAGCCAAAGCGCCGTCTAAGTCTGACATTTTCACACAAGGAAATGCTGGGCAAACAATTAGCGTTGGTTGTTGGATCAACAGATCAGTGACAGTGCCAAGCATATAATGAAAATTCTAAATTGTTATACTGTAAAAAGCACAGTTGCGGTTATTGCTGCAACTGTGCTTTTTTCTTGTCAAAACAATTTATCTGAAGTGCAAAAAATAGGGCTCTCTGAAAATGAACCTATTGGTGTTGCTGAAAACTTCAACTTAAAATATACCGATTCCGGCAGAATGACAGCTAACCTTATCAGCCCCAAAATGCTGGACTTTTCAAATAGGGAATTCAATTTTATAGAATTTCCTGAAGGCGCCCATTTGGATATCTATGATGAGGAAAACAAAAAAAGTACAGTGGTGGCCGACTATGCCATTGTATACAACAAAACAGGTATTATTGATATGCAAGGGAATGTTGTGCTAAATACGGCCGAGCAAGATACTCTTTTTGCCGAACAACTCTTCTACGATCAAGAAAAGGAATGGCTTTTCACCAATAAGCCCGTGACTTTTAAAACCAAGCAGGATCTCATTAATGGCAAAGGGTTTGATTCCAATTCCAAATTTACGAATGCCGAAGTCTTGGAGATAGATGGCAGCTTTACCCTAGACGAATAGCCCAACTTTTTAGTATCTTTACAGCTTTAAAAAGTATTTGTTCAGATGAAAATCTTTAAGTTTTTCCAATACGCCTATTTAATTTTTGCAGCGTTGTTTGTCTATGATGCTATTTCCAATTGGAATGCCGATGGCTACAGGCCATATGCCTCTTTAGGTTTGGCGGCCTTGGCCGTATTCATGTTTTTCTTCCGCAGAAAGTTCAATAAGCGTTTTGAAGAGAACAACCATTCCCAAAAATGAGCGTAGAGGTTTTAATAATTATTTTAATGCTCCTGCTTTCCGCCTTCTTTTCAGGGATGGAAATAGCCTATGTGTCGTCCAATAAAATCCATATTGAGATTGAAAAAAAACAGGGAGGCTTCCTAGCTGGCGTGCTCACAAAGCTCACGGCCAAACCGTCTAAGTTTATCACAACCATGCTTATAGGCAATAACATAGCTTTGGTGGTTTACGGGTTTTTTATGGGCGATTTGCTCACGGCGTGGTTTCAATCCAAATTGCCCAGCAGCAGTCAACTAGTCAATTACCTCTTTACAGATTTGACCTTGCTCACCCAAACCGTTATTTCAACACTTATTATCTTAATTACGGCCGAGTTTTTGCCAAAGGTGTTTTTTCAGATTTATGCCAATACCTTTATCAAGATTTTTGCCGTACCGGCTTATTTTTTCTATGTATTGTTTTCGTGGGTTTCCAACTTTGTGATTTGGATTTCCGATTTGATTTTAAAAACCTTCTTTAAAACCGAAGGCGATCAGATTCAACTGGCGTTTACCAAGGTGGAATTGGGAAATTATATCAGTGAGCAAATGGAATCGGTTGAAAAAGATGATCAGGTGGATACCGAAATTCAAATTTTCCAAAACGCCCTTGAGTTTTCTGAAGTGAAAGCCCGGGAAGTGATGATTCCAAGAACCGAGATTGAAGCTGTGGAAATCAACGAATCCGTTAAAACCTTAAGTCAGCTATTTACTGATACGGGGTATTCCAAAATATTGGTTTACAACGAATCTATTGACGATATTGTGGGCTATGTGCACTCTTTTGAACTTTTCAAAAAACCCAAAACCATCAAGATGGCTTTAATGCCTGTTGAATTTGTGCCAGAAACTATGCTGGTTAAAGATATCTTGAACGTGTTGATCAAAAAACGCAAGAGCATGGCCGTGGTGTTAGATGAATACGGTGGGACTTCAGGGGTTTTGACCGTGGAGGATATTGTTGAGGAATTGGTAGGTGAAATTGAAGACGAACACGATTCAGACGACTTGGTAGAGGAACAGTTAACTGAGAACAGTTACAGGTTTTCGGCAAGATTGGAAGTAGATTATATTAATGAAACGTACAAACTCAATCTTACGGAAAGTGAAAATTACGAAACACTGGGCGGATTGATAGTGTCTCACACCGAAGAAATTCCAGCTACAGATGAAGTGGTCCAGATAGATAATTTCCAATTTACCATTAAAGAAGTTTCCAATACTAAAATTGATCTGGTCGAGCTTAAAATCCTTGAAAAGGATTAAATGGTCAAACAAACAGTATTTTAATAGATTACTTCTTTTATTATTTCTAAGAAAGTGGTATTTTCGCGCACTATATTTTTAAAAAAATTCATAAACACAAATGGCAGTTTTAAATAAAATTAGACAACGTTCGCTGGTTTTGATTATCGTTATTGCGATGGCTTTGTTCGCTTTTGTATTATCGGACTTGATTACCAAGAATAATGCGTTTAGCTCAAAGTCTCAGAATGTTGTGGCAACCGTAGCAGGTGAAGAGATAGGTAGAGAGGACTTTTTGAAAAAGGTTCAGGCGGCTCAAAGGAACAATCCAAATGCCACCAGTACCCAAATCATGAACAGCATCTATAACCAAGAGGTGAGAAAAATTGTTTTAGGTAAGCAATATGAGGCGTTAGGGCTATCGGTTGAGAGAGATCAAATGAGAGATGTTCTTAAAAGTGCATTGGCGCAAATGCCAGAATTCCAAAACGAAGATGGTATTTTTGATGAAAACAAACTAAACGAGTTCATTGCCAACCTTAAAGAAATTAGCCCTAATTATGGATACTTGGGTGGGCAGCCAATAGATTATGCTTCTTGGAAAGATTATGAAGATAGAGTTTCTGTTTCAAGCCTTCAGCAGGATTATTTCAACTTAGTTAAAGCGGCAGCTTATGGAACTCAGTTTGATGGTAAATTCAAAAACGAGCTGGCTACAGCCAAGAGAGATATTCGTTATGTACAAGTTCCATTTTCTTCCATTCCGGATAGTACAGTTGCTGTTTCAAAATCTGAAATTGCCGACTATGTTAAAAAACATGCCGACAACTATCAAGTTGAAGAATCAAGAAACATCAAGTATGTTGAGTTTAAAAATGTGGCTTCTAAAGCAGACGAGCAAGAGATTGAAAGTAAATTGGCCAGTCTTATCAATGACAAACCTGTTTATAATGAAACCACCAAAACAACCGATACGGTGTTAGGTTTTAAAAACACCAAGGATGATGCTATCTTCATTAATTCAAATTCCGATGTTAAGTTTGATGACCGTTTTGTGTTCAAAACTGCGGTTCCTGATAGTATCTACGCTCTTAATGTTGGAGAAATTTATGGGCCTTACAAAGATGGAGACGTTTATAAGTTGACCAAATTGATAGAAGAGAAAATGCTTCCGGATTCTGTGAAAGCCAGACATATCCTTATACCTTATTTGGGTGCTGCTGGATCGGGTCAAGAGGTTGCCAAAACCAAAGAACAAGCGAAAGTTTTTGCCGATAGTTTATTGGGTGTCTTGAAGAATGATAAATCTAAATTTGCTCAATTCGTAACTGATTATTCGTCAGATCAAGGAAGTATTGAAAAAGGAGGGCAATACGACTGGTATCCTTACAACCAAATGGTGCCTGAGTTTAGAGATTTCACTTTTGAAGGTAAAGTAGGCGATATGGGAGTTGTTGAAACAGTTTATGGCTTCCATATTATTGAAATAGAAGGACAAAAGAACGTTCAAAGAGCTGTGAAAGTGGGAACTATTGTGAGAAAGATAGTAGCCTCTGAGCAAACCGAAAAGAAAATTTTCCGTGATGCCTCAAGTTTTGAGTTTGCCGTTTCTAATGGAGACTTCGACCAAGTCGCCAAAGACAGCAATTATGTGGTTAGACCGGTGAATCAAATCAAAGCTTTGGATGAAAATATTCCTGGTGCCGGAAACCAAAGACAAATTGTACAATGGGCATTCAAGGACGATACTTCGGTAGGTGATATTAAACGTTTTGATGTTTCCACTGGGTATATCATTGCTCAGGTAACGGCCAAAAATGAAAAAGGCTTAATGAGTACTGATGAAGCGTCTGTTCCGGTGTCGGCGATTCTTAGGAAAGAGAAAAAGGCCACTATGATCAAGAATAGAATTTCTGCAAAAACCATTGACGATTTAGCGTCTGCTGAAAATACGTCCGCTAGATCAGCTACAGGCTTAACCATGGAAAGTCCAACCATTTCGGGTGCAGGTAAAGAACCTTATATTGTAGGAGCCGCCTTTGCATTGAATGAAGGGGAGACTTCAGGATTGCTTGTGGGTGAAAGAGGTGTTTATATGATTGAAGTAACCAAAGCCGAACCAGCGGTTCAATTGGATAATTATCAATCATTTGCTAACCAAATAGAGCAACAACGTGCCAATACTGTAAGCACAAAACTTTATTCAGCTTTGGAAAAAGCTGCTGATATTGAAGATAACAGAGCAAAAACCGTCCAATAGTTATTGGATATATAAAAGAAAAGGCTTCCAAATAGGAAGCCTTTTTTAGTTTAATGTCATTTCTGCATAGGGGATAATGGTTTCAAAACCCTTGCTCTTAAAATAGGCCTTCGGATGGTCTTTGCTGGCCACTAGAATAAAATCGCCACCCCAACCACCAAGACTTTTAATGCTTCCTGAGAAGTCAGGAAACAGCCTTTCCTTAACAG
>JAGQZG010000013.1 GCA_020435705.1 Mangrovimonas sp.
AAACTAGTCATAGCCATAGATTTTGACGGCACCATTGTAGAGGATTCCTATCCCAAGATAGGCAAGCCTAAAATGTTTGCTTTTGAAACTTTGAAACGTCTTCAAAACGATGGGCACAGGCTTATTCTTTGGACCTACAGGAGCGATATTAGGCTAAAAGAAGCGGTCGATTTTTGCAAGCAAAACGGCATAGAATTCTATGCCGTTAACAAAAGTTTCCCTGAAGAACAATTTGATTACTCCAAGAGCCGAAAAATACACGCCGACATTTTTATTGACGACAGAAACATAGGGGGTTTTGTGGGCTGGGGCGAAATTTACCAAAGTCTTTCCAACTCCGATGAGTTACCTACCAAAACCACTAAAAAGAAAAGCTTTTTCTCCTTTTTCAGGAAATAGCTACCCTTTGATCAACTCAAAATAGCTTTTATCTATTGCTTCTCTATGATCTGGATGGGCTATGCTCAATAGCGCTTTTACTCTTTGTTTTATAGTTTTTCCGTATAAATCGGCCACACCATACTCAGTCACAACATAATGAACGTGTGCCCTGGTTGTTACAACACCTGCTCCTCTATTTAAAGCGGGTACAATTCTGCTCACACCTCTCCTTGTTGTGGAAGGCAATGCAATAATGGCTTTTCCTCCTTCACTCAAGGAAGCCCCTCTAATAAAGTCCATTTGCCCTCCAACACCAGAATACATGGAAAGCCCTATGGAATCGGCACAAACTTGGCCACTTAAATCAATTTCAATAGCCGAGTTAATGGCCACCATTCTAGGGTTTTGTTTTACCACCGATACATTATTGACATAATCCGAAGCGCGCATTTCAACAAATGGATTATCATCTACAAAATCATACAATCGCTTGGAACCAACCAAAAAAGTTGCTAACGCTCTACCTCTATTAATGGCTTTGTAGTTTGAGGTTATCACGTTGTTAAGAATCAGGTCTATAACACCATCAGAAAACATTTCGGTATGGAGGCCTAAATCTTTATGATTGGTCAATTTAGTAAGAACCGCATTGGGAATACTGCCTATGCCCATTTGAAGCGTGCTTCTATCTTCAATTAACCCCGCAACATGAGCTCCAATTTCGGTTTCAATGGCATCAGGGATTCCCGCATCATGGGCTGGTAATGGCTCATCACATTCAACAAAAGCATCAATCTCCGAAATATGGATAATCCCTGCACCATGCGTACGAGGCATTTGTTTGTTGATTTGAGCAATCACATATTTGGCATTGTCAATAGCTGCCAAAGTAGCTTCTACCGATACCCCTAAAGAACAATAGCCATGTCTATCAGGCACAGACACATGAATAAGAGCCACATCTATTTTTAAAATATTTCTTTTAAAAAGTAAGGGCAACTCACTTAAAAAAACAGGCGTATAAGACCCATTTCCCGCTTTTAGGGTATGCCTAACATTTTTCCCTATGAAGAAGGAGTTCACATGAAAGCTGTCTCTAAGCTCAGGATTGGCGTAGGGCGCTTCTCCTTCAATATGAAGGTGGCAAACTTCCACATTCCTTAATTCTTCATGTCTGGCCGTCATTGCATTGATTAACACTTGAGGTACAGCGGCCGCAGCCTGTACATAGACTCTGTCGTTCGATTTAATAGCTTTTACTGCTTCTTCAGCACTTACTGGCGTATACATTTTCTATATTATTAATAATTCATAATTCACTTTCAACTACAAATTTAGGCACATATTTATTCTAAATACCTGTCAATTATCATATATATTGAAAAATTTTCTTCTTCTAAAATTAAGTATCTTTGCCCATATTTTCAAAAGATGATTATTACCAAAACGTTAGAAGAAATTGAATTGATGCGGCAAAGTGCCCTAGTGGTGTCAAAAACTTTAGGGATGCTTGCCAAAGAAGTAAAACCCGGAGTTACCACCAAGCAACTGGACAAGATGGCCGAAGAGTTTATCCGTGACCAAGGAGCTATTCCCGGATTTTTAGGTCTTTACGATTGTCCGTCTACGCTGTTATGCAGTGTTAACGAAGCCGTTGTACATGGTCTTCCCACAGACATACCATTGGAAGAAGGCGACATAGTTTCTATAGACTGCGGCGCTTTGATGAATGAATTTTATGGCGATCACGCTTATACGTTTGAAATAGGTGAAGTGGCGCCCGAAACCAAAAAATTGCTTCAAATCACTAAAGAGTCTTTGTACATAGGCATTCGTGAGTTTAAGGCAGGAAACCGTGTGGGTGATGTAGGCTATGCCATTCAGAAATATTGTGAAGACCAAGGCTATGGCGTAGTACGTGAATTGGTTGGCCATGGCTTGGGAAGAAAAATGCACGAAGATCCTGAAATGCCCAACTATGGAAAACGTGGCCGAGGCAAAAAGTTTGTTGAAGGCCAAGTGGTAGCCATTGAACCCATGATTAATATGGGCACACACCGAATCAAACAATTGAGTGACGGTTGGACCATTGTAACCCTTGATGGCAAACCAAGTGCCCATTTTGAGCACGATGTGGCTTTGGTGAACGGCAGGCCTGAAATACTTTCAACCTTTGCTTATGTTTATGAGGCCTTGGGAATAAAAAGTGATGAGGAAAATGAGTTCAGGCAAAAGGAATTAGTACTTTAATCCTTGAAAAAACTCTTTAAAATACTCCTTAATCTTATCCCAAGACCTATTCTAATTAGGCTGAGTTACTGGGCGCGGCCAATTTTGGTTTTTTTTCTAAAAGGAAATACGTTTACCGACCCCATTGATGGAAAAAGCTTTAGGTCGTTTTTGGATTATGGCTATGTGACCCAACGAAAAAATGTACTCTCTCCTTCTACTTTAAGTTTGGAGCGACATAGATTGCTGTGGCTGTATCTAAAAAACGAAACCAACTTCTTCTCGGCTCCCTTAAAAGTGCTGCATTTTGCTCCCGAGCAAGCCTTCTATAAGCGTTTCAGAAATCTAAAAAAATTAGACTATACAACCACAGACCTTAATTCGCCACTGGCCGATGTTAAGGCCGATATTTGTGCCTTGCCTTTTGATGATAATACGTATGATGTAATCTTATGCAATCATGTTCTGGAACACATCCCAGACGATACCAAAGCCATGCAGGAACTCTACCGAATTATGAAACCAAAGGGTTGGGGTATTTTTCAAATCCCACAAGATTTAAATAGGGAGACTACTTATGAGGACAGCTCTATCACCGATAAAAAGGAACGTACCAAAATCTTTGGGCAATACGATCACGTAAGAATTTATGGCAAGGATTATTTTGACAAACTGCGCTCTGTTGGTTTTAAGGTTGAAGAAGTGGATTACACCTCAACCTTTTCTGAAATCGAGATAAAAAGATACGCCTTGGCCAAAGGGGAAATTATTCCCCTAGTAAGGAAATAACAAAAAAGTTGGGGCCAAATGGACACCCAACTTTTAAGTGTTAAAATTTCGATTAATAGCATTATTATGACACCTTATTTTCTGGTTGGTCACAATTTATTTTCTACTTTTTCAGACTAATTTTCGGGGAAATCATTTAAAGCCTTGGTTTCCAGATCTCCTTGGTCATTTTCATAGATCAAAAAAACCTTCAATTCAGGATGTTTTTCCAAAAAACGTTCTACTTTTTCAACGCCCATGGCCTTGAAAGCTGTAGCATAACCATCGGCTATGGCACAATCTTCGGCAATAACAGAAATACTCAATAAATTGGTTTTACTGGGATACCCCGTTTTCGTGTCAATGATATGGGAATACCGATTCCCGCTTTCATCTATTTTAAACTTTCTATAAGTACCCGAAGTAGCCATGGAAGCGTTGGTGATGGAAATGGCTTTCATGATGGATTGTGTCCCATCAAAATGAGGCATTTCAACACCTACTTTCCATAGTTTTTCTTTTTCAACATTAAGTCCTTTACAGCGTATTTCACCACCTATCTCAACAAGATAATTTTCTATGTTCTTTGATTCCAAAAATCTGCCAATAACATCTACGCCATACCCCTTAGCAATCGCATTGAAATCTAAAATCCCTTTGGAGGTTTTCCTTATTTTATGATCCACAATTCCCATCTTATTGAATCCAACTTCTTTCATGAGGCTGTCTACTTTCAAACTGTCCAGCCCCACAATTTTTCCTCCAGGCCCAAAATCCCAGGCATTTACAACCGCCCCAATGGTAGGATCAAAAGCCCCTTCAGTTTCACGGTAAATACGTTTGGAAGCATTGAAAACAGCTATGAAATGGTCATCAACGGAAATGGTGTCGCCTTTGTTTATTCTGGAAATTTTAGAGTTTGGCATATAGGTAGACATGGACTCGTTTATTAGGGAAAACAAACTGTCAAATTGCTGCTGGTAATCTTTATTGGTCTCTGAAAAATACTGAATGGAATAAGTAGTTCCGAAAACCTCTCCTGAAAGGTGGGTGTTTTTGGGTTCCTGCTGACAAGCATAAATAAGAAATAAAACAAACAATCCTATAAGGTTTCGACTGCGTTTAACCTGACCCAAGAACTTGATTCTATATTCCATAGTTCAATTGAAATTGGTTTCTATCACTTGAATACCATTGTATTCCATTAAATATTCTTCATTTAAATAGAGCGGCAAGTCTTCGCCATTGGGATTACTTAGGCCAACACCTGCATATAACACCTTGGCTTCATGCTCCCTAGCATGTTTTTTAAAGGTTTCCATCCAAACCACATCATAATTGTTTGGGTTTTCGGGTAGCATGACCGCTCTGACAATCACAAAATAGTACTGACTGTTCTTATCGATACACACAAATTGTGGGTGCTTTTTCAGTTTACTGTTTATCGCAATAAACTCAAAACCACGCTGTTCCAAATCCCTTCCCACGTGATTCATGGCTAAGTTATGAAGTTCTTGCTCTGTTAGTGGTTTTCCCATAGCGCAAAGGTATCAGAAAATAGATTGTTTGCGCCATATTAAGTCAATATTCTAGGCAATTCCAGAGTATGCCTATAGAGAAACTCCAGACTTGTTAATACTAAAACTATTCCGAAAAACTTAAAGGTTAAAGGGTTTTCGAGAAAAGAATGGTATTAGTTTGGGAATTTTGATTATTTTTAATTGATGTTGTAACATTTTTAGTGTTTCATTTACAGATAATTAGAACCAACCCAAGCCAACCAGCATACTTCATCTACTCAAAAGCCTTTTGAGCAATTGCAAAAAAGTAAATTTTGCTAAACACCTGCTAAAATTGAGTTTTATGAGAAAATCACTAGTACTGATTACCCTGTTTTTATCTATAACCTTAATTAATTCACAAGAACAAACTCCTTCTCCCATTTTATTTATTTACGATGCGAGTGGCTCTATGTGGGGGCAATTGGATGGCAAAACCAAAAAAGACATTGCTTCAGAAGTTCTTTCTACTTCAATTTCAAAGCTCCCAACAAATCAAAACATTGGCTTAATGGCCTATGGCCATAGAAATAAAAGCGATTGTCGCGATGTTGAGTTTTTGGTGGACATTTCCAACTCTTCAAAAGCGTTGCCCATTAAAGCCTTAAAGGACATTAATCCTCTGGGGAAAACACCTTTGGCTTATTCTGCCATGCTCGCTATCAATTCTCTAAAGGAAAGCAAGACCAAAGCAACCATTATCTTAATAACCGATGGTATTGAATCATGTGATGGCGATGTTTGCAAAGTGATAGCTGATGCCAAAGCTGCAGGTATTGACTTTAAATTACACATTGTAGGTTTTGGGCTTAAAGAGGGCGAAACCGAGCAATTAAAATGTGCTGCCAAAATGGGTGGAGGAAATTATTATGATGCGAGCAATGCTGGCGGTTTAGGTGATGTATTAACGGAAGCTACTGCACAGACTGTAGATGATCCTAAACCCAATTTTTCTGTCTATGCTGTAAAAAATGGCCAACCACTAGATGCTTGGTTCAAACCTTTCAAAGCTGAGACCCAAGAAGCATTGAACGCCGTGAGAAGTTATAGGGATACAGCATTCATCTATCTTCCACCGGGAAAATATGTTCTTGAAGTAAAACCCTTGGAGAATACAGACATCAATGCAATAATGCTCCCAATAGAAAGTGTGAATGGACAAATGGGGCATCAAACAGTGAGTTTTGATAGCGGAAAAATAAATGTAACAACTCTTAACAATGGTGAGGGCTGGGATGCTACGGTAAAGGTTTTAAAAGCTGGCACTACAAAATCCATCTCTGGGGTTAGAACCTATGGAAGAGCCCAGGATCTTGAAATCAATCCTGGCATGTACGATGTGCTTATTCAAGCTTTAAAAATTGAAGGTATAGAAACCAATTTCAAAATAGAGAACATTGAGGTCAAAGCAAACGAAACTAGTACCATACGTTACAATTTCAAAAGTGGGATTGCCCTGATTGGTGTTAAAACCTCTGGTGGTGAATTGATTGATTCCACTGTTAATTTCTTTGAAAAAACAACAGGGAAAAATGTGGCTGCTGCTCGAACGTATACTTCAGATACTAGCAATCCCAAGTCATTTATACTTAATCCCGGCACTTATGATGTCAAGGTTGTAACTCTTGGAAAACATTCGGGGCATTCAGAAACTTTCAGCATTATTGTGAAAGAAGGTGAAACTGTTGAAAAGCAAATTCTGTATTAGATGAAAAACGTGCTCAGACCTTATAGTTTTTTACTCTATTTGCTCACTTTGTTGGTTTTCTTTTTTGTCGGTATTTTCTATGCGAATTTCGTGGATGCCGGAAAAGATCAAATGCTTGCCGGAGCGGCCATTGTTCTAGGTTATGGTGCCGTAACTGCCTTTATAGCATTGGTTCTGTCCATCATTTTTGCTATTTATTCGAGTCGTAAGAGAATTGTCTTGCTTAACAAAGTCCTATTGGTAGCGCTTTTTGTTTTTGTTGGTTACTTTATATGGAACTATTACAGCACCGTAAGATCTCAAGAAGTTAAACCATCAGAAGTACAGCCCACTACACCCACTTCAGTTACTAAAGAATTATCAACAGTTGGCAGGAGTATTGAAAGCAAGCCTGACCCAAAATTAGATTCTGCTAATACTTTATTGAGTTAATTATGATTAAACTCTTCAGAAATATTAGAAAAAAACTTCTTCGCGAGGGGAAGGCTACCAACTATTTAAAATATGCCATAGGCGAAATAGTCTTGGTGGTGATTGGGATTTTGATTGCCCTGCAAATCAATAATTGGAATAGCAACCGTATTCAGAATACCAACGAGCTGCTTTTAAGTAAGCGCTTACTGGAAGAAACCCAGCGGAATTTGGTTACGCTACGTACAGATAGCCTTATTGCCGAAACTTCCAGAAGCAGTGCCTTAAACATACTCCACCTGATTGGCCTTGACACTAATCAAGTTGCAAGAAGAACATTGGACAGTCTTGTATTCAAAATACTTGCGTCTCCTTCACTGGACTTTAATTCTTCTGTTCTTGATGAAGCCTTATCAACAGGGCAAGTTGCCAACTTTAAAAACGACAGTCTAAAAGACATTATTTATACTCTTCCTGCCAAATTGCAAAAAGTAAAAGAACGTGAGAAAATTATAGATGAAGAATCCAACAAGCATCTTGTCCCATTAATATACGAGTTTACTTCCTTGCGAAATATAGACTATACCTTTTCAAGAAAAGGAAAAATCATTGGCCCAAGCATCTTAGAGCCAATTGATAACAGAAACATTCTCGCATTAAGAAAATTTGAAAATATAGTAGACAACCAATACTATCTATACAATGAACTTATAGATCAATATTCGGAATTTGGAAATATTATACAAGACCTCAACAGACTATTACAAGAAGAACTTAAAAAACAATGATCAAACTCTTTAAAAACATCCGCAAAAAATTTCTCAAAGAAGGAAAAACTTCAGCTTATCTAAAATATGCCATTGGTGAAATAGTCCTAGTAGTCATTGGTATATTGATTGCCCTTCAGATTAATAATTGGAATGAGCAGAGAAAAGACAACCTGGTTGAGCAGCAGTTGCTTAAAGCTTTATTGATAGAATTCAGAACCAATTTAAATGTCTTGGACGATGTTATGGCACTAAATGACTCCAACATCAAAAACAGTATTCTCTTAGGGCAATATACGGGACCATCACTTCCAAAATATGATGAAAAAGAAATCTCCCAACTATTGGTAGGCATCTTTAAAATTGAACCCAGATTTTCACCCACACAAGGTACAGTTCAAGAGATTATTAATTCAGGAAAATTATCTGTTTTGAAGGACTCTAAGCTACGTGAGGCTTTATCAGATTGGCAATCGACCTTAGAAAAGGTTAAAAGACAAGAAGATTATGTTGTGGAGAGAAGGGATTTAGGGCATGAATTTTTTTTACGAGAGGGTAATTTTAGGAGGCATCTCAATCTTATCAAAGATCCGCTTTTGAATGCAAAACCTAGCCGATTTCCAAATAATGATTTTAAGTTTCTTGAAAATGAAGAGTTTGAAAGCCAGCTTTATCTATTTATTGTAGCTTCCGAAAATTTAAAGCAGTCTTATTACTTGCCCTTAAGATCTAAAATTGAAGAAATTATTAATTCTATTGAATCCCAAATTAATTAGTTTATGATCAAACTATTTAGGAACATACGTAAAAAACTCATCAACCAAGGAAAAACTTCAGCTTATCTAAAATATGCCATAGGTGAAATAGTCTTGGTGGTGATTGGGATTTTGATTGCTATCAATCTCAATAATGGCAATCAAAATAATATAGAAAAAAAGCAACGAAATGAAAAAATAAAAAAGCTTAGACAAGTGGTTTATAACGATAGTATCAACCTTTTAATGGCTCTAGAGTATAACCAGAAAAATATGGTTAGAATAGATAGTTTAATTGCCTATTTAAAACCTGAAATGTCTATGGAAGAATATAGTTTTTGCACCAACTTATTTTCTTTAACCAACATGCAATTTCGAACTTCCCTTCCAGATGTAAGCGTTTACAATGAATTGATAAACTCAGGGGAATTCAGCAAAATTGAGGATATACAACTTAAAGGCAAGATTTCCGACTACTATATTTATTACACCCATTTTAATAATTTGCTCCAAAAATTTATTGACGCCCTGTATGTTACTGAAAAGCGCCTGTACTATGACGGTATTTTATCCCATAAATATTTTCAAAAAGATTTAGAGCTCACAGAAATGGCTGATGGTTACAAAGCGTTTTTAGAAGTCATGAACGATCAAACCAAAAGGAGAATTTTTGAAAATCATTTATTTGAACTCAAAGATATGCACCATCAAATCATTTCATTTTACAACTATATCATACATAATATGCACGGTATCCCCTTAGTTCCCGAGAAAGATGACTAAACTCTTTAGAAAAATTAAAACCAACCAAAAAACACCAACCACCATGCAAGAAGACATTGTTAAACCCATCCAAAAGAATGACCGGATAGATTACCTGGATATTCTACGCGGTATGGCCATTCTGTTCATTTACTCGGCCAATATTCTTTTCTTTTCAGGAATTTGGTTTCCGCCTGCTAACGGCGCTAAATATGTATTGCCTACCGACGCCTTTTTCGATTTCATGAACTATGTTCTGGTTGACGGGAAATTCTATTCTATCTTCTCACTACTCTTTGGAATAGGCTGCTTTATCCAATACAACAACCTTACCTCGCATCACAAAAAATTTGCGCCTTTCTTTAGAAAACGGATGTTTTGGCTACTTATGTTTGGTTTAATCCATATGTTTTTAATATGGCCAGGAGATATTTTAACCCTCTATGCCTTTCTTGGTTTTTTCTTGACATGGTTTGTAGAAAAATCCAGCAAAACACTGTTGATCACTGCGGTTATTCTTATCCTATTTCCATTGGTCAATTGGGCTTTTATGCAGTATACAGGGAATTTTTATCCTGGTTTTTTCTTCCAGAAAAGCACTGCCATTTATCAGCATTTTGGTATGCCAGTTATTGAACAAGAAGGTCATTTACAAACTGATATAGGTGCCTATCTAGTTAATGACAACCTTGTGGATTTTTTTAAAATGAATTTGGGCAATGGTTTTCTAAGGATAGCCATGATTTTGGAAGAAGGCAGGATCTTTAAGGTTTTTGGCATCTTTTTATTGGGACTTTGGGCTGGAAGAAAAATCATGAAGGAAAACCTATTGGACAACACAGCTTTCTTGAAAAAAATGTTTTTAATTGGCACACTCGTTGGCCTACCAATCAATGTCCTGCGTGGGTATATTGAATTTTATACAGAACCTAGTGACGCACAACATCTATTCCACACACTCGCTTATGCATTAGGTACTGTACCTCTAGCTTTAGGATACGCCGCCGGTATTGCTTTATTGGTTAAAAAAGAAGTGAAATTTTTAAACTGGTTTAAACCCGTGGGGAAAACGGCTTTATCCAATTACCTTTTCCAAACAGTTATTTCCATTATTATTTTTTATGGCTTCGGTTTTAACCTCACTGGTAAGTTTGGGTTTACCTACGTGATGATGATTGGCTTAGGCGTATACATGGTACAAATTATTTTCAGCAAAACATGGTTGCGTTATTTTAAATACGGCCCCATGGAATGGCTTTGGAGAAAACTCACTTATGGTATTAGTCTTAAAATTAAAAAATGAGCAAACTCTTTAGAAAAATCCGTCAAAATTTACTCTCTGAGGGTAAAACCAGTAAATACCTTAAGTATGCCATAGGCGAAATAGCCTTGGTAGTAATAGGTATTCTCATTGCACTGCAAATCAATAATTGGAATGAAAACCGAAAACAAGAAAACAGTAAACAACATCTTATGTTGGCCATAAAAAAAGAATTAGCAACCAATAAAGAACATATAGAAGATTACCTAAAAGAACTGAATAAAAGTAACGCCAATTTCAACAAAGTGCTGCTCTATTCAATTGGAAAAGACAGTTTTCCAGTAGATAGTTTGAGGTATTACCTATCTAATATGGAATACCCCAGATTATTGTCTTTACTTTCTTCCGTAAGGGAAGGGGCAATCAATTCGGGGAAATTTGAACTGTTGAGTGACAGTTTAAAACAAAGTCTTTCCATGTTAAAAGATTATACCGATTCTAGAAAATCCATCAATAATATTAGCAATGAAATTGTAAACTCAGGATTTGACTTTAAGGTTGATAGGCTATTGAATAGCTTATACTTAGTTCCTGAAGTACCTAGTAATCTGGCACTCCATTCGCCAATCCCAAAGCACCCCGATTTTATACTTAACGATGCCAATTTAATAACCCTCGTAAAAGATCCCGAAACCTATTTACTGCTAGATAAAATCTATGTATATAATATAGCCGATGAGATTTGGATGAAATTTGGATTGGCAGACCAAACCAATAAAACCCTCAATTTAATAGATAAAGAGCTGTCCAATGATTAAACTTTTTAGAAATATCCGTAGAAAGCTAGCTGCCGAAGGAAAAACATCGGCTTATTTACGCTATGCCGTTGGAGAAATAGTATTGGTGGTGATTGGGATTCTGATTGCTTTAAATATCAATAATTGGAACTCAAATAGAATTAAAAAACAAAAAGAAAATGTTTATCTAACCAATATAAAGCGTGATTTAAAAGAGCAATTAAAAACTATAGAAATTCAAATTGATTATGAAACCTACATCAATAATGTAGCAACACCAATTATGACTTACTATAAAGAAAATCAAAGTTTTAAGGTAGATAGCGTTTTTACAAGAAGTATTGGAATACTTACTGGAAGGACAACATTCATAAAAAATTCGCCTACTTATACTGAACTAATATCATCTGGAAATATTGATATTATTGGTAATGACAATTTAAAAGATGACATCATAAGTTACTATCAAGAATTGGAGCGAATAGAACTCATAATCAATAAAAACAACAATTTATTTACAGATGCTGTATTTATACCTGAAATACTTAAAATATCCGAAATAGGAACCGACATAGCGTCTATTTTAGATTTTAAAGCAAAAAATAATATTACACTAATGGATTTAAATGAAACAAGGCTTAAAGAAATTACCAAAAAGCAGCTTGAGAATCCTGAAAATGAGTTAAAGATGATTAACTGTATCAATTTTAGAAACATCTTAGCAATACTTCATATTGACCGTTTAAATGTTCAGAAAGAAAAAACTCAGATTTTATTGGAAAAACTAGAATCTAAAAATAATGATTAAGCTCTTTAGAAATATTCGTAAAAAACTCGCTACCGAAGGCAAAGCCATTGGCTATATGCGCTATGCCATAGGTGAAATAGTCCTGGTGGTCATTGGGATTTTGATAGCTCTTCAAATCAACAATTGGAATGAAAACAGAAAAAACAGAATCAAAGAAAAAGCCATCCTAAAAGAATTGCATAAAGACTTCAGCAAAAATCTAGAAGAGTTCTACCCTATCAAACAAGCCCAATTAAATACTTTTAATAGCGGTAAGATTGTTTTTAGGAATATTAAAAAACTACATTTGCCCAAATCCAAAGATTCTGTTTTAAGGAATGCTACGGGTATGTTTGGCGGGTATCCCTACCACCCATCTAATGGAGTAGTGGAATCACTGATAAGTACCGGGGATATTAATTTGATTAGAAATGATACGTTGAGAAAGTACTTGGTTTCTTGGAAAGATGTTCTCTATGATTATTCCGAAGACGTGGCTATAGACAGAGAGCTTTGGGCCAACCAAATTGAGCCTTATGTCATAAAACACGGAGATTTTTTAAATGTCTCTAGTGATAAAAACAAAAAGCTTCTTATGGATACTATTTTTATAAACATGTTGGTTCGCAAACAATTTTTCAATAAAAACATTGTGAATGCCATGCAGGGAGAAGATGGCTTGGAACATTACCTTAAAGAAATTACCAGACTTTCAAAACCAAAAACTGATTACGAATGAATGGTATAGACATCATCATCGTTTTTGCAGTTATCCTATTTGCTCGTTTGGGCTATAGATTGGTAAGCAAATATTTTGAAATGAAACGGAACAACAAGAAAGATAAAGAATGATTAAATTTTTTAGAAACCTTAAAAAATCAATCCTCAATAATGGGAAAACTTCCAATTATCTTAAGTACGCCATTGGAGAAATTTTCTTAGTGGTTATTGGAATTTTGATTGCACTTCAAGTGAATAATTGGAATGAACAGCGAAAACAAAAAAATGAAGAAATACAGTTTCTAAAAGGTTTTAAGAGGACACTAAATGAAGATTTAGAGAACGAAAATCGAACGCGAAAGCAATATGAGTTAACTAGGAAATCGATCAATATTCTTCTAACAAGTATTGAACAAGACGTGCCTTATAATGACTCTCTTTCCAACCATTTTGGTCGCATTACCCAAACCTGGATGCTCTCAACAAACAACGAAGTATTTGAAACTTTAAAATCATACAATTTGAATCTTGTTTCAAATGAAAAATTACAATATGAAATTGTGGGGTATTATTCTTATTCGGACAATTACCTTAAATCTGACATACAGGCATATTTTTCAATTATTGAAGATGCAAGTAAAAATATTTTCAATACAAGATTTAATGCGTTATGGAATGGAAGCTACACAGAGAAATCTGAAAAGAGTGGAAATATCAGTGATTCAAATCTACACATGATTCCTAATGATTATGACGAATTGAAACACGACAAGAAGTTTCTCTATTTCTTGCGCAGTTTAAAAAATCAATATTATTGGTTTATTGATCGGAATCTGGAAAAAATAGACAAAAGGGCAAATGCTTTGATTAAAGATATAGATACGGAATTAAATAAATTAGAAAACCAAAAGCATAATTAATGATTCAACTCTTTAGAAACATCAGCAAAAATCCTCTCAGAAAAATTTCTTACCTTTAAGAAAAAAGAGATTGTGAATATCCCTAAGAGATTAGACCAAGCAATAAGCAAGCTCTACCAAGCGTTTCACAACAGTACGCTCCATCCCGAATGTTGCCAACAATGCGCCGTAGGGAATATTTTGGATAGAAAGGATTTTTGGAAACATCTTTCCGACGACCACGGTTCTTTAAAACTGAACTATTTAGGGCAAGTACACGAATCTTTAGGAAGGCGGTTTAACGGTTACAAACCTTCGGAATTACTTCTTATCGAGAAAACGTTTCTAGAAGCCTGCGGGTATCAACTACCCTTTCATCACAACCACAAAAGACCCGAAAATCCAACGGATAAAAACAGACTTTTTGACGGTCTTTCTGCAGTTATTGAAGTATTGTGCCAACTGGACACATTGCCCAACGTCATGGATTGTTCTAAGCTGTTTCAGTATGAAAAAACATGCGAGCAGATATATGTATAAAAAAACCGATTCTTTCGAATCGGTTTTTTGTTTTAATCTGAATTAGCCTCCAAAATCATCGAAGCGTATATTTTCATCTGGGATACCAAAGTCTTGTCCCATTTTCTCAACGGCTTTGTTCATCAATGGCGGGCCACAGAAGTATAGTTCAATATCTTCAGGGGCATCATGATGGTTCAGGTAGTTTTCAATTACACAATTGTGGATGAAACCAACAAATCCATCACCTGGTGCATCAATGTTTTCTTTTACTTTCCAGTTATCTTCTGGTAATGGTTCAGAAAGTGCCATGTAAAATTTAAAGTTAGGAAAGTCTTTTTCCAACGCTCTAAAGTGTTCAATATAGAACAATTCTCTCTTAGAACGGCCTCCATACCAATAGGTTACTTTTCTACCGGTTTTAACTGTTTTAAACAAGTGATATAAGTGAGAACGCATAGGTGCCATTCCAGCACCACCGCCAACGTATAGCATTTCGGCATCAGACTCATTGATAAAGAACTCGCCATAAGGCCCTGAAATGGTAACTTTATCTCCAGGTTTTTGGGCAAAAATGTAAGAGGAGGCAATCCCAGGATTTACATCCATCCAACCGTTTTTATTTCGATCCCAAGGTGGCGTTGCAATACGTACATTCAACATGATATCGCGTCCTTCAGCTGGATACGAAGCCATGGAATAGGCACGTTCAACACTTTCGTTGTTTTTCATGACCAAAGGCCATAAATTAAACTTATCCCACTCTGCTTTGAACTTATCTGGTGTTTCGTGTTCTTCAGGGTGCGCTGTAATATCAATGTCAGCATATTTTATTTCGCAGGGCGGAATTTCAATTTGAATATAGCCACCAGCCTTGTAGTTCATATCTTCTGGAATGCGAACTACAAATTCTTTAATGAAAGAAGCCACATTATAATTTCTAACCACTTCAGCTTCCCATTTTTTAATACCGAAAACTTCTTCCGGTATTTCAATTTCCATGTCCTGTTTTACTTTGACTTGGCAAGCCAAACGTGCACCGTGTTGTAATTCTTTACGGGTAAAATGAGGTGTTTCTGTTGGCAAAGCTTCACCACCACCCGCCATCACATGGCATTCACACTGAATACAGGTTCCACCACCACCACATGCTGATGGCAAGAAAATCTTAGCGTTACCAAGGGTAGATAGCAAACTACCTCCTGAAGGTACTTCTATCTCTTTTTCTCCATTAATTTTGATCTTAACCGGACCCGATGGTGCCAATTTTTGCTTAACAAACAGCAAGAGGGCAACTAACAAAAGTGTAATTACCAAAAATGCTACTACGGTGGCTACTATCGTACCTAAAGTACCTGCTGCTAATATCATCTTATTCCTCTACTTTTATAGTGTTAGATAATTCGTTTTGGGTTTGTTCAGTAGGAGTCGTTAGCGTTGCTACTTCTACCGGGGTATTTTGTTGTTCTACAACAGCGGTTTTATCTTCTTTCTTACCTTCATCGTCACCACCCGTTAACATACCTCCAAAGCTCATGAAACCTATGGCCATAAGTCCGGTAATGATAAAGGTAATACCTAAACCTCTTAAAGGTGCTGGCACATTTGAGTAACGTATTTTTTCACGGATTGCAGCTATAGCTAAAATGGCTAAGAACCATCCAATACCTGAAGCAACTCCGTAGTTAAGAGCTAGGCCAACAGATGGAATTTCACGAGATTGCATAAATAAAGAGCCTCCTAAAATAGCACAGTTTACAGCAATTAACGGCAAGAAAATACCTAACGAGTTATAAAGTGCCGGGGAGAATTTTTCAACTACAATTTCAACTAATTGCACCATGGTTGCAATGGTAGCAATAAACATGATAAACGATAGGAAACTTAAATCGTAATCGGCGTATTCAGCACCTAGCCAAGACAAAGCTCCTGGTTGCAAAATGTAATGATCCAACAACCAGTTTAAGGGTACTGTAATAGCCATAACAAAAATTACAGCTGCACCAAGACCTACGGCTGTAGATACTTTTTTGGACACCGCAAGATAAGAGCACATTCCCAAGAATGTGGCAAATACCATGTTGTCAATAAAGATTGATTTAAAAAATAATTCAATGTGTTCCATAGTCTTTATATTAAACCTTTAAGGTTTCTAACTTTTAATGATCTTCTATTAGTGCTTTGTTTCTACTTCTCTGTACCCAGATAATGATACCTACTACAATAAGTGCCATAGGCGACAATAACATGAACCCGTTATTTTCATAACCTAGGGCATACAAACCCGTTTTTTCAACTGGATCCCCCAAAATTTGGAAACCAAATAAGGATCCTGAACCTAAAAGCTCTCTGAAGAATCCTACAATTACCAAAATCAATCCATAACCAGCAGCGTTTCCAATACCGTCCAGGAATGATTTCCATGGCGTGTTGGCCAAAGCAAAGGCCTCAAAACGTCCCATGATAATACAGTTTGTAATAATCAACCCTACAAATACGGAAAGCTGTTTACTAAGTTGGTAAGAAAAAGCCTTAAGCACTAAATCCACAACAATTACCAAAGCAGCTACAACAACTAACTGGACAATAATTCTAATTTTAGGCGGTATAATATTTCGCATCAAAGAAATAACCACATTACCTATGGCCAATACTGCCATAACCGAAAGTGCCATCACTACGGCTGCTTTCAACTGCGCTGTAATTGCCAATGCCGAACAAATTCCCAATACCTGAATGGTTATAGGGTTATTATCAGCTAGTGGGTCTGTAATTAATTTCGCATCTTTTTTAGATAAAAGTCCCATACGATTAATTGTTTTTTAAATTCTTGAAATAAGGCACATATAAAGCCAAATCACTTTTTATCATGGCTGTTACACCGTTACCGGTAATAGTAGCCCCGGCAATGGCATCCACTTCATTGTCTGTTTTATCCAGGTTTTTCGGATCGGCATTCCCTTTGGAAACTGTAATTCCTTTAAAGTTGCCGCTGCTATCCAGTAAATGTTCGCCAGCAAAATCATCCATGAAGAAACGCTCTTTAATGTTGGCACCCAAACCTGGTGTTTCTCCTTTATGGTCAAAATAAACGCCTTGCACAACCATGTTTTCATCCATTGAAACATAGCCCCAAATAGCATCCCATAATCCTTTACCATAAATAGGCACTACATATAACGTTTTACCGTCCTTTTCGCCTATAAATACTGGCAAGTGTCTTTTTGATGCATCGCCTCCGGCTTCAGCTTTATCCTTTTTGATGTCCAACAAGTACGCTTTATCATCTTCAGAAGTTTGCCCATTGTTAATGATCAGTTGTTTTGTAATATACTTTGAAAACAACTCTGGAGCTTCTTTCGTTGAAACAAATTCTACGCCTGAATCGCCATTGTTGTTCACACCCATGGCGTACAGGATATTTTGTTGTTTCTCCAATCGTTTATTTTCGTCAATTTTAGGACTCAACGCAGAAGATGCATAGGCCAATAAAGCACCTACCACAAGCACCATGATAATGGCAAATACTACTGTATAAACATTACTTTCTGTTCTATTGCTCATAACTTTAAGCCGTTTTTACTTTTAAACGTTTCATTCTCTTTTTCACATTGCCTCTTACCACATAATGGTCAATGGTTGGCGCAAATACATTCATGAGCAAGATCGCTAGCATAACGCCTTCTGGGTACGCTGGGTTAAACACACGAATCAATATAGAAATGAATCCAACCAAGAATCCATAAATCCATTTTCCTTTGGTTGTTTGCGACGCTGTTACAGGATCGGTTGCCATGAATACAGTACCAAAAGCAAAACCACCAATAATTAGATGTTGCCAGTAAGGTGTATTCATCAAACCGTAAAATTTACTTCCTTCTCCTATCCAACCAGCATCAACAACACCATTAAATATAAGTCCCATAACTAGGGCACCTAAAACGGAAGACAACATAATTCTCCAACTTCCTATTTTAGTGAATATCAAGAATAGAGCCCCTAGGAGTATCAATATTGTAGACGTTTCACCTACCGACCCCGGAATGAAGCCCAAGAACATATCACTTACCGAATAAGCCGCATGGTGTCCCTGTGCCAAGCTACCTAAAATAGTCTCGCCCGAAATGGCATCTACATTTCCACCAGCTGCAATTTCATTGGCTCTTTCAACAGCACCGTGAACCCACACTTTATCACCACTCATCCAAGTAGGATAAGCAAAGAATAAGAACGCACGAATGGTTAATGCAGGATTCAAGATATTCATCCCTGTACCTCCAAAAACCTCTTTTCCTATCACAACACCAAAAGCTACCGCTACGGCCAACATCCATAATGGGATATCTACAGGAACAATAAGCGGCACTAACATTCCCGTTACCAAATACCCTTCTTCTACTTCATGCTTTTTGATGGTTGCGAACAAGAATTCTATTCCTAATCCAACACCATAGGAAACCACTACCAATGGCAACACTTTCCATAGACCTACAACCAAATTGCTCCAAGTCCAGAACGAAGCCCCAAAAAAGCCTTTGGCTGCTTCTATTTCACCTAATGCCAAATAATGTTGGTAACCGGCATTGAACATTCCAAAAATCAAACATGGAACCAAGGCCAGAATTACGGTGTTCATGGTACGCTTCAAATCATCGGCAGCTTTTATATGGGTACCGCCATGAGTTGTCTCGTTTGGAGTGTATAAAAATGTATGCAGCGCATTAAAGCCAGACGCCCATTTGGTGTCTTTATACTTTTCTTTAAGGTTGTGTAAATTATTTTTTAAGCCCATATCTGTTTATTAAAACATTTTTCATTTTGATTGCTCAAAACGACTTATTTATCCTATTTCTTTGACCATTAAATCCAATCCTTCCCTGATAATCTTTTGATGTGGTTGCTTAGACACACACACAAATTCAGTTAAGGCAAAATCCTCAGGAGCCACTTCATACATACCCAAAGCTTCCATTTCATCAAGATCCTTGTACATGCAAGATTTAAGGATTTGCATAGGATAAATATCCATTGGGAACACCTCTTCGTAACTTCCTGTTACCACAAAAGCACGGTGTTCGCCATTGGTATTGGTATTTAAATCGTATTTTTTCTTCGGATTCAACCAAGAGAATGTCAACGCTCTAGTGGTTGAAATCTTGTTGAATACCGGTTTGTTCCAACCAAAGAACTCATAATCATTCCCTTCTGGTATAACCGTAATTATGTTACTGTAATAGCCCAGAGCGCCATCAGGCTTCACTTCGTTACCTGTCAAAACATTACCGGAAATAATACGCACATTAGAATCCTTATCAACACCATTATCGTAAATCATGGTAGCCACTTCGCTTCCTATTTTTGTTTTGAAATATCTAGGTTTTTTAATTGAAGCACCGGCCATAGCGATAATGCGTTCGGCATTGAATTTTCCCGTCATCAACAATTCGCCAATAATAACCAAGTCTTGCGGCGCAACAGTCCAAACCGTTTCACCTTTGTTAACAGGATTGATTCTATTGATTTGAGTTCCTACATTACCCACGGGATGAGGCCCTGATAGGTGGTGCAAGGTAATACCCTTCAAGCCAGCCAACGGGGAGTTAGAGTTTTTCCCAACGGAAACATGTACGTTTCCTTCTGTTAGCTTACCAAGTGCTGAAATTGCTGTTTGCAATTCGGCTTCCTTACCCTTCAAGGTAAAATCATAATCGGCCGCTAAAGGTGCCGAATCATAACCGGAAATAAAAATTGCTTTGGGTGATCTATCTGGCTTGGCAATAATGTCGTAAGGTCTCTGCTTGATAAAAACCCAAGCACCACTTGAAAGAAGCTTTGCTTTAATCTCATCAGCCGAAGCTTTTTCAACATCCAGTTTGCCGTTGTCTGCAAAGGACTGTTCCTTATCCGCCTGAATTTTGATGGACAAAATTTTCCTTTTGGCACCACGGGCAATCTCAATTATTTCCCCTGAAACTGGAGAGGCAAATTTGACCCTTTCGTCAGATTTGTCGTAAAAAACAGCTTCGCCTGCCTTTACTTTGGCTCCTTCTCGTGCAATAAGTTTTGGAATAACACCGTGAAAATCATCAGGTCTTAGGGTGTAGAAATTACTAACAATGGCATTTTCAATAGTCTTGTCAGCTTCACCTAAAAGGTTAATATTCAGACCTTTTTTAATCTTAATGTCTTGTGACATATTATTTAGAATTGGTATATATTGACTAAAAAATCGGTGCAAATTTACGAATTTCTATACAGCATTTAATTTCTACCCTAAGAGAGTTTGCTATTTATATTTATTCTAAATAAATAATGCTAAGTAGTACTAATTTTAAACGATGTCATTTATGCTTTTATTCACAAAAGCTCATTTTCCTTAATGTAATTCAAGGCTTCATCAATAAATATTTCAAAGTCACGAATGGGAATATCTGGACGTATCTTTTCTTTCAGAGAGGTGTATTTAACTTAAAAAGGCCTATATAAGAAAATGATTTTTAAAAGATTTGAAAACCTAATTGGGGTAGGGTATACTTCTTCAATTATAATATCATAAGTAGGTGAAAAAACAAAATTGATTTTCTTGACGCCCCGTTTATTTGAAAACAGAACATGACCGTCACCTTCTGCGTCTTTTACCACTTCCAGTAATTTCATGCTATGCACATCAATAAACTCTCTTGTTTTTCTTAAAATCAAATCCGACTGTTTGTCTTTCCAATCTTGCCCATAAAAATGTTTGTTTCCTGTGTTCACGGCCTAATAAAATGTCTAATACAATAATAGGCATAAAATTTGTTTATCTTAGTACCGAAACCATCGCTCATGAATAAGATTTTATCTCTTTTGGCCTTTTTCACACTATCCATTCCTGTTTTTTCACAGCAAGAAGTAGAAGTCAATCCACCTGATTACATCAAAACCATCATTTTTAAAGGCGACACCCAAGAAAGTCAGCTACCCATTATAAGACTTGGTGATCCTGTGCAATTGGAATTTGATGCACTGAATGGCAACGAAGATGATTTTTACTATGAAATTGAGTACTTTGACTACGACTGGAAGCCTTCGGTCTTGTTTAAAAATGAATATTTAAACGGTATTGACAATCAGCGTATAAGAACCTACGAAAATTCGTTTAACACCTATCAAATCTATTCCCATTACCGATTAAGCATTCCTAATTCCCAAACACGTGGCTTGAAAGTTTCAGGAAATTACATGATTAAAGTGTATGATGATTATGGCGATCTTGTTTTCTCAAGAAAGTTCATGGTCTATGAAGAGTTGAGTGCTGTTGGGGTAGCCATCAAGAGGTCTCGTGATGTGGCTTTCATCAATGAAAAGCAATCTGTTGATATTACTGTTGTACCGGGCCGGATCAATGTGATTAACCCAGACCAAACCATTAAAACCACCATCATTCAGAATAATAATCTTAACACAGCAATTCATAATGTCAAACCACAGTATACACTCGGCAAGGAATTGGTTTACAAGTATGTGAAAGAAACCGCTTTTTGGGGAGGAAATGAGTACCTCTATTTTGAAAACAAAGATTTAAGAGCCGCTAATTCCGGAATCCAATTTACACGGTTGCTGGATCTATACAATAGCTATTTATTTACCAATACCTCAAGGAAGAACAAACCCTATACGTACTTTCCGGACATTAATGGAAATTTTGTTGTTACCGCATTGGATGTTAGTAGTGTTGATATTGAAGCCGACTATGCCAAAGTTCATTTTTCTCTATTGAGCGAGGAGCTTCCTGGCAAGAAAGTGTATGTCTACGGAAATTACAATAACTATGCCCTAGAGGAAAGCAATCTCATGACCTACGATCCTGAAAACGGAGTCTATTTTGTATCCATGCTTTTAAAGCAAGGGTTTTATAATTACAAATATGTTACTGTAGACAGTAAGGGCGTTCTAAACGAAGGGGACATATCCGGCAACTTTGATGAAACCGAAAACAGTTACAAAGTATTGGTTTACTATCGTGAGTTGGGCGGCAGATATGATAGAATTATTGGATACAACGAGGGAAATTCTGTTAATATTTCCAATTAGAACCAATTTTAACTAAAAATGTGCCACGAATGGCTCGCCACTAAAGGATATTTTATTATTTTAGCGAGGAAACGGTTAATAGCAAATGGTTCAACAAGTTACAAGAGGTATAAAAATTTCAGTAGAAACTAGCTTTGAAGGCACATTTTATAAAAACTATAAAATGCAATATGCTTTTGGTTACAAGGTAACCATAGAAAATCAAAGCAAGGATTCTGTTCAACTGAACATAAGACATTGGGATATTCTTGATGCCCTTAATTACAATGAAGCTATAGATGGCGAAGGGGTTATAGGCAGAAAACCGGTTATAAAACCTGGAGAATCCCATACCTACACCTCAGGCTGTTTACTTTCTTCTCCTTTTGGTGCTATGTCAGGCTATTACGATATGGTAAACCTGAACAGTACAAAAAAATTCAAGGTATTCATTCCTTCCTTTAAATTAAGCGCACCGTTCGCACTTAACTAAGAGGTCTAACATAGTCAAATCTATACGTTTTCCCATGCTGCTCCAGGTGAAAAAACGCACAATTGGAATAGTGTACGAAATTGTATTCTGAATTATAGTTGAATCCCAAATTGTCAATTTCATAAATTCCGTGTACATCAATATGCCCATTGGGTGAAATTCGCCTAAAGCCAAATTCATTGATGTTTTCAGTTGGATGCAACTCAAACCAAGCACCCGCCGCAATACCTTCCAGCCATTGTGCGTGCTGGGATTTTTCATGATTATGCTTGGGTTGTAACGTCCCTATAAAATTTGGTTGATGACCCTTCAGCTTATCCAAAAAATTCTTCCTGTTGACTTTAGAAACAGAAGATTTGAATTGGGAAATTTCGCCTGTTTCAGAAATCTCATATATTTTATTTTGGGTCGTGGCCAAAACCACATTTCCTATCGTGCTAGGTGTAAACCAAGTAGAGCGCTTAAGTTGCTTTTTTAGCTTCGGATTGGTTACGCCCGCAATCAAAGCACCTGTTACAAAACGCGCACAGTTACAAGCGTCTTTAATAAAAGCTGCGTACCGTATAAAATGCTTGTTTTGCATGGTGGTAATATGATCCCGTGCTTTTTGGTAATCAATCGCATCACATACCGAAGCATATAAAGTGCCTTCGCCGTGAGTGAGTTTTGGATTGACAGCCAAGAATTTCAACAGCTCTTCTAGGTTTTGAATGGCCCCTTCCTTAATATGGGCTTTAACGGGAAAACGGAGTTCAAAATCGGTTTCCCTACCACGAACTCGGCCATTGGGCTCAGACGTGATATACCTGCCAAAATCATGGTATTCCAAAACGCCGGTAGCTTTATCAATAAGCACCAATGCCGCATGTCCGGCACGCAAATAGTTTTTTTTCCCAATGCCCACATAGCGCATGTAAGGCGAATACCATTCTTTGGCTACCATAACAATAGTCTCGGGATAAGCCAACGTTAAAATAATACCCGTGTTATTCATGCACTGTCTTGACTTCTTCTAAAAAAGTATGGTGTTCTTTTTTTGAATCTAAATTGAAGTAATGCATGGAGACTTCTTCATGGTTTTTCTCAACCCTGGTAATACTGGTGGTCTTTACAAAACCTCTATCCATAATTACCCCATAATCTTGATTACCGGCTCCTGCCTCTTGGTGAAACTTAAGTAAGGTTTCTGGATTAAGCTCGTTTTGGGCCTTAAAGTTTGAAAACCAGTACCGTCTTTCGTCTCTCATTTTTTTTGTGTAGAGAGTGGATGAGGACCAAATTTGGGGTTCGTTAGGCAAGGTTTTAAAATGCACTTCTTTTTCGTCCCAGACCAATTCGTAACATTTTAATCCCTTTATCCATTCAACCAAAATAATGGTAAAGGGTTCAATATCTTTAAAATTGTATGTCTTGACGGCTTCTTCCAGAACATCGCAGGTTAATAAATCTTTCACAACAATCCCTCGGCTTTGCCTGTATTCCGGTTTTCTTTGGTGAATTTCAAAACCCCCATTAAGCAAACAGATCAAGCGTTTTCTTTTGCTCACCCCTATCCACGTTCCTCCAGACTGAACATCTTTAGGGAACAAAACCTCTTCCCCCTTGTAAGTATCAAACTCAGGAGGCAATGAGACTCGGTTAGGGGCTTCATCTCTATTCGAGATCAAAACAAAATCGTTTTTCCGTAATGGAACCAATGTTACTGTACACATAGTTAAGGTAGTCTCTTAAACCGTGAGCAACTTACAAAATTTAATCCAATTTTAACGGTCATTTGTAACTGGCATTACTCTTTTTTTGACCTAAAAAGCCTACCTTTGTCATTCATTTTTAACCACAAAAAATCATCAGATAATTATGGGAAAAGGATTTTTCAATGCACCTCTTGCTGTAAACGAGCCGGTCATGGGTTATGCACCGGGTTCACCTGAGCGTGAAACTGTTTTAAAGGCTTATAAGGAAATGTTCAATGGCCAAGTAGAAGTGCCCCTGTATATTAATGGAAAAGATATCAAAACCGGCGCTACCAGAACCATGTCGCCTCCACATGATCACAAACATATTGTGGGATCATACCACTTAGCCGAAAAAAAACATGTTGAAGAGGCCATTGCCACAGCTTTGGAAGCCAGGAAAAATTGGTCTCAAACACCTTGGGAGCAGCGTGCAGCCATTTTTCTTAAAGCGGCCGAATTGATTGCAGGCCCTTACCGCGCCAAGATTAATGCAGCAACCATGATAGCACAATCCAAAACCATTCATCAAGCTGAAATTGATGCAGCCTGCGAACTCATAGACTTTTTACGTTTCAACGTACAGTACATGACTGATATTTATGCCGAACAACCTGAAAGCACAAGCGATGCCTGGAATCGTGTAGAATACAGACCTTTGGAAGGATTTACGTATGCTGTAACACCTTTCAATTTCACCGCTATTTCTGGAAACTTACCGGCATCAATGGCTTTGATGGGCAATGTTGTGGTTTGGAAACCTAGCGATAGCCAGATTTTCTCAGCCAAAATCGTGATGGATGTCTTTAAAGAAGCTGGTGTTCCCGCCGGCGTTATCAATGTGGTTTTTGGTGATCCTGTTATGATTACGGAAACCATTCTTTCACATCCTGACTTTTCAGGTTTGCATTTTACGGGGTCTACGTTTGTTTTCAAAGAATTGTGGAGACAAATTGGCGCCAATATCCATAACTATAAAACCTATCCACGCATTGTTGGTGAAACTGGCGGAAAAGATTTCATCGTAGCACATAAAACCGCTGTTCCTAAACAGGTTTCCACAGCCATTGTGCGTGGTGCTTTTGAGTTCCAAGGACAAAAATGCAGTGCAGCTTCCAGAGCATACATTGCAAAATCAATTTGGCCTGAAGTAAAAAAACATGTTGTAGAAGATGTGAATTCTTTTAAAATGGGCTCACCAGAAGACATGAGCAATTTCATTACAGCCGTGATCCATGAAGGATCGTTTGATAAACTTGCCGGTTATATAGACAAAGCTAAAGCCGATAAAGATGTTGAAATTCTAGTTGGCGGAGGTTATGACAAGAGCAAAGGCTATTTTATAGAGCCCACGGTTTTGGTTACTACCAATCCTAAGTATGAAACTATGTTCACAGAATTGTTTGGCCCAGTGATCACTATTTATGTTTATGAAGATGATGAGTTTACCGAAACTCTTAAACTGGTAGACACGACTAGTGAGTACGCCTTAACAGGAGCTATTTTAGCCGCTGATAGATATGCAATTATTGAAGCCACTAAAGCCTTGGAAAATGCGGCAGGTAATTTCTACATCAACGATAAACCAACGGGTGCTGTTGTAGGCATGCAACCCTTTGGAGGTGCCAGAGCTTCTGGAACTAACGACAAAGCCGGATCGGCACAGAACCTCTTGCGTTGGGTATCACCTCGACTTATTAAAGAAACCTTTGTTACGCCTACGGATTATAGATATCCATTCTTGGGAGAATAATTATTTTGCCATAAAACTGATAAAATCCTTAAAACATGTGTTTTAAGGATTTTTTTTGCACTTAAGCTAAATGCTTCATAATTAACATTATAAAAACATTTAATTTGTATCTTTAAAAAGATTAATCCAAAGTTACCTTTATGAAAAAAAATTACTTTCTCTTATTTTTAGTCGTACCGTTTCTAAACTATTCGCAACCTGGCAGTGAAAGTGCCATCATGAGCATTAACGCCACGATTCCTTATCAAGGATATGGAGAATCTACCGCTCATGTGGGAACAGGTGAATACAAGATATTTTATGACAACGTTGATGGTGTTTTAGACAAGCCCATCTTTTTTGTTGATGGTTTTGATCCCAATGATTCGCGTGATATTCCTTCCATGTACAGTTTGCTTGATTTTGGCAATCCTGTAGAGAATTTGGCAGACCTGGTTCGGGATGAAGGTTATGATATTGTAGTGCTGAATTTCCCTACCTACATTAGCAGTACTGATGGCTCTACCACCATTAATGGCGGAGCCGATTTTATTCAACGGAATGCGTTTATTTTAGTAGAGCTCATTAATACCATTAATGGCATGAAAACCGGTACCGAAAAAGATGTGGTTATTGGGCCAAGTATGGGCGGACTCATTTCCAGATATGCCTTGAGATATATGGAGCAAAATTTCATGGATCATGAAACGAGACTTTTCCTGTCTTTTGATTCGCCTCATTTAGGTGCCAATGTCCCCATTGGCATGCAGTATCTGTTCAATTATATGGTGAACGGTGCTGGCATTACCGATTTACAACCAGTGGTTGACGGATTGCTCAACAGTGCCGCCGCCAAGCAAATGCTTGTAGACCATTATTTAGCACATTTACAAAACGGAAGTACTTACTTGCAAGATTCCGGTTTAACAACTCCTGCTGGCGCTCCCAATTTCAGGGATGCTTTCCAAACGGAATTGGACGCCATGGGCTTCCCTCAAACTACTCGAAATATTGCCATTTCAAATGGGAGTGGCATAGGCACTGGCACAGGAACTCCAGGCATGGAACTTATTAACCACACCTTTAACGTGTCTATATCGGCCATTTCAACAATTCTTAGGTTTACCCCAACTGCAAACAATAGCACAACAGTTACCGGTGTTAATATTACTGTTTTTGGTTTTCCTGCTGGTTCTTTTTCAGGCACTGCCCAATCAACTGCTAATT
>JAGQZG010000139.1 GCA_020435705.1 Mangrovimonas sp.
GTTAAAACTAAGTCGTTTAATTCTATAAATCGTCGCAAGGGATTTAATAAACTACAACTCTTTGGAATTGATTTGGGATCCAAAAGTTTGCGAAAGAAATTAGGCTATATTCAATGATAATTATACATCATAATCATTTAAAGGTAACTAAGATAATTGATGTTGTTGGAAATGACATATCGTTTCCTAGAGATAAAACTATTCCCGAAGTTTTAAAAGATATTACTAAGGTCTATCCTGAGGTGATTGTAGTATGGTGTCATCAAATGCTTGCAAATAACATAAATTATGAAAAGATTGAACACTTATTCCATCATAAGAAAATGTTTTTGTCTTATCAGCCTGGGGAGGGGCAGTATTTGGGCAGTCAAATAGGTTATATTGAGGAAACACCTTTTATTCGAATTAATACATCTGTGCGTTATCCCACATGGCAAATGAGCAGTCTAGTGGGAGTGACTTCATCACAAGTTTTAAATGCAATTGGAGCTTCATTCTATAAAATCAAATCTTTCAGCTATTTTTTACAGTCAGTCGCCAAATACTACATGCCATTAGGGTTAATGTGTTATTCAGAGCCACAACTTCTAAAACAAAATCAATTAACCATACCCATTCAAAAAGCCTCAACATACCAATTGTTTAAGTTTGTAAAGCAACACTATCGATGGATATGGGTGTGGGGTTTAGCTCTTGACTTAGTTCTTTATGAAAAACGATTGCCTCTTTTCCCCTTGTTTTATAGTCTTTTGTTTTCTAAACTACATGATAGCGATAAAGCTTTTGATTTTATTCAAGTACAATCCTCCAATAAAGTAATAGAATCAGGAACAATAGATGTAATCATTCCAACTATTGGTAGAAAAGACTACTTATATGATGTAATGAATGATTTGAGAAAGCAGACGCATTTACCTGAAAAAGTGATTATTATTGAGCAAAACCCTGATCTGCATAGTGTTTCGGAATTGGATTATTTAAGTTCTGAAACTTGGCCATTTAAAATAGAACATATTTTCACACATCGTGCCGGAGCTTGTCATGCTCGAAATTTGGCTTTGAGCAAAGTGACTGCCGAATGGGTTTTTTTAAATGATGATGATAATAGATTTGAACAGGATTTGATACAGAGAATGTTTGTTTTTGTAGAGCGGTATGGAATAGAAGTCGCCACGAGTTCTTATTTGCAGCCCAATGAACAAAAAAAATATAGCGTGATTAATCAAACACCTATATTCGGTTCTGGAAATAGTTTTTTAAGAAGTAGACTTTTGAATGCAGTCGCATTTGATTCTTGCTTGGAATTTGGATATGGAGAAGATGTTGATTTTGGTTTACAGCTGCGTAACATCGGTGCAGATGTGTTGTACTTCCCTAATTTGGATATTCTACATTTAAAAGCTCCTAGGGGTGGATTTAGAACTAAATTTGCCCATCCATGGGAAAATGACCCAGTACAACCTAAACCATCACCAACACTGATGTATGTTATGAAAAAATTTAATACTGATGAACAATTATTGGGTTATAAAACTAGGCTTTGTTTTAAGTTCTATAAATTTCAAAATATAAGAAACCCTTTAAAATACTTGAAAAATTATAGATTAAGATGGCGAAAAAGTTTAGAGTGGGCAAACAGATTAAAATTAAAATAGCATGCAATTTACTTTAATCGTTTGTACCTATATGCGCTCCGATTCTTTATTAAGATTATTAAACTCGGTAAGGATTCAAACATTGTGCCCTGATAAGATTCTAATTATAGATGGCTCAACCAATCAAGAAACTCAAAAAATGATTGAAGATCAGCAATTCAAAAATTTAGAGTATTTTCTAGTAGGTGAAGAATACAGGGGATTAACCAAACAACGTAATTTCGGTATTTCCAAGATATCTGAAAGTTGTGACGTAATTTGCTTTTTAGACGATGATACCGAATTAGAGACCAATTATTTTGAAGAGGTTATAGGGGTATTTAACTCTAGACCGGAAGTGGTTGGTGTTGGTGGTGTTGCTACAAATGAAAATAGATGGCAAAAAAAGCAAGTAGGTAAAGCATATAATTCAAAAAAATACTATGAACTAGAGGGCTATGTTTACCCTGAAGGCTTGCGTAATAAAGTCCGTAATTATTTGGGATTAAGTTCTCCGTTACCTTCGAATTGCATGCCTGAGTTTTCTCACGGACGTACAAATGGGTATCCACTTACCGGAAAGGTTTATGAGGTTGATTTGTTAATAGGAATGTCTATGGCTTTTAGAAGAAGAGTTTTTGACTCTATTCAGTTTTCCTCTTATTTTGAGGGCTATGGACTGTATGAGGATGCTGATTTTAGTATTCAGGCAAGTCAATTGGGCAAAAATGTTATTGCCACATCTGCTCGATTGGGTCATTATCATGACATTTCAGGGAGACCAAACATGTATAAATATGGTAAAATGGTCTTAAGAAATGGTTGGTATGTTTGGCGTGTTAAATATCCTAACCCAAGTTTGAAAGACAAATTTAAATGGTACGCAATACATTTTATTTTGTGGTTTATTAGAATATTAAATGTTATAACCACTTCTAAGCGAAAAGAAGCTTTTTTTGATGCACTAGGGCGATTTGTTGGTTGGTGCAGTCTATTTTTTAACAAACCTAAAGTAAGATTGTGAAGTTAGCTATTATTACTATTGTTAAACATTCAAATAAGGACGGAACATATTACGGTTACGGCCCTTATGTGCGTGAAATGAATTTGTGGGGAAAGTATGTGGACGAACTCTTGGTTGTTGGTCCAGAACAAGAGGCCATGAAAGAAGGTATTGATTCAGCTTACGATCATCCCCATCTCAACTTTACCTCGGTTCCCTCTTTCGATATTCTATCTTTTGGAGCGGCTATCCTTGCGATTTTTAAAATACCCATCATATTCTTTAAAATTTGTAAGGTTATGAGGCGAGCCGATCACATCCATCTTCGATGCCCAGGGAATATTAGTTTGATAGGCTGTTTCGCCCAAATATTCTTCCCAAAGAAGGCAAAGTCTACCAAATATGCGGGCAATTGGGATCCCAATAGTAACCAACCTTGGAGTTATAGGATGCAACAGGCCATTTTGAGGAATCGCATTCTAACCCGTAATATGCAGGTCTTAGTTTATGGTGCTTGGCCCCATGAGCCCTCACATGTGCGTCCGTTTATTTCAGCTACTTATTATGAAAAGGAGCGTGTCTCTTACGTTCCGAGGGATTATACCCAACCGCTAAAATTTGTTTTTGCCGCTAGTTTGGTGGAAGGCAAGCGCCCTTTGCTTACTGTGCAAATTATTGAAGCATTGAATGCAAAGGGCTATCCAAGTGTTCTACATTTATTTGGAGACGGTCCTTTAATGGACGAGCTTCAAAATTACGTAAAGGAAAAACAATTGGAAGGGCAAGTTCTATTATTGGGAAATAGGGAACGAGACGAGGTTCGAGATGCCTATATGGATGCCCATTTCAATATATTGCCTTCCAAAAGTGAGGGGTGGCCCAAAGCTGTGGCCGAGGGTATGTTCTTTGGTTGTGTGCCTATAGCGACTTCGGTATCTTGTGTAGACTGGATGTTGGATTATGGCTCTCGTGGTATCGTGATACAACCTGAACTCGACTCCGCTGTTGGAACTATTGTTGAGCATTTAGAAACCAATTTGACCATTATGGCTAGGTTGGCTCTAGAATGGTCGCAGCTATATACATTTGATCGATTGGAAACTGATATTAAGAAAGTTTTAGATGGAACGTTTTAGCAAATGACAATGAGCAATGGAGACCACTAACAATGAACAACTAAAGAACGTAAATATTTTCTTTTGAATGGAAATCTAAACATACGCGTTTTGCAATTAATAGACTCTCTAGAAGCAGGTGGAGCTGAACGCATGGCTGTTAATCTAGCCAATGGACTGGCTAGTGAAATTGAAAGCTCTTATTTGTGCGCCACTCGCCAAGAAGGAATTTTGCTAAATTCTTTGAATCCGGATGTTCACTATCTGTTTCTCAACAAGACAAGTACTATTGATGTCCTGGCCTTTATACGTTTTTATAAATACCTTAAAAAGGAAAAGATAACACATTTACATGCCCACTCCAGTTCTTTTTTTTTGGCCACTTTAGTTTCTCTGTTCCTTCCCAGACTCCAATTGATTTGGCACGACCATTATGGGAACAGTGAATTTTTGGAAGAACGCCCTTATCAAGTATTGAAATGGTGCTCCAAGCGTTTTAATGCTGTGTTGAGTGTAAACATGCTTTTGGTTGATTGGGCTCAACACCATTTAAAATGTTCCATTGTGAGGTATTTACCTAACTTTGTGGATGTGAAATTTGAACCAGGTAACTTGGAATTGCCGCTTTATGGTAGTTCAGGGAAACGTATCTTGTGTTTGGCCAATTTGCGGTCTCAAAAAGGGCATTTGGACTTGTTCAAGGCTTTTAAAGAAGTGAGTTTAAAGTTTACTGACTGGACCTTGCATTGTGTTGGAAAAGATTTTAAGGATGCTTATTCCAATAAATTAAAAATTAAACTAAGGAATTTAGGATTGGAACATCTGGTTAGTTTATATGGTTCAAGACCTGATGTGAAGGCTATTATTGCTGCTTGTGATATTGGTGTCTTATCTTCCCACTCCGAGGGGTTGCCTTTGGCGCTCTTGGAATATGGTACTGGCGGGCTAGCAGTAGTAGCAACGGATGTTGGTGATTGTATTAAGGTAATTCCGAATTCCGAATATGGCCAATTGGTATCAAGAGGTGATATTGATGCTCTGGTGAAAGCTTTGATTCAGTATATTGAAAATCCTCATTTACGAAAACAGCATTCCTTGAACTTGAAGAGACATATTTCGGAAAATTTTTCTTTTGAAGCTGTGTTCAAGCAATTGAAAAGTGTTTATCAATGAGAGAGTTTAATAAATATTAGATGAATAAAGAGGATATAAGATATTTCAGGCTTTTGGGAATCCATGTCATTATTGGATTCTTGGTTTATTTTGTTCCTCCTCTACGAAACCCAATGTACTTGTTTGGGATCATATATTTTTTTATACGCATTATCTTGGCTCATCCTTCTCACAAAACATTGGAGGTTTTAAGGGCTTGTTGCTATATTGTAGGTGCTGAGGTCTTGTTTAGAATGACCAATGGGGGGTTATTTTACGAAGCTTCCAAATATCTTGTGATACTTTTTGTTCTTTTTGGAACCTTTTATAATGGGATTAAGGGAGGGGCTTACCCTTATTTTATCTATTTAATCTTATTGGTTCCCGCTGTTGTAATGGCTTCCATTAATTTAGACTATGATATCCGTTTTCGGAGTAGTGTGGCTTTTGTTTTGAGCGGCCCGGTTTGTTTGGGTATTGCCGCTCTTTATTTTTATGATAAAAAAATATCGGTTAAAGATTTAATGGATGTACTGCTTTATATGGCTCTTCCAGTTGTTTCCTTAACGGTTTATCTTTTTTTGTATACCCCAAGTATTCGTGATGTGCTTTCGGGAACAGAGTCTAATTTTGCTACTTCTGGAGGGTTTGGCCCCAATCAAACGTCTTCCATTTTAGGGTTAGGTATGGTGGTGTTTACAGCCCGCTTGTTCTTACGTTCGCCTAATCTAATGTTAAAAGTTGTCAATGGTTTGATTTTAGCGACTATTTCTTTTCGAGCTATTGTTACATTTAGTCGTGGTGGCGTGTTTGCTGCAATTCTTGTTATTGGAGCCTTTATGGTTATGATGTATAGCAAAGCGAATTACAGGCAGCAACAACAACTTATAGGTACCTTTGCCTTATTTTGCCTTTTAGGGATTGCCACTTGGGTAGTAAGCTCTAGCCAAACAGAAGGATTAATAGACCTTCGTTATGCCAATAAAGAAGCTTCTGGACGAGAAAGCTCCGATATTTCCACAGGACGGGTAGAATTGTTTGTCGAGGAGTTTAATGGCTTTCTTGAACATCCTTTTTTTGGAGTGGGAGCTAGTGGAATGAAGCAGGAAAGACTGGAAGAATTAGGCAGTGTTGTGGCTTCCCATAACGAAATTAGCCGCTTGTTTTCCGAGCATGGTATTTTAGGGGTCATCATATTTGTTATCCTAATTTTTAAACCGTTGATTTATAGAAGCCAAAACAGGAATAATATGTTTTTTTATGCTTTTTTAGTCTTTTGGTTTGCTACCATCAATCACTCCGCTATGCGTATTGCAGCTCCAGGTCTTATTTATGCCATGGCACTTTTAAATGTTTCAAATGAAAAAAAGCGTCCTTTACATAGGGAACTACCTGAAGCAGCCCAATAGCAATCCTACTTATATGCAGGCTTTGGGAAGCTTTTTGCAGGGAGAAGGCTGTAAGGTTGTCTTTGCTTCTTCTAAAAGAAATCAAATTTTACGGTTTCTGGACATGTTGTGGACTTGTTATGAATATAGAAATCAGGTGGATCTTGTTCTTATTGACACCTATAGTACACTGAATTTTTATTACGCTTTTGCGGTGAGTCAGCTGTGTAAACTATTGGGTCTTCCCTATATTCCTATCTTGCATGGGGGCAATCTGGAAGCAAGACTAAAGAAAAATCCCAGACTGAGCAGGATGCTGTTCAAGCATGCCCAACACTTGGTTTCGCCTTCCCAATTTATGCTTCAGGTTTTTGAACACTATGGGTATTCCAATCTGGTTTTCATACCTAATAGTTTAAATTTGGAAGATTATGCTTTTCAACTTCGAAAACTGGAGCCTCTCGTTAAGTTGCTTTGGGTTCGTTCCTTTTCGAAAATTTACAACCCCACTTTAGCCGTCACAGTTTTAAAACGGTTGTTGGATGAAGGAATAGTAGCCGAACT
>JAGQZG010000140.1 GCA_020435705.1 Mangrovimonas sp.
AGATTGGGAGTTTTTCTTGGATTTCTTGCAAAAGATTCAGGAAATTGAAAATGTTGAGGTCATAGTGGTAGGGCAAGGTGCATTGAAAGAAGATGTTTTGGAAAAAACAAAGTCCTTTGATTTTGTAAAACATTTTGACCCCGTTCCTTTTGAAGAGCTACCCAAATTATTGTCAAGTGCCGATCTGCACATTCTTTTTCAAAAAGACGGTGTAGTAGATACCGTAATGCCCTCAAAAATCCTTGGCATGATGGGAAGTGCAAGACCTTCAATTATTACAGGTAATATCGAATCGGAAGTTGGTAAAATAGTAATGGAATCCCAAGGAGGATTCTATTTTGAATCCAACCAAATGAATGAAATTATTGAGACAGTAAATGAGTTAAAAAACAACCCCAAACGTTGTGAAGAATTGGGTAAAAATGCCAAGCATTATGTGATTCATAATTACGGTAAGGACAAGGTGTTGAATGGGTTTTTATCCAAGCTCAACACCCTTTAAACAGGGCAAATAAATTAACAGCTTCAATTTGTTAAAACAAAACCATTCCTTTGGCTATTTAATTTCCTATTTTTGCTCTTAAATCTAACTTGAATGAAAATATCGGTAATTGGTACTGGATATGTTGGTTTAGTTACAGGAACGTGTCTAGCCGAAACAGGCAACGAAGTTCTTTGTATAGACATAAATGAGGAAAAAGTCAAACAAATGCAAAATGGTCAAGTGCCCATTTATGAACCACATTTGGATGTTATTTTTGAACGAAACATTAAGGCAAAACGATTAACATTTTCAACGTCGCTTGAAGAAGGAGTTAATCATGGTGAAATAATCTTCTTGGCCTTGCCAACGCCTGAGGATGAAGATGGATCAGCTGATTTATCATATGTTCTAGGAGCTGCAAAGGATATAGGAAAACTTCTAAAAGAATACCGGATCATTGTTGATAAAAGCACCGTTCCCGTAGGCACAGCCGATAGAGTGGCTAAAGTCATTTCAGAGGAAACCACAGTAGATTTTGATGTGGTGTCTAACCCAGAGTTTTTAAGAGAAGGATTTGCTGTAGACGACTTCCTGAAACCGGAACGAATTGTTATTGGTTCCAGCTCGCAAAAAGCGACAGAGCTAATGCAAAAATTATATAAACCATTCGTGAGATCAGGAAATCCCATCATCGTCATGGACGAGAGATCCGCCGAGCTCACAAAATATGCCGCAAATTCATTTTTGGCCACTAAAATTACTTTCATGAATGAGATTGCCAATTTCTGTGAAAGAGTTGGCGCTGATGTTGACAAAGTACGAGTAGGAATTGGAACAGATTCTCGCATAGGCAAGCGTTTTTTATTTCCAGGGATTGGCTACGGAGGGTCTTGTTTTCCCAAAGATGTTAAGGCCTTGTATAAGTCTGGAAAAGATGCTGGATATACCTTTGATATTTTACAATCGGTGATTCGAGTAAATGATCTTCAAAAGAAAATACTTTTACCCAGAATTGACGCCTACTTTAAAGGGGATCTCAAGAATAAAACCATTGCTATTTGGGGATTGGCGTTTAAACCGGAAACTGATGACATTAGAGAGGCTCCATCGTTGTATGTGATAGACGAGTTACTTGCTAAAGGGGCAAAAGTTCAGGCGTTTGATCCAGAAGCTATGGAAAATGTCAGGAAAAAACTAGGCGATACCATCACCTTTGGCACTAACATGTACGATGTGTTGGATTATGCTGATGCACTAATTATTTGTACTGAATGGAGTATTTTCAGAACCCCTGATTTTGAAAAAATGAAGAAAAAGTTAAAAAACCATGTTATTTTTGATGGCAGGAACCTATATGACACTCAAGAAATCAAGGATGAGGGTTTTTATTATAGTTCGATAGGTAGATAAGATGAAAAAAATTCTCATTACTGGAGCAGCGGGTTTTTTGGGATCACACCTTTGTGATAGATTCATCAATGAAGGGTTTCACGTCATTGGAATGGATAACCTCATAACAGGTGATTTAAAGAACATTGAACATTTATTTCCTCTTGAAAATTTTGAGTTTTACCACCATGACGTAAGTACGTTTGTACATGTTCCTGGAGAGTTACATTATATTTTACATTTTGCATCACCGGCAAGTCCAATAGATTATTTAAAAATACCTATACAAACGCTTAAAGTTGGGTCTTTAGGTACACATAATTTATTGGGTCTTGCTAAAGCAAAAAAGGCAAGAATCCTCATTGCGTCAACGTCAGAAGTATATGGAGATCCGCTTGTTCATCCACAGGCAGAAAGCTATTACGGCAATGTAAACACCATAGGTCCCAGAGGGGTTTATGACGAAGCCAAGCGGTTTCAGGAATCCATTACCATGGCTTATCACCGATTTCATGGGCTTGAAACAAGAATAGTAAGAATATTCAATACCTACGGGCCAAGAATGCGACTTAATGACGGGAGAGTAATCCCCGCATTTATGGGACAAGCCCTTAGAGGTCAAGACCTAACGGTATTTGGAGATGGGTCTCAAACCCGCTCATTTTGTTATGTTGATGATCAGGTAGAGGGTATTTACAGGCTGCTTTTTAGCGCATATTCTAATCCAGTGAATATAGGGAACCCCAATGAAATTTCAATTAAGGATTTTGCTGAAGAAATCATTAAATTAACAGGGACTAAGCAAAAAATCATTTACGAAGAACTTCCCATAGATGATCCTATGCAAAGACAGCCCGATATTTCCCTAGCAAAAAAACTATTAAATTGGGAACCAAAAGTGGGTAGAGAAGAAGGCATGAAGAAAACATTTGATTATTTTAAAGGCTTAACTGAAGAAGAACTTTATAAAAGTGAACATAAAGACTTTTCAAAACATATAAAGAGATAGCTTGAATACATTTAAACACGGAAGATATTCGGGGTATCTAAGACCCATTTCTTACGCCGTTGATTTAATCATAATTAATGGACTGGCATTACTGTATTTTTTCAAAAATATAGATCCGGTAATTTTTGTTCCAATTATCTCTTTTAGCTGGATTATACTTTCGGTCTATTCTCAATTCTATGAGGTATACCGTTATACCAGAGAGGTGACCATAGCCTCTTTAATAATTAAACAGCTTGTTCTATTTACATTGGTAATGTTAGCATTTTCGGGGTTTTACCACGAGTTGAGACTTTATCCGGCTAATATTTTCAAGTATACCTTAATATCCTTTTTGTTTATTGCAATTGCAAAGTTTGCGCTCTATTATCTTTTGCAGAAGTACCGTAGTTCGTTTGGGGGTAACTACAGAAAAACGGTTATTATAGGCAAGAACAAACAAACCCTTGCTTTGGAAAGTTTTTTCAATACCAACCCTGAATACGGATATTTGCATAAAGGCACCTTCAATATCAAGGACAAGAGAGATAACGAATTGCTCAAATGTTTTCAGTTTATACTGGATGAAAAAATTGATGAGATTTACTGCTCAATATCTGAGTTAAGCAATGCTGACATGCTTAAAGTGATTGATTTTGCAGATAACAATCTTAAAATTCTAAAGTTCTTGCCAGACAATAAGGATATCTATTCAAAGAAACTTAAGTATGAAAATTATGATTATATACCCATTCTTTCATTTAGGGATATCCCCTTACAGGAGCCAGTAAATCAAATTTTCAAAAGAGTTTTTGATATCGCTTTTTCTTCGGCGGTTATTATTTTCCTACTGTCATGGCTAACACCAATCTTGGCCATTTTGATACGCTTGGAATCCAGAGGGCCTGTTTTCTTTAAACAAACAAGGAACGGGTTTAATTACAAAGAATTTGATTGTTACAAATTCAGATCCATGACCCCTAATAAGGACGCCCACCTTCATCAAGCCACTAGAGGAGACCAAAGGGTTACCAAAATTGGCAAGTTTATAAGAAAAACTAGTATTGATGAATTGCCTCAGTTTTTTAATGTTCTGTTTGGCGATATGTCTGTTGTTGGGCCTAGACCGCACATGGTAAGCCATACAGATATGTATGCTAAAAGAGTAGATAAATTTATGGTGAGACACTTTGTAAAACCGGGCATCACCGGTTTAGCACAAGTGAGCGGTTTTAGAGGCGAAGTAGAGTCCGACAAGGATATAATCAATCGTGTGAAATATGATATTTTTTATATCGAGAATTGGTCATTGCTTCTTGATCTAAAAATTATTTTCCAAACAGCCATGAACGCTGTCAAAGGGGAAGAAAAGGCCTATTGAAGTAGGGTTGCAAATTCCTCCAATTGAACTTCAAAATCAAAACACTTTACAGCTTCTTTTTGAATGTTATTTTTAAAACCAAGAGTAAAATCCTCCTTTTTAAGTTTCAGTAATAGGTTATTTAGTTCATCATATTTTCCCGCTGGCACTACCCAACCTAACTGATGTTTTTTGATAACGCTTTCACCTTCGCCACCTCCAAAATATATCATGGGCAATCCCAATCTGGCATATTCAAATATTTTGGACGGGACGGACCCATAAATCCTATTTAATAAAGGAATAATGGCAACATCATAATTCATAAGTTCTTTGTGCAATGTAGCCCTCTCAACTTGACCATGGTAGACAATGGGTAAACCATCATGGGATTCAATAAAGCTTAAAAGGGATTCCTTTTCAGCACCACTTCCATAAATATGAAATTCAATGTTAGAATAATCCAACGTTTCACAAAGTTTCAAAATACCTTGGGCAACGCCTAAAAGCCCTGCATATACGAGCTTTGTTTTTTCAGCATCCATTTGTTGAGGAAGTATTTTTGACAGCTGAAAATCAGGATAATTTCTATAAAGAAACGTTTCCGTTTTAGGAGTAATTAAAGACACGTGATCTAGAATTTCCTGGCTTTGTCCCAAGACAAGATTCGCTCTCCTGTAATTGAATTTTTCAATTTTTTTAAGCAGTTTATAACTTAAATTTTCTTTGAAAACTCCTAATTCAAGTCCAGCCGAAGGCCACAAGTCACTTACATTTAAAACCAATTTTCTTTTTTTTCTTTTCAAGAAGAGCATACAGGTAAAGGCCACTAATAGTGGTGGCGATTGCACAATAACCGTTTTGGGAATTTTATGTGTCAGGAAAAACCAGATTAGGCTAAAACTATAGGAAACCATGGCCAAAAGCCTCAGGATTTTGTTTTTGGAATTACTGGCAAAAAGCCATAGGCGAAAAACACGGATACCGTTTTCTCGGGCTTCAAGTTTGAAATGCCCTTTAAAACCGTCAAAGATTTCCCCGGTGGGATAATTGGGCAGAGGCGTAATTACATAGGTTTCAAAACCAAGCGTTTGTAGTCCTTTTGCTAGATGAAAAATCCTATTGGAAGCAGCACCTATTTCCGGAGGGTAATAATTGGTAATAATCATGATCTCTTTCATGATAAGCCAAGAATGGTTAAAAGATGTTTTACAATTCGTTCGGCAGATTTCCCGTCCCATAAAGGAGGGGTTTCACCAGATTTCCAATTACCTGAAAACAAGGTTTCAAAAGCGCTTTCTATTTTTTCTGGATCATTTCCTACCAAAAGATTAGTTCCCAGAATGCAAGTTTCAGGTCTTTCGGTAGAGTTCCTTAAGGTAATACAGGGAATATTCATTACGGTTGTTTCTTCGGTTATTCCCCCTGAGTCCGTAATGACAGCAAAGGCATTTTTCACCAGATAGTTGAATTCCAAATACCCTAGCGGTTGCGTGTAATGTAAATTCTCAAAACTCAGATTTAAATCTTCCAACATGTTTTGTGTTCGCGGATGGACAGGAAAAATAATTGGAAGGCCATTGGAGAGCTTGCATATTTGAGAAATGAGACTAACCAGTTGCTGCGTTTCATCAACATTGCTTGGCCTGTGAAGGGTCATCACGAAATAACGTTTTGGCGATAAGGCTAATTCGTTCCAAATAGTGGGTTTAAAAAAACGGGATTCGTTTTTCTTCAAAGTATCAATCATAACGTTGCCCACAAAGAAAATACGAGCGTCTTCAACGCCCAATTTTTTGAGGTTATCATTGGCATATTCTGAAGTTGTGAAAAAGTAATCTGTAATACTATCGGTCACCATTCTATTGATTTCTTCAGGCATGGTCAAATCACCCGATCTAATACCGGCTTCAACATGAACCACTTTTAACCAAAGTTTTTTAGCAACAATGGCACATGCCATCGTTGAGGTAACATCGCCAACCACCAACACTAGGTTCGTAAGATTATTCATGAGCTCTTTTTCAAATCCAATCATAATGGCCGCCGTTTGCTCAGCTTGAGTGCCACTTTTAACACCAAGGTTTGCATGGGGATATGGAATATTAAGTTGCTCGAAAAAAGTATCGCTCAAGTTTTTGTCATAATGTTGCCCCGTATGAACCAAGCGGTACTCAAGATCAATTCCTTTTTCTTTATGAAGATTGATGGCTGCAATAATGGGAGCTATTTTCATAAAATTAGGGCGTGCCCCTGCGACAATGGTAATTCTCATGGAAATTATTTAAGGAATGACGAAAACTGCTTCAATTTACCACTTTTTGAACGTATCAATTGATCTGTTCTTTCAAAAATTATACTCAGGTTGGGTTCTAAATAAGTCTCCATTTCAGATTTAATACTGTCCAGACGCTTTTTGGGAAGCTCTTCACTGCTCACATAAACAATCTTAAAAGTATCCAGAGCTAATTGTTCAATCACAAATTCTTTCACCACGCCATCATCTTCAATAATACTTTTTGTGATGTAATAAAAGGTTAAACCGGCTGCTTTTTTCCCACTCGGAAGAATGGC
>JAGQZG010000141.1 GCA_020435705.1 Mangrovimonas sp.
CGTAAAACCGCCTTCATTAGCCACTAGCCACCCTTCAATATCCTGCGATGATATTTCCACATCGGCGAGCCCTAAAGTAGTGTTTTTTCCATTAATTACAACGTCAATTTCGCCGTTTTGCTCGATTTTTTTGATGTCTTCCGAAGTGAATCCTGTGATTGCGCTAGCCACTAACTTCATGTCTTTTCCAAATCGAGGGCCTAGAACCTTAAAATTGGGCTTTATCTGCTTCACCAAAATATCCGAAGCATCGTCCATTAGCTCTATTTCCTTGACATTGACTTCGTGTTTAATCAAATCGGCCACCGCCAGAATTTCTTCTTTTTGCTGTGCACTGTCCACCGGCACCATGATTTTTTGAAGTGGCTGGCGTACTTTTATTTTTTCTTTCGCTCTTAAGGAAAGAACCAATGAAGCGATGGTTTGTGCTGCTTCCATTTTACGCTCCAATTCCTTGTCAATCAAATGTTCATCCCATACTGGAAAATTGGCCAAGTGCACACTGCTGAACGTTTCTTTTTGAGTAACACCATTTAAGTCCAAATACAGTTTATCCATAAAGAACGGCGCAATTGGCGCCCCTAATTTGGCTAAGGTTATCATACAGGTGTACAACGTTTGATAAGCCGAAATCTTGTCCTGTTGGTAATCTCCTTTCCAGAAACGCCTTCTGCTCAAGCGCACATACCAGTTACTTAAATAATCTTGAGTAAAGTCTGAAATAGCTCTCGCCGCTTTGGTTGGTTCATAATCAGCATAGAAAGCATCTACTTTCTTGATTAACGTATTTAATTCTGAAAGGATCCATCTGTCTAATTCAGGACGCTTAGAGATTTCAATATCAGCTTCAGCATAACTGAAGCCATCCAAATTGGTATATAATGAGAAAAATGAATAGGTATTGTAAAGTGTTCCGAAGAACTTACGTTTTACTTCTTCAATGCCTTCTTCATCAAATTTTAAATTGTCCCACGGATTGGCATTGCTTATCATATACCACCGGGTGGCATCAACGCCGTATTTTGATAAATTTTCAAACGGATCCACGGCATTGCCCAAACGCTTGGACATTTTTTGTCCATTTTTGTCCAGCACCAGCCCGTTTGACACCACATTTTTATACGCAACCGAATCAAAAACCATGGTAGCAATGGCGTGAAGCGTATAGAACCAGCCACGGGTTTGATCAACCCCTTCAGCAATAAAATCGGCTGGGAATGACGTGTGATTATCAATTTTCTCTGTATTCTCAAAAGGGTAATGCCACTGAGCATAAGGCATGGATCCCGAATCGAACCATACATCTATCAAATCGCTTTCGCGTTTCATTGGTTTGCCTGAAGGCGACACCAAAACAATCTTATCCACTACATTTTTGTGAAGATCAATTTTTTCATAGTTATCTTCACTCATGTTACCCACTTCAAAGTCGGCAAAAATATCTTCAGAAAGAACACCAGCTTTTATTGCTTTGGTTATTTCCGATTTCAATTCTTCCACCGAACCAATGCAGAGCTCTTCCTTCCCATCTTCAGTTCTCCAAATGGGCAACGGAATACCCCAGAAACGGGAACGGGATAAGTTCCAATCGTTAGCATTAGCCAACCAGTTTCCAAAACGGCCTTCGCCTGTAGCTTTTGGTTTCCAGTTAATGGTTTGGTTCAATTCAAACATGCGGTCCTTAACCGCTGTGGCTTTGATGAACCAGGAATCTAATGGATAATAAAGGATGGGCTTATCTGTTCTCCAACAATTAGGATAGCTGTGCTTATATTTTTCAACCTTAAAGGCTTTGTTTTCTTCTTTGAGCTTGATGGCTATTTCAACATCCACCGATTTCTCAGGAGCTTCACCATCGTTGTAATATTCATTTTTAACATACTTACCGGCATACTCACCCATTTCAGGACGGAAACGCCCTTGCAAATCTACCAGCGGCACAAGATTTCCGTTTTCATCCTTAACCAACATGGGTGGCACCTCAGGCGTGGCTTCTTTGGCTACCTTGGCATCGTCGGCACCAAATGTTGGCGCCGTGTGAACAATCCCCGTACCATCTTCAGTGGTTACAAAATCTCCCGAAATAACTCTAAACGCATTTTCTGGGTGCTCGTAAGGTAAGGCGTAAGGCAAGAGTTGCTCATAGCGAATACCCACTAAATCAGACCCTTTACATTCGGCTAAAATTCGGTAGGGTATTTTCTTGTCTTCACTAGAATAGTTAATTATATCGGCTTCAGATTCAGCTTCAAAGAATTTCCCAGAAAACTGATAGTTAACCATTTTTTTGGCCAATATCACTTTGATAGGTTCAAAGGTGTATTGATTGAAGGTTTCAACCAACACATAATCAATTTTTGGCCCTACAGTTAAAGCTGTGTTGCTTGGCAAGGTCCATGGCGTGGTGGTCCAAGCTAAGAAATATGCCCCATCTAAATCTTCCCCGAAGGGGAAGACTTCAATATCTTGCTCATTCAGTGGTTTTATTTTGAACTGTGCCACTACCGTGGTATCGGTCACATCTTGATAGGTTCCTGGTTGGTTCAATTCGTGCGAACTCAACCCAGTACCCGCTTTTGGTGAATACGGCTGAATGGTATAGCCTTTATATAGCAAATTCTTGTTGTAAATTTGCTTCAGCAACCACCAAACACTTTCCATGTATTTGGGTTCATAGGTAATATAAGGGTCACTCATATCAACCCAATACCCCATTTTCTCAGTGAGGTCGTTCCAAATGCCTGTATAACGCATGACCGCCTTTTTACAAGCGGCATTGTATTCTTCAACGGTTATTTTAGTGCCAATATCTTCTTTGGTTATGCCCAATTCCTTTTCAACTCCTAACTCAATGGGCAATCCATGGGTATCCCAGCCAGCTTTCCGTTTTACCTGAAAGCCCTTTTGGGTTTTATAGCGACAGAAAATGTCCTTGATGGCGCGAGCCATCACGTGGTGAATTCCAGGCAGCCCGTTGGCCGAAGGCGGCCCTTCAAAAAAGACAAAAGGTTTGTGGCCTTCACGAGTAGAAATACTCTTTTCGAAGGTATTATCTTCTTTCCAGTAATCAAGAATTTCGTCGGCTACTTTAACTAGGTCAAGTCCTTTATATTCAGGAAACTTCATGCGTATTTTATCCTTTTTCTAATAAGGATGCGAAATTACGGAATTTTAAGCAAAAAAGTCCTGAATATAAAGGGAAAATGAATTGATCCTTATTGTACAATTATCTTTCTTATTTCTTTACCCTGATTGGTTTGTATTTCCAAAAGGTAAATTCCCTGTGACAGACCGGCAACATTGATCTCCTGACTGTTGCCTGACGAAAGAACCAACTGTCCAACATTGTTATACATATCCGCTTTTTGAAGTTCCATTTCGTTACCTAAGCGAATGGTTAAGTACTCTTTTGCTGGATTAGGAAAAACCTTTATTTGAGAGTGTCCAGCAACTTCTTCTACAGAAAGTGTTGCGCTAATATCAAAGGCTCGTACATAACCTCTGTTTTGATTATAATGAGGAGCACCAGCAAAAACTGTAGTACCATCATCTGATATAGATACTGCTCTTCCAAAATTTGAACCTACAGTTGCTCCATCTATATCAACTCCTGTTTGAACCCAACTGTCACCAATATATTGATATGTGCGAATTTGTCCAAAATCATCTCCTGGACCACCATCATCATTCCCTGTAGCTCCAACAACAAGCACATTACCATTATTGGACAACGATACACTTGTGCCAGCATAATCTCCAGAAGCTTCGCCGTCTATATCAGTTCCTTTTTGAACCCAAGTCCCAGACACATTTTGATACACACGAACATGTCCAGAATCGGCTCCATTACCGTCATTGCCATAAGCTCCAATGGCTACTACATTCCCATTTCCTGACAGCGACACACTAAACCCAGATTCGTCATTGACTGCTTCTCCATTAATATTGGTTCCTATTTGCGTCCATGTATTGGCTATGTTTTCAAAGATTTTCACCTGCCCTGAACTATTACCATTGGCATCATTTCCATTAGCCCCTAAGGCTACAATGTTCCCATTTGAAGAAAGTGACACACTTACTCCTAAATAATCATTACCCATATCTCCATCCATATCATTACCCACTTGCACCCAAGCCGAACCGGTAAATTGATAGACTCTTGCAAGTCCGGCATCATACGCGGTATTCGCACCTCCTTTGGCTCCTACAGCCAAAAAAGAACCATCGCTAGACAAGGATACGCCCGTTCCAAAATTGAACTGTGCATCTCCATAAATAGCAGCTCCTATGATATCCCAAGACCCTGAGTTGTTTTGATAGACTTTAACTCCTCCAGATTCAGCCGGAGCGGAATAAGGCGCGCCTACAGCTACCCTAGCACCATCATCAGAAAGAGAAACACTCGATCCAAATTTATTCCCCGCTGTAGCCCCAGGAAGTGTGGCAAGATAACTCCACGTATTACCCGACCTTTCGTAGATTCGGACTTCACCAGAGCTTGCTCCATTAACATCACTTTCCGGGCATCCAATAGCTATGGTGGTTCCATCTCCAGAAATAGCTACAGCCGATCCACATTGCATCCCTACGCCTCCAGTAATGGCATTACCAATTACAACTTGCCCAAAGAACAATGATGGACATAATAAAATAGATAAAATAATTTTTTTCATAATTAATTGATTTGGTTAAAATTCACGAAATAGTTGTAACTGCAAATCAACTAATTAGAGCCGTGATTTTAGAATTTACACGGTCTACAAAATGTCTACATCCTATATTTTTAGATGTTAAACAAAAAATTTTTAAGGCTGTCCTCTGTATCCAAATTCAGTTTTTTCTTTAACCGATACCTGTGCATGGTCACACTCTTAGGGCTTACGTTGGTAAGGGACGCCACCTCTTTTGAAGATAAGTTCATGCGTATGTAAGCACAAGCTTTTAAATCGTTGTTGGTAAGCTCGGGAAAGTTTTTGTTCAAAAAATCAAAAAAACCGGGATGTACATTGTTGAAGTGTTTTTGAAAGATGTCCCATTGGTCGTCCATGGCCAACCCATTTTTGACTAGATTGTCCAAGGCTTTGAAAACCGTTTCCTTGGTTTGCTTTTCATCAGCTTTTAGCGTAGCTACTTCTTTTTCTATCGCTGAAAGTATTTTGTTTTTTTGCAAGGAGTTCATGGCCACCGAGCTGAGTTCGGCTGCTTTTAACTCCAATTCTTTCTCGTTGAGTTCGGCCTGTAGTTTGAATTTTTCCTTTTCATTTCTTAGAGCTTTTCTTTTTATCTTGAATCTGTTGAAAAGCAAAATTAACGTGACAATCAAAAGTCCCGAAAAAACAATGGTCCAATTTCTGAAAACCTTGGAAAGGGCGATTTCCTTTTCTTTTTTTAAGGCTTCGGCCTCCAGCTCTTTTATTTCAGCCGTCTTTTTCTCGGCTTCATAGAGTTCTTGGTAACGGGCTACTTTTTCGTTTAGGTCATGGCTGAAAAGCGTGTCTTGCATTTCGGAATATTCCCTGAAATAATAAAGCGCTTCTTTATATTTATTGTTTTCGGACAAGGCTTCGGACAAACCTCTGCTTGCTGTGCTCTGCAAGTTTAAAGCAGATGCTTGAGCAGCTTTCTCATAGGCTTGTTTATAGTATGTTTTTGATTTTTCATACTGTTTCAAATCAAAATAAAGGCTCCCTAAGTTTATACATGCTATGGCAGAATTTCTTACATCTTTCATCTCTTCAAAAAGCGTATTGGCCTTGTTAGTGAATTCTATGGTTTTATCATATTCTTTTCTGTACTTATAAATATTTGACAAGTTGATGTAACACCCTGCAATGTTTTTTTTATCATTCAGTTTTGTGGCTAAAGACAAATATTCTTTAAAAAAAAATTCAGCTTTATCATACGCCTTCGTTTGAAAATATAAGGCTCCTATGTTGTTCATAGAACTGGCAATAGTGCGTGGGTTTCCTATTTCTTTTCTTAATTCATAAGAATCTAAAAGAAACTTTAATGCTTCCTCAAAATTCCCAATGTCTTGATAGAGAAGCCCTATACCATTCAATAGATCGGAGGTCTCCTTTTTTAAATCATAAGCTTTATAAATAGGTAATGCCTTAAAATAATATTCTATGGCCGTGCTATAGTTTCCTTTAGCCCTGTAAAGCGCTCCAATATTATTGTAGGATCTTGCTACACTGGAAGAATCTGGCAGCATTTTACGAAGTTTCAAAGATTGGCTGTGTGCATTTAAACTTGAATCTGTCTCTCCTAAACGAAAAAAGATAATTCCCATATTATTATAGGCATCGGCTTTTTTTCCCGTCTCTTGGTTCGGAAGAATTTTTAATGCCTTTTTCCAGTATAGTTTGGTGCTATCATACTGCCTTTGATAATAATAAGCCGTTCCCATATTTTTATAAGAATCGGAAAGCCCCACTTTGTATTCAAGTGTTTTACTCAACTCTATTGCTTCATTTAAATAGCTAAATGACCGTGTGATATCCTTATTGAAAAAATCACGCCCCACTTGATTGAGCTGGTTTACTTTGCTAGTGTCATTGGGCAAAGTGTTAAGCTTTACCAATAAACTGTCAGTTTGGGAGAAGGAATATTGTATTAGTACTAAAAAAAGTACCTGTATTTTTATTCTCATTTTTTGTTGGCTAGTAATCTGTAAATTTAAAAAATGAGCGGAACATTCCTAATTAATAGGTCAAACCAAAAATCCAACCAAATCCTCAATCTTGGAAAGCAACTGGATTTTGATGCCTGTATCCTTCAAGG
>JAGQZG010000142.1 GCA_020435705.1 Mangrovimonas sp.
CATGGTCTGTTTATCATAATTCCGATTGTTCTCGGCAATCTCAGAAAGGTACCGCGTTCTTGAAGGTGGAATGATATAAATCTTCTCACTCATTTCCTTTGAAATTTCAAAAGAAGAATCCAAATCGGCTTGCGTTTTTTCAACCAATGTATCCATGATTGCTTTATAAAGCGTATTCATTCCTGGATCATTGAATTGAGAAGCTATGGTGCCAAACACAGGCAAGGTATCTACATCCTTGTCCCACAATTGATGGTTGCGTTGGTATTGTTTTTTCACATCCCGCAACGCATCTTGAGCCCCACGTTTGTCAAATTTGTTGACCGCCACTAAATCGGCAAAATCCAACATATCTATTTTTTCCAATTGGGTTGCCGCTCCAAACTCTGGCGTCATAACATAAAGAGAGACATCGCTATGCTCTAAAATCTCGGTATCGCTTTGCCCAATTCCAGAAGTTTCCAAAATGATCAAATCATATTCAGCAGCTTTTAGAATTTCAACGGCTTCCTTTACATATTTAGATAGCGCCAAGTTAGATTGCCTAGTGGCCAAACTTCGCATGTAAACCCTTGGATGGTTAATGGCGTTCATACGAATTCTGTCTCCCAACAAAGCACCGCCTGTTTTACGCTTGGAAGGATCTACTGAAACAATCCCAATGGTTTTCTTTGGAAAATCTTTTAAAAACCTTCTCACCAACTCGTCTACCAAACTGGATTTTCCCGCACCTCCGGTTCCTGTAATTCCTAAAACCGGAACGTTGGATGTTTTGTTTTTAGAATGAATCTCTTTCAAAGTCTCTTCGGCAATGTCAGGGAAATTTTCGGCCGAAGAAATAAGTCGCGCTACCGCTTTGGGGTCTTTTTTTGATAATTGGCTCAATTCACCATTTAAGGTATTGCCTATGGCAAAATCAGATTGTTCTACCAAATCATTGATCATCCCTTGCAGTCCCAACTCCCGTCCATCATCAGGTGAATAAATACGGGTAATCCCATAAGCCATCAAGTCTTTGATTTCCTCTGGCAAAATCACGCCGCCGCCGCCACCAAATATCTTGATGTGTCCAGCTCCTTTTTCTTTCAAAAGGTCGTACATATACTTGAAATACTCATTATGTCCTCCTTGATAAGAGGTCATGGCAATGGCATTGGCATCTTCCTGAATAGCGGTATTGACCACTTCCTCGACACTTCTGTCATGCCCCAAATGAATCACCTCAACACCAGTTGCCTGAATAATTCGACGCATAATATTGATAGCCGCATCGTGACCGTCAAATAATGACGCCGCTGTAACAATTCTCACATGATTTTTTGGATGGTAAGGCTGAACTTGTTTCATTCGCAAAAGACGTTGTTTTTAACGGACGCAAGTTACGGATTTTTCAGTTTTTCTTATATTCTATTGAATTTCTTTTAAGGGCTTTTGTTTATAAATTATATCAAAACCTACTCCTCACGTTCTCAGTTTTAGATACTTTTGTAGGAGAATCTTTATTTTTCAAAATTACATTATAAATAGTTTCCTTATGAAAAGCCCAAAATTTATTCTAGCCTTTGTATTGCTCGGTTTAACTTCCTGCGCCGAATTGCAACAAGCGGTCGAACAGCTACCCCAAACAACCGTTACGGACACAGATATTGCTTCAGGCTTGAGGGAGGCTTTAGACCAAGGTATTGATAAACAAGTAAGTAAACTTGCCATGACCGATGGTTTCTTTAAAAATGAAATGGTAAAGATACTGTTGCCTAAAGAATTGCAAAAAGTAGACAAAGGGTTACGGGATATAGGTTTGGGCAGTCTTGCTGATGAAGGTCTTAAAGTCCTAAATAGAGCCGCCGAAGATGCCGTGAGTGAAGCCACTCCCATTTTTGTAAATGCCGTAAAAGGCATTACCTTCAGCGATGCCAAAAATATTCTTTTGGGCAATGATAATGCTGCCACGCAATACTTAATGCAGAAAACCCAAACAGAACTTTACAATAAATTCCACCCAGTTATCAATAATTCCTTTGCTAAAGTTGGCGCAGATAAAATATGGTCTAACCTTATTACAAAATACAATGCCATTCCTTTTACTGCTGATGTAAATCCTGATTTAACAGACTACGTCACGACCGAAGCCCTAGACGGTGTTTATACCATGATAGCCGTGGAAGAAAAAGACATAAGACACAATTTTTCATCAAGAACCACAGACTTATTAAAGAAAGTTTTCGCCCTTCAAGATTAATCGTATGAAACCTTATAAGATAGCAGTTGTTGGCCCCATTCCAAAAGATACTATAACCACCCATAGAGGAGAAGTCATTACCAAGTACGGTTGCATAACCCACCCAACAATTGCTTTAAGCAAGCTCTTGGAAAATACCGGAACTGTCTATCCAATTACCCATATTTTCAAGAAAGACAAAAACCACATTCTCGAACTATTCAGGCCGTTCAAGAACATCCATACCGAAGGTGTTTTTACCGATAAAGATCAGGGAACTATTGTTGAACTCAATTTTGTGGATCAAAATAACCGGCTGGAAAAACAAACGGCCAACATGCATCCCATTACTCCAAATGAAGTTAAACCTTTTCTAGACGTAGATTGTTTCGTGTTTGTGCCCATAACCGATTACGAAATTCAGCTTGAAACCCTCAAGTTTATCAAAAGCAACAGTAATGCCCAAATCATATTTGATGCCCATGGGCCAACTACTTTTGTGACTGAAAATGGTGAACGACTTAGACAATTCTGGAAAGACAAAGACGAATGGCTTCCCTACATTGATGTGTTAAAAATGAATTTGGAAGAATCCATTTGCTCATGGATAGAAGATGATTATACTTCAGAAGAATTATATGATGAAAACAATACCGCTCATTTGGATGACTTTGCCAAGTACATTTTGGAACATGGCGGAAAAATGCTTTATGTCACGCTGGATTCCCGTGGCTGTATGGTTTATCATCAAGTCAATAGCAACATTCAAAAAGAATTCGTAAAATCCGTTAAAGTTGAAAATGTGGTTGACACCACTGGTTGCGGCGATTCTTTTGCTGGCGGTCTTGCCTATGGCTTCACGGTACATAACAATCACATTGTTGCCGCACAATATGCCAACGTATTGGGAGCTATGAGAACCCAAGGAAAAGATTTTGGGGTTTTTAAATCACTCTCCGACACAGAAAAAATATTGAACGAGGCCTATTCATAACTCAAAAATTGATAATTAAATCAATGATAATCAAAAGCTAATGTTTAGATAACATTGTGATTAAGATTATAATGGATATTTGCAATGTCAAGTAAAAGAAATAGATTTCTTCACAATTATTTGAGTTAGTTAGTTAGAATTATCACAAGGGGCACGTTCTGTGCCCCTTGTGTTATTTTGTTAATAACTTGATTTTATTTTTAAAAAAAAAGTTTTAAATTTAGTACATTGAATATCACAAGTTTATGAATCGAAAAGATCTCATAGTAAGGAGTGAACAAAAACTGGTTGAGCGCTACAAAGAACTCATGGAGATGGCTTATAACTTTAGGCAAACAGATTCTGCTATGAGTGATATTTCTGAATTTAAAGCGATTAAACTCCTTAATAAATTGAATCGCTTAAAATACTTAAGCCGTTAATCCTATTATAGAAATCCCGCCATTTGTTCTTGCATTTCTTTGGCCTTAGCGCGAGCTTTCTGAGAAAAATCTTCACCACTTGAAGCATAAATAATGCCACGGGAGGAATTCACCAATAATCCAACTTGACTGTTCATACCATACTTGCAAACGTCTTCCAAACTTCCGCCCTGCGCACCAACTCCTGGAATCAATAAAAAACTATCTGGAACAATTTCCCTAATTCCCTTAAGATATTCTGCTTTGGTAGCACCAACAACATACATGAGATTTTGGGCGTTTTTCCACGTTTTGGAGGTTTTAAGCACTTGCTTGTAAAGCTCCAAGCCCTTAACGGTTTGGGTTTGAAAGTCGAATGCACCATTGTTGGAAGTTAAGGCCAGAAGAATTGCAAACTTATCTTCAAACTCTAAAAAAGGCTCTACGGAATCTTGACCCATATAGGGCGCAATGGTTACACTGTCAAAACCCAAATCTTTCAAAAAGGCTTTGGCATACATCCTACTGGTATTACCTATATCGCCTCGCTTGGCATCGGCAATAGTGAAAATTTCGGGGTACTTCTCATTTAGATAATCAATGGTTTTTCTCAAAGCTTGCCACCCTTTCAAGCCATAGGCTTCATAAAATGCGGTGTTGGGTTTGTAAGCCACGGCCAAATCATGTGTGACATCTATTATGTCCTTATTAAAAGCAAAAATAGGATCTTCTTCTTTTAAAAGGTGCTGCGGAATCTTGGTTAAATCTACATCCAATCCCACACAGAGAAACGATTTCTTTTTTTGAATTTGCTTGAAAAGTTGTGTTGTTGTCATGGTACAAAAAAAGCCTCAAAAAGAGGCTTTAACATTATATTAGTTCGCTGTTTTCTTTAAGCTTTTCAGTGTTTTCGGCCAACTGCAATTCGTCTATGATTTTCTGGATATCCCCATTCATGATATTGCTCAAATCGTAAAGAGTCAACCCTATCCTGTGGTCGGTTACACGGCCTTGCGGATAGTTATAAGTTCTAATCTTGGCACTTCTATCGCCCGTTGAGACCATACTTTTACGTTTTTCGGAATCGGCGGCTTCTTTTTTGGCCAACTCCATTTCATACAAGCGGGAACGCAGAACTTTTAACGCTTTCTCCAAATTTTTATGGGAAGATTTTTGGTCTTGGCAACTTACGATCATTCCTGTTGGCTCGTGGTGCAATTTGATAGCCGAATAGGTGGTGTTCACACTTTGCCCACCTGGCCCCGTAGAAGTGGTACGCTCTATTCGAACTTCACTCATGTCCAGTTCCACATCAAATTCTTCGGCTTCAGGAAGCACAATTACCGTTGCGGCACTTGTATGCACTCGTCCTTGGGTTTCGGTTTGTGGCACTCGTTGCACACGGTGCACACCGGCTTCAAACTTTAAAGTACCGTACACATCTTCACCATTGACTTCAAAAATCACCTCCTTGAAACCACCAGCGGTACCTTCGTTATAATCCACCAAACTCACGCTCCATCCTTTACTTTCGCAATATTTAGTATACATACGGTACAAATCGCCGGCAAAAATACTGGCTTCATCACCACCTGTTCCTGCACGTACCTCAACCACCGCATTCTTTGAGTCTTCCGGACTTTTTGGTATCAGTAAAAAGCGGATTTCCTCTTCCAAGTCTGGTAATTTCCCTTCTACTTCTTCCAACTGAAGTTCGGCCATTTCAACCATCTCAGGATCGCCACCATCGGCAATAATATCTTTGGCCTCTTTCTGATTATCTAAAAGGGTCATATATTCTGCACGCTTATCAACGATTTGCTTTAAATCCTTATACTCTTTATTGAGTTGAATGTAACGCTTTTGATCGGCAATAATATCGGGTTGGATAATCAAGTCTCCCACTTCATCAAATCGTTGCTTGACTATATTGAGTTTATCTAACATACATTAAAAAAATTGTTGGGCAAAAATACGATATTTTCTCGATTTGCAATAATTAGGTTTACACTTGAAAACATACTAAAACGAAAACGCCAATCGTTATGTTTCTATATGGTTATGCGTCAGTTTTTAGTTATATGGTCCTTTTATAAGCCCTATGCTTTATCTTCATTGGCTATAACAATAGTGATGGGTTTCATCAATCCCAGTATTGGCCCCATATTAGTCATCAAAGCATTTTTAACCGTATTTCTTTGGTATGTTGTTAATGCGACAAGGATTAAAAGAAAACTGATTTTTTACAATAACTTCGGCATTTCTTCAATCAAACTATTTGCTATGTTATTTTTAATAGATAGTTTTATAACAATCGTCTATCTATTAGTATTTAAAAACTTTACATGATTTTTGAAATAGACAACATAGAGCTAAATTTTTCTGGGAGAAATGTGCTTAATGGTGTTTATCTTAAAGCCGAAACAGGAAAAGTCACTGGTCTATTAGGCGCCAATGGTTCTGGAAAAAGTTGTTTGTTTGAACTATTTTTTGGTTCTATGAAAGCTAAATACAAACTAGTGCGAGTTGACAGTAATCCTCTCACGAAACCTCTGTTCAAAACAAAAAAAGTCAAGTTTTTACCTCAGTTTAATTTTATTCCCAACAGCGTCAAATTGAGTGTTGTTTTTGAACTTTATAAAGTAAACTGGGAATCATTTGTTACTGTTTTTGAATCATTTATTCCTTATAGGAATTCCAAATTCAAAGAGCTTTCTGGTGGTGAAAGGCGAATACTGGAAACTTATCTTGTTATTAAAAGTGATAGTGAATTTATTTTATTGGATGAACCATTTTCACATTTATCACCAATAAATATTAACCTGTTTAAAAGATTGATCGCCGAGGAAAAAAAGAACAAAGCCGTCGTTATTACTGATCATATGTACAATCATATTATTGATGCTTCTGATGATATTTATTTGCTTAAAAACGGAACTACAAAACTGATTAAAAATCTTGAAGAGTTAGAAATGTATCGCTATATAAGCGAAGGCAGTTTAGGGCAAACCGCCAAC
>JAGQZG010000143.1 GCA_020435705.1 Mangrovimonas sp.
AGTGATATTCTAGCTCAGTTTCCTCACATTACCTTCTAAAATACGCAGTTTTTCGTATTGATTCGAGTTTAGATTTAGGTGATTTTTGTTTCAGTTAATAATCAAAACAAATATTACCATGAAAAATTTAAAAAATCTGTTTTTATTAATGTTGGCTGTTTCCGTTGTGTCTCTTACTTCTTGCTCCAGTGATGACGATGGCGGTAATGGCGGTTCGGCGGCCTCTGGAACTATCAAGGCTAAAATTGACGGCTCCAATTTCACTTCGTTGGAAATCACTTCCTTTGCCAGTGTGCAAACAGGTGGTGGCGTAACCACACTAGTGATGCAGGGAAACACCCAAGACCAAGCTATCAATATGATTGTAAATGGTTATGAAGGTGTTGGAACGTATCAGCTATCCGATGACAATGTTTTTATCTCGGCTTCTTACATTGAACCGGATATTAGCAATCCAGCCAACACCCAAACATGGTCTGCACCATTCCAGGATTCGGGGATTATTGGAGAGATTAAAATTTCAGAAGAAACCAGTTCAGCGGTAAAGGGAACTTTCTTTTTTACGGCCAAAAACTCAAATACTGGTGGAACTAAAGAAATTACGGAAGGTTCTTTCAACCTAAATAAAATGTAAATGTAAGTTTGCTAGTAGTTATTTAATTAGGATTTCTGTGATAGTGGTTGAGGTGTAAAAGCCACAACCACTATTTTTTTCAAAAGTAAAATTATTTGAAGTAAATTTTATTAATTAGATTACAAGTGCAATTTTGGAAACGTTACAGTTGAACTTCAAAAATTGCTGATTATCGATTTTATAACCAACCTTATCCATTTCGATGTACTTTTATTCTGCTATTAATCAATATATAAAGAAAAAGCATTGGGAATTAAAGCTGTACTTTGCTAAACCTAGTGCTTTTTTTTATACCTATAATTTAAGACTCCTTCCGGCTTTTGTTTTCCTGTGTTTCGCATGCCCTGTCCAGTCGCAGAATCTGGATAGTCTATTTCAAGTTGCCCGAACTATAAAAAACGATTCGGCTAGGATTAGACAGTACAACAAGTTAGCGTCTGCCTATCTTTTTAATGATGCTAAAAAAGCTCTGGAAATCATTAAAGAAGGGGAGCAAATGGCCATCGAGAAAGCATTTGCCTTTGGCCTCGTGGAACTTACCAATACCCATGGCATATATATGGATATTACCGGGAAATCCGATTCGGCCGAATATTATTTTAACAAAGCACTTAAGTTGAGCCAAGAGCACCACTTTAAGAACATTGAAGTAATGTGCGTTAATAATTTGGGGATGTTCAATTGGAACCAAGGAAATTATAGTGAGGCACTCAATTATTTCTTCCAGTCGTTAAAGATGTATGAAGAGCAAGGAAATGAAAAAGGAACATCGTCTCCTTTAAACAATATTGGCCTGATTTATCAAGATATGAATTTGCCCAATAAGGCCTTGGAATATCATGAAAAAGCCTTGAAGATACGTGAGGAGTATGCACTGGAAACAGAACAGGTTGGTTCCCTTAACAACATAGGTATAAACTTGAGAAGATTAGATCGATTTGAGGAAGCCGTTACGGTTTTTGAAAAAGGATTAAAGTTGGCCGAAAAGACCAATAACCTAATAGGGTATTATAAAATATTGGACAATTTGGCAAGTGTTTATCAGGAATTGGGAAACTATGATAAAGCCATAACCTACTACTTTAAGGCGCTTGAAAAACCAGAAGGGTATGAGTATGATGAAAAAGATGATATTTCCATATATGTTAATTTAATCTCACTTTACAATCACAAGAACCAGCCAAAAGAAGCTTTGAAGTATGCCGAAAAAGCCTTTGCCATCATTGAACAAAATCCGGCCGAGAAAAAAGTGAATAGCAAGCTTTACCTGAATGCGGCCGAAAGCCATTTCATGCTCTATCAATTGAATGAAGCCAGAAAGCTTACCAAAGAATTCGTAACCATAAAAGATTCGCTTTTTTCTGAGGAAAACGCCAAAGCTGTGGCCGATTTGGAAGTCAAGTACGATACCGAAAAAAAAGAAAAGCAAATTTTAGTCCATCGTGCGGAATTGGCAGAACAACAATTGGTTATCCAGAATAAAAACTATCAAATTTACGGGATGGTGGCCTTGGCTGTTCTCTTGATTGTAGTAGGGTTTTTACTCTATAATCAACAGAAATTAAAAAACAGACAGTTAAAAAAGGAAAACGAACTCAAGGATGCTTTGCTCAAAATTGAAACACAAAGCAGATTGCAGGAACAGCGCTTGAGAATTTCAAGGGACTTGCATGATAATATAGGCTCTCAATTAACCTTCATCATTTCGTCATTAGACAATCTACAGTACGGTTTTAATATTGAAAACGAAGCCTTAAAAGGAAAGCTTCAATCCATAAGTGAGTTTACATCGTCAACTATCACAGATTTACGAGACACCATTTGGGCCATGAACAAGAGTGAGATCTCTTTGGACGATCTTCATTCGCGCATTTCCAATTTCATTGATAAGGCCAGAATTGCTTCCCGAACAATAAATTTTAACTTCAACATCACTGATGAGTCCAGAAATGGACAGTCATTTTCTTCGGTTGAAGGAATGAATATATACAGAGTAATTCAAGAAGCCATAAACAATAGTATTAAGCACGCAAATGCTACCAAAATAGACATAGATGTTACGTTAACAGACACCTCTCTTAAGCTTAAAATCAGGGATAATGGTAAAGGTTTTGAACTGGATAAAGAGAGAAAAGGGAACGGTATCAGTAATATGAAATCTAGGGTTTCCGATCTTGGTGGAAAAATAGATTTTAAATCATTTCTGGGTGAGGGAACTGAAATTAGCGTAACTTTTAAAAGATAATTTGCTATAGACACAGTTATGAAAAATCTTTTCATGGTCTTGTTTTTATTCACTGTAATAGGCCATTCACAAAATAGGCTCAAGGTATTGAATGATTCGGCTATGGCTATCTATAAGGAAAACCCTCAAAAAGCCATTCAGCTATTGGAAGATGCCCTGGACATTTCCCTGAAGGAAAAAAACAAGTTTGAATCTGCCTTGAGTAAAAATAACTTGGGCATTGTTTACAGGGATTTGGGCGAATTGGAAAAAGCCAAACAATTTTCGGAGGAATCTTTAGAGTTTGGAGTCTTGGATGAATACATTATGGCTTCGGCATACAATAATATAGGGGCCTGCAACAGAAAACTGGGATTGTATGAAGAGGCTATTGATTCCTATTTAAAGGCCTTGGCAATATATGAGTCTAAAGGAGATTTGGATAAACAAGCCACTGTAAATAATAATATTGGAATGGTTTACAGCTACTTGAGCCTAAATGATAAAGCTATAGAATACCATTTGAAAGCCAAGAACGTTTTTGAGCAGCAGGATAATAAAAAGGGCATTTCCGAGGTGTATAATAATATAGCTATTATCTATGCCAATGATGGCAATTTGGAGAATGCTTTGGATTACTTCAAGTACTCGCTGGATATTGAGAAAGAGCTTAAGGACCAAAAGGGCATTGCGGAATCTCTCAATAATGTTGGAGCTGTGTATTACTATATGCAGGAAATAGATTCGGCTCTGGTTTATTTCAAGGGTTCGGCAGATACCGAAAGAGCCATAGGAAATTTAGCTGGTGTTGGCACAAGCTATAACAATATTGCTCAAGTGTTGATGGAGAACGATAGGCTCCAAGAGGCAAAAATATATATTGATAGTGCCTATTATTTTGCAACACAATCCAAAACCTCGGAAGATATTGAACTTGCCTTGCTCAATTATTCGCAGTTCTATGAAGCCAAAAACAATTTGAAATTGGCTTACCAGTATTATAAAGATTACTCAGCTTACAAGGACAGTATTTCGGAACAATCCAATATAAAGTCTTTGCAAGAGTTGGAAGTGAAGTACCAAACGGAAAGGAAAGAAAAGGAAATTTTGTCCCAGCGTGCAGATATTGCTGAAAAGGAGTTGAGCTTGAGCAAAAAGAACATTCAATTATTTGGTCTAGGGGTTTTTGCCATAGTATTGGCTTTGCTGGGCTATCTTTTTTACAACCAGCAAAAACTTAAGAACCGACAATTGAAAAAGGAAAATGAACTCAAGGACGCCTTGCTCAAGATTGAGACACAAACCCGCTTGCAAGAACAGCGCTTAAGAATTTCAAGAGACTTGCACGATAATATAGGGGCGCAACTTACCTTCATTATTTCTTCCTTGGACAATCTTAAATATGGTTTTAAATTACCCGAAAATGTAAGCAGTAAAATACAAAGTATTGCCACATTTACATCGTCAACTATCACGGATCTAAGGGATACCATCTGGGCCATGAACAAGAGTGAGATTTCTTTTGAAGATCTTCAGTCGCGTATCTCAAATTTTATAGACAAGGCCAATCTAGCGGCGACCCATATTTCATTTGTCTTCAATTTGGAAAATGCTTTAAAAGACCAAACCTTTACCTCTGTGGTTGGGATGAATATTTATCGAATTATCCAAGAGGCGGTCAATAATGCCATAAAATACGCCCACGCCAAGACCATAGAAGTGAGGATTTCCGAAGAAGAAAACGGGATGAAAATAAGCATTCTGGATGATGGTGATGGGTTTGATTTAGATGCGGTTGAATTTGGCAATGGCCTTAACAATTTGAAAAAGAGAGCGCATGATATTCAAGCCAGTTTAAAAATAGATAGTAAATTAGGGAGTGGGACGCATATTGAGCTTACCATGTTTAATGCATAAAATACGACTATTGGCGTATTGAGATGAAGCTTCTAAAAAATTAATTTTATATCTGAAACCTAGTCAACCATGAACATTAAAATTGCCATAGTAGATGATAATTCATTTTTGATAAGTACCGTTAAGGAAAAACTTTCCTTTTTTGAGGATATAGATTTCAAATTTTCGGCTATGAATGGGAGCGATTTGCTTACGAAATTAGAGGAAAACCATAATCTGGATTTGTTGCTTATGGATATTGAAATGCCTGTTTTAAATGGCATAGAAACCGTTGAGATCGTGAAGCAAAAGTATCCCCAAATTAAGATTATCATGTTAACGGTTTTTGATAATGATGAAAATATATTTAAAGCCATTAAAGCCGGTGCCGATGGGTATTTGCTAAAGGATGTTAACCCCAAGGTGCTATATGAGGGTATCAAAGAAACACTTAACGGAGGGGCGGCCATGAACCCGTCCATTGCATTGAAAACCTTAAGGCTTTTAAGAAATCCCATTGAGTTTGAAAACGAGAGAGATCAAGAAGATATCAAGTTGTCTCAAAGGGAAGTTGAAGTGTTGGAACAGCTCAGTAAAGGCTTAAGCTATAGTGTTATTGCCAACAATTTATTCCTCTCTAGCGGCACAGTGCGAAAGCACATTGAGAATATTTATAAAAAACTTCAGGTACATAACAAGTTACAGGCAGTTCAAAAGGCGAAAAAAAACAATATAATTTAATTATTGCTTAATTGTAAATTAACGTTAACATGCTTGAATACGAGTATTTTAGCGTTGCTATTAATCAGTTTGTAAAGGGGCATCGGAAGACTTTTAAGAAGAAGAACCGGTGCTTTTTTATTTGCTTATTCTTGCTTTACAAGCGATTTTAAAAGATCCCTATTGCCTGCGTTGATAGCATCAATGTTATTCAAGTTTAAAAATTTTGTGGCTTTGACAGATGGGATATTGCTCACGCAGCAAACGATAAAGGGTTTACCAAGTTCTTTGAGCCTGTCTAAGTTGATTTGAAGTTTGTTTAAAGGAATGTTGATGGCATTTGGAATGACTTCGGCTTTAAACTTTTCTTCTTGACTAACATCCAAGACTAGCGCATCTTTTTTTAAGTATCGTTTTATTTTTTTCTTTCTGTAATTGAATATAAAATCTAAGAAGCCCATAATTGTTTTTTTATAAAATACTAATAAAATCAGTATCTTCGGCTTAAAGAAATATTAAAATAATTCCATGTTTGAATCGTATGTTAACCTCAATGTTGAAAGTAATATTGGGTTTATCGAATTTTTCACACCATCTCATAACGCGCTGCCTTCCAATATGCTTCACCAACTAGTGGAGGTCATAGAGCGAGCAGGAAATGATCAGTCGGTTAAGATAATTGTTTTAAAAAGTGGTGGTGACCGAACGTTTTGTGCCGGTGCCAGTTTTGATGAGCTGAAAACAATAGATTCCATGGAGAAAGGAAAAGATTTTTTCTCTGGTTTTGCAAATGTGATCAATGCGATGAGAAAATGTCCCAAACTTATCATTGGTCGTGTACAGGGGAAGGCTGTTGGCGGTGGTGTTGGTCTCATTGCCGCAACCGATTATTGTGTGGCTACGCAGTATGCCTCCCTCAAATTAAGTGAATTGAGTATAGGTATTGGCCCTTTTGTGATTGCCCCAGCCATAGAACGAAAAGCTGGTCTGGCAGCGTTGAGCGAATTAACCTTAAATTGCACTCAGTTTTATTCAGCAGAATGGGCTAAAAACAAGGGCTTTTTTGCCAATGTTTTTGAGGACGTAAATTCTTTAGACCAAGCCGTATGGGAATTGGCTACCAATTTGTCTTCTTACAACCCTGAAGCT
>JAGQZG010000144.1 GCA_020435705.1 Mangrovimonas sp.
TGTACTTCAAATTTAGGGTCTTCTTCTATATTTTCATTGAGGTTAAACAGTGTTATATCTTCTTTTAATCCTATGATTTTATCCCCAGAAGCATTTCTCACCGCAAAATTCGACTTGTCAAATTTTCTCCAAAACAAATACTCGTGTGGCGAGCCGTTTTTCTCACCGGTTAAATAAGGAATTAAATTAACTCCGTCCAATTTGTTCTTTGGTTCAATGGGCGTTTTAGTTTGCGAAAGAACGGTTGCGAAAATGTCTAAAGAAATAATAGCCTTCTCATACGTTTCTCCTTTGGGCAAAACTTTTGGCCATTTTAAGGCGAAGGGAACCCTTATACCTCCTTCAAATAAATCACTTTTACCACCTCTTAAAATTCCATTATCTGACGCATTGTGTTGTTCTGGCCCGCCATTATCAGACAAGAAAAAAACGATGGTGTTTTCCGTAAGCCCCAATTCATCCAACTTATCCAATACCTTTCCCACACCATCATCAACAGCACTAACCATAGCAGCATACGTTCTTCGTTTAGGATCTTTAATGGTATCAAATCTTTTCAAATAGTTTTCTGGAGCTTGTAAAGGAGTATGCGGTGCATTGTAAGCTAAATACATAAAGAAAGGCTGATCTTTATAGGTTTCTATATACTGAATAGCCTCCCGTGACAAGGCATCGGTTAGGTATTCTTTTTCCTCAACCCTGGTGTTATCCCTTAGCAATTTAACATTGTAGGCTTCAAACTGAGATTCTACTTCATATTCATTCTCCAAAACCCACTTATTGGGGAAATAGCTATGCCCGCCACCCAAAAAACCATAAAAACCATCAAAACCTCTTTCCAGTGGGCGTAAGGATTCATGAACGCCAAAATGCCACTTACCAAGAGCTACAGACTTATAAATTGCTCTCTTCAAGGCTTCTGCCAAGGTTTCTTCAGTTTTTGGCAAACTCATATTAGGATCGTTGGGCGCATACAAAGGATTTCTCCCAAAACCAAACCTATCTTGGTAACGCCCTGTAATAATCCCCGCTCTACTCGGGCCACAAACCGCATAACTCACATAGGCATTGGTAAATTTCACGCCTTCGGAAGCAATCTTGTCTATGTTGGGTGTTGGAATATCTTTACAACCATTAAAACCAACATCTGCATTTCCCAAATCATCTACAAGAACAATAATAACATTGGGGGATTCCTGAGTCTCTGCTTCTAATGCTTTTTTTTGTTCTCCTTGGCAAGAGGTAAAAATGATTGCCCATAGAAATATTAAAAACCGCTTCATATAAAAAAATATATCCAATGTCAAAAATAGCAAACCATAGGTCTTACAAAGGGTACATAATGTTCAATTAGTGGTAGCAATAGGTCACTGTTGAAAATACCCTGCTCAATTTAACCCTTGTAAACTTTATTTAAAGTACTTTGTGTTGAAATTATTTTTGTTGTTTTTAAACACTTTTTAGAGTTTTATTAAATTTAAGCTATGCGCTTTTCACAGGGATTTCATAATATGATGGGGTTTTTTTTAAGTAAGATAAAAGAGGTTTTACTTTTTATGCTTGCAATGACAACCAGTGTGATTTTTGCTCAGGAAAACAACACCAATTACATTATAGACTTTATAACAACACGAGAAGGATTGTCTCACAATTATGTTTCCAGTATTGTAAGTGACAATTTGAACATGAAGTGGATTGGGACCGAAAATGGCATCACAAAATACAACGGATACGATTTTGAATATATTAAACCTAGCGAAGAATTTAAAGAGCTTCTGAATGAAAACATAGAGGTTTTGTTTCTTGATAAAGAATCCAATCTATGGATAGGCACAAAAAGTGGTGGCTTGTCTTATCTGGACATCAAGAAGAATCAGGTTAAAAACTATAATCACTTAATAGATCTGGTTAATGAAGGCGATATGAGAATTACGGCTTTATCTCAAGATAAAGATGGGAACATTTGGGCAGGAACATGGAAAGGCGGGGTTTTTGTAATTGATTTTAAAAATGACAAACTCCTTAAGCATTATCCTTCCAATCAACCTATATATAGTATTGAACAGGACTTTAACAACAATATGTGGTTTAGTGATGGCATTAGATTAAACCACTACAATTTTCTAGACGAAACCTTATCGGCAAGCAATATAAAGAGCCCCATAACAGATATTCTTTCAGATTCAGGCAGAAAAAAAATATGGATAGCCCCCTCTGGATACAACACAAAACTTTATAGTTTCAATTATGAAACAAATGCCATAGATTCTATTGAAACTGGTGTTAAAAGTAACTTTTCAAAAAAACTGTCCTTAGACAACTACAACAGACTTTGGATAGGAACTTGGGGAAAAGGCGTTTATAGAAGCAACGAAACGCTCTCCCATTTTAACAAAATAGAATTGGTTTCCAACAACTCTGAAAAGATAAGCGGAAACTACAACATTATACTAGACATCCATCAAGACAAGAACAATGTAACCTGGCTGGCTACCGCACATGGCGGCTTGGTGAAATTATTGGAAGGTAACGGATTTTTAAATGCAGATGAACATATTTTAAACACGTCCTTAAAAAATTATTTAAACTGTACCGCAATCTATAAAAATGATGACGCCATTTTTGTTGGAACTTTTACGGGACTATATTATGGAAAAGATTTTTCTACCCTTTCTAAAGTTGAAAAAGTAGGTAATGAAAAAATCAATGTTATTAATGAAAAAAACCAGAAACTCTACATTGGTAGTGCCAATGGATTTTCCATTTACGATCTGGCAACTAAAAAGGTTGTTTTCAAGTCACGACGGACTAGAAAAGTGACTTCTTTTTTTATTGATAATGACAGAGTCTTTATAGGAACCCAACAAGACGGACTTGCCATTGTGGCTCTTGAGAATATCTATGATGAAGAAAATTATACTTTTTTTTCAGACAACTTTGATAACGAACAAAAACTGGAAAGCAGCCGAATTACCCGCATAAAAAAAGATCTGCAAGGTAACATTTGGGTAAGTTCATATAATGGTTTACACCTGTTTGACAAAGAGGGGAACTCCTTTTTACATCAATCAAAATTTTTGAAAGGCAACCTGCCAAGTGTTATTATAAACTCCTTCTATATACAAGGTAAGTACTTATGGTTAGCCACTCCTAACGGACTTCTAAAGCTAAACTATAGCAATAGTGAATTGACCATTGAAAAAACAATCACCAAAAAAGATGGCCTCAATAGTGATTTTATATGCGCACTTACTTTTGACGACGCCTCAAATATATGGTTAAGCACCCATACCGAAATTGTTAAATACAACGACCTTAACAATAGCATTATAAGCTACGGCGAAACAAACGGGATTGAATCTACCTCCTTTAACAACAACAGCTATTTTAACTACAACAATGAACTTATCTATTTTGGTGGCATTGATAATATAACTTACTTCACCCCACATGAAATAAAAGATTTCAATATCATTCCTGAAATTATTTTTACCAACCTTAGAGTCAATAATGAAATTATTCAATTCAAACCTGGCAACTCTATCATAGAAGAAAACTTCAATTACGTTGAGGAAATAAATCTAAACCATCACCAAGGCTTTTTTTCCGTGGGCTTTGTTGCCAACGATTTTCTTGGGAATTTAAATATAAAATACAGGTATCTTTTAGAAGGTTATAATGATGGATGGATAGATTTACAAAACAGAAACGAAATAAACTTTGCAGGACTCCCTCCTGGAAATTATACGTTGAAGGTGCAAGCCTCCAGAGATAGTCAAAATTGGAATGCACCCCACACTTTGAAAATAAATTTATCAGGATCTCCCTGGATCAGTCCGCTGGCAATCACGCTCTATTCATTATTGTTTTTGGTTATTCTCTTTTATTTGATCAAGTCTAACAACTACAGGCTAAAACTCAAAAACAATCTGGAAATTGCCAGAATAGACAGGGAAAAGGAAATTGAACTATCTGAAGCCAAACTCACCTTTTTCACCAATATTTCGCATGAATTCAGAACGCCTTTAACGCTCATCATGAGTCCTTTAAAAGAGCTTTTGGAAATAGAAAACCTCCCTAATAAGGTCTCAAAAAACCTTAACACTATTGACAGGAACTCCAACCGGCTTTTAAATTTAATCAATCAGCTTTTGGATTTCAGAAAAGCAGATCATGGGTTACTAAAGCTAGATGTTTCCCAAGGAAATTTCGTAAGGTTTTCCAATGAAGTCTTTTTGTACTTCAAAGAAGCTGCCAAAATGAAGGATATCAAGTACAAATTTAAATCGGAAAAAGACGATATAGAGTTCCCTTTTGACAGAAACAAAATGGAAATTGTGTTGTGCAATCTACTGTCAAACGCCCTTAAATACACTGAATTTGGCGGGAAAATTACCATGAAATTAGACCGTAACGACGAGTATTGCATTATTTCAATAAAAGACACGGGAATAGGCATGAACCCCGAAGACTTAAAGCGAATTTTTGATCGATTTTTCCAAATAAAATCGGCCAATACGGCCAGGATGATTGGCAGTGGCATTGGCTTGACTTTCTCTAAAAAAATTATTGAGCTCCACCACGGATCCATCACGGCTAACAGCGAAGTAAATGTAGGCACCGAATTTATAGTGAAACTCTCTATGAATCCCGAGCATTATGAAGACTCTATTAATCATGACTTCTTAAAATCGGATAACATTAAAAGCTACAATCTAAAAGATATTACACTAAATATTGAGACTTTAAACCTCAAGGCCAAAGAGCATACCGTACTTGCTATAGACGACAACCCGGAAATATTGGATTATATAAAAGACATTTTATCCGACACATATAATGTTATCCTGGCCAACAACGGAGATGAGGGGTATGAAAAAGCTTCCGAAGAAATCCCCGATTTGATAATAAGCGATGTGATGATGCCAGGTAAAGATGGCATCACACTTTGCAAAGAATTGAAATCGCAAATAACAACCTCTCATATCCCTATAATTTTATTGACCGCAAGAACCGCATCAGTCTATGAAATAGAAGGCCTAAAAACGGGAGCAGACGACTATATTACAAAACCATTTGACGCTAGGGTTGTGAAAGCCAGAATAGCCAGCTTACTGGAAAACAGGGAGAAACTTAGAGCACATTTGCTTAACAAGGTGCGCTTTGAGCCTACCCCAACAGAAATTGAAATAGATGAAGACACCGAACAAGCCTTCATAAACAGAGCCATTTTACTAGTAGAAGACAACCTTCAAAATTCCTCATTTGGAATAGAAATGATGATGGACGAACTCAATATGAGCCAATCTACCCTCTACCGAAAAATAAAATCTCTCACAGGGCTTTCTTTAACGGCATTTATAAGATCGGTAAGATTGAAAAGAGCTGCCAGTCTAATACTCTCATCCGATTTAAGTCTTAAAGAAATTGCCTATTCGGTTGGGTTTAATGATTATAAATATTTTAAAATCTCTTTTCAGAAGCAATTTGAATGCCTTCCCTCTAATTACAAACAACTAATCCAAAAATAACGTACTGTTTTTAGTGCATTGATTGATTTATCCCCCTTTTTGATTTATATAACCTAGCGGTATTATTTTATTGTTTAGACATTTGTATTGAATCCATTTGTTGGAAAACAATACTAAAACTAATTCTTATCAAACAACATGAAACTATCTATTTTTTATTGTCTGTTTTTTCTGTCCCTAGGACAATTGGTGTACTCTCAAACCACCATTTCCGGGATAATTACAGACTCTAATGACCAACCCTTACCAGGAGCAACCATTGTGGTTGAAAATTCAAGTAGGGGAACCACTACAGATTTCGATGGCCTTTTTAGCCTTGAAGCATCTAAAGGAGACGTTTTGCTTATCTCCTACATAGGCTTTACCTCATCAAAAATAACTGTTGGTGATTCCAGTTATTACACCATCAAGCTAGAAGAAGATGCTTCTCTACTCGAAGAAGTGGTAATTGTTGGATACGGCCAACAAAAGAAAGTCAACTTAACAGGATCTGTTGAGACGGTCACTTTCAAAGAAGAAGTTAATCAACCTGTTACCAACTCTGGACAATTATTATATGGTAGATTTTCTGGAGTACAATTAACACAAACATCTGGTAGCCCAGGTGCTGATGCATCTTCCATTGTTATTAGAGGTATTGGAACTTTTGGGGGTACCACTCCGTTAATAGTCATTGACAACATTCAGTATGATGACATGGCTGCCTTCAACAACCTAGCTCCTTCAGACATTGAGAGTGTAACGGTTTTAAAAGATGCCTCAGCAAGTGCCATCTACGGAGCAAGGGGAGCCAATGGAGTTATCTTGGTTACCACCCGAAAAGGAAAAGAAGATACTTTTGAGATTAGCTACAATAGCTATTACGGATTTCAAGAGGCAACGGTTGTTCCCGAATTTCTTAATGCGTACGATTATGCTGTTTTAATGAACGAGAAATACAATAATGAAGATGGGGCAAACTTTCTCCCAAGATATACAGAAGAACAGCTTGAAGCTATTAGAACAGGGTCTTTGCCAGACCAATTCGCAAATACCTCTTGGGCAGATGAAGTTCTTACCACAGCAAGTATCATAAACC
>JAGQZG010000145.1 GCA_020435705.1 Mangrovimonas sp.
GCCCTCGAGCTTCGGGCAAAAAATACATCTTTTGAAGTTCACAGACGTTACCATCATAGTTATCCAAAGGCGCTATGCCCGCACCACCAATGATTTTGCCCTTTTTAACTACAACATAATAAACGGACGTTTGCTTGCTGTAAGTTTGCGTCATACAGTCCAAAGCCGTGTCTTCATACGCAGTGCCCACTTTAGGAACTCCAAATTCAATTAACACCGACCGAATTACATTAGCAATTTGGGCATCGTCACTTGATTTAATCTTGCGGATAACGATATTATTTTTACTCACTTTAAAATGGTATTTTTACAGTCGAAATTTCTGGATGAAGATACACGAAAAATACATAAAACGCTGTATAGAGATTGCCAAAAATGGCTTGGGAACCACACGTCCCAATCCGATGGTTGGTTGCGTCGTTGTCCATAACGAACGGATTATAGGCGAAGGTTATACAAGCCCATATGGAGGCAACCATGCGGAGGTGAATGCCCTCAATTCGGTTACCAACCAATCGCTACTCAAACAAGCAACCCTTTACGTTACCCTTGAACCCTGTAGCCATTTTGGAAAAACACCTCCTTGCAGTGACTTAATAGTGAGAATGGGCATACCCAATGTAGTCATTGGCACTTTGGACACCCATAGTTTGGTGGCCGGAAAAGGTGTTGACAAATTAAGAGCCTCCGGATGCCAAGTGCTTGTGGGCGTTTTGGAAGATGAATGCAAAGAGCACCATAAGCGGTTTTTTACTTTCCACAATAAAAAGCGACCTTATATTATACTGAAGTGGGCACAAACAGCCGATGGCTTTATAGCTCCTAAAAATAAAGTTGAACAAAGGCCTGTCTGGATCAACAATGAATTTTCCAGGCAATTGGCCCATCAATGGCGTGCTGAAGAACATGCTATTCTGGTGGGCACCAAAACGGTTTTGGCCGACAACCCTACACTAACTACCAGAGACTGGACAGGGCAAAATCCCGTGCGTGTGGTTTTGGATAGATTGAACAAACTGGATAGACATTTGCTGTTTTTAATGATGAAGCCGAAACTATCGTGATCTCGGAAAACGAAATAGATTTCAATCTTCCAATAGCAGCGCAAATTTGCACCTTTCTACATCAAAAAGAAATCCAGTCCATCACCATAGAAGGCGGTACCCAAACGCTACAAACCTTTATTGATGAAGGCCTTTGGAATGAAGCAAGGGTTTTTATCGGAACCACTGTGTTTTTCAATGACGGCGTGAAAGCACCAAGGCTGAATGGGAATTTGGTTTCTGAACACACCATTTTAAATGACAAACTAACGATTTACAAGAATGATTAAAACCATCATATTCGATTTTGGAGATGTGTTTATCAATTTGGATAAGTCCGCTACCGAAAAAGGATTGAAATCCCTGGGGCTTTCTAAATTCAGTAAGGAGATGACTTCCATGAATCAAGTTTATGAAATGGGGCTTATTTCATCCCATACTTTTTTGGAATATTATCTGGAACAAGTCCCAAAATCCAACGCTCAAGACCTGATTGATTCTTGGAATTCCATTCTTTTGGACTTCCCCTTACATCGGCTGGAATTTTTAAAACAGCTAAAAGAAGACAACCGCTTTCAACTAATCCTATTGAGCAATACCAACGAATTACATATAGATTCCGTTAAAAAAAACCTTTCCTTTTACGAGGAGTTCAAAGCCTGTTTTGATAAGTTCTATCTGTCCCATGAAATAGGTTTCAGAAAACCCGAGGCTGCTATTTATGACTATATTTTGTGCGAAAACAAACTCCTGGCCGGCGAATGTTTCTTCATTGACGACACCAAAGAAAATACAGAGTCTGCTTCAAAATTGGGACTCCAAACATGGAACATCAATCCGTTGAAGGACGATATTACAGAGCTTTTCACCAAAAACCCCCAAGCTTTTGACTGATAACGACCAGTATAAAACCCTTTTAAAACCCTCGGAAGAAATACTTTTCAAGGAAAAGAATAGCAAATTTTTTGGCTATGCCTTTCCTATTCATTCTGAAGAAGAAGCCAAACAACATATAGAAGCACTTAAAAAACAACACCATGCGGCCAGGCATTGGTGCTATGCCTACCAATTGGGTACGGAAGTGCACAATCTTGTTTACCGTGTCAATGACGATGGTGAACCCAACAATAGTGCTGGCATGCCTATATATGGTCAAATACAATCTTTTGAAGTTACGAATGTCCTCGTAGTAGTGGTACGTTATTTCGGTGGTGTCAAATTAGGCGTGGGCGGATTGATTTCGGCTTATAAAACAGCGGCGCAAATGGCTCTGAATAATTCTGATATCATTGAAAAAACCATTGACGAAACCCTCGAACTGAAATTTAATTATGCCCTTTTGAATAACGTCATGAGAATTATCAAGGAAGAGAATTTATCCATAGCCCAACAAAGCATGAAAATGGACTGTAAGATGGTTCTTACCATAAGGAAAAAAGACTTACAGAAAATAAAAAACAGATTTGAAAATTTGTATGGCGTAGAGGTTAAACTTATCCCTTAGCAATAGCTTCCAGAATATATTGGGGTGCTCGTATTGGCCGTTTTGTTTTCATATCAATAAAAGCCAAAACAGTCGTAGCCGTTACCAATAATTCTCCGAGTTCATTAGTGATTTCATAAGCAAACTCAATCTTGACCGTTGGCTCTTTTACAAGTTGTGTTTTCACTTTAATTACCTCATCGTAAAACGCTGATTTTTTATAGTTTAAACTCATGGAAACCACAGGTAACATGGTGCCGTTTTCTTCCATTTCCTTATATGAAATGCCTAAATTCCTAAGCCATTCTGTGCGAGCCATTTCTAAAAAAAGGGCATAATTCCCATGATGAACCACGCCCATTTGGTCCGTTTCACCATACCGTATTCTTATTGAGATTTCATGAGATTTCACAGGTCTTATGTCAATATTTTTTTGTAGTTTAGAAATCAATTTAAACATGAGAAAAAAATTCTAAAAATTCAATAGCATTTGATTTTTTTTTTTAGAATTTTGTTCACATATTTGTCCAACTGTATTAGAACAGAGAATCTACTTCTCTACTTATAAATAACTAACTAAAAATCTTATATAACTAATGAGTGAAACTGCGCAATCGGTATGGAATAGTTGTCTTGAATTCATAAAAGATAATATCCAACCTCAAGCATATAAAACATGGTTCGAACCCATTGTAGCAGTTAAGCTTACTAATAATGTATTAAGCATTCAAGTTCCTAGCAAGTTTTTTTACGAGTGGCTTGAAGAACATTACGTTAAGATTTTAAAAGTTGCTTTGACCAAGGAGCTAGGCGAATCTGCCAAACTGGTTTACATCATTAAAATGGAAAACACCTATGGAAACAAGGAACCTTTTACGGAAAAAATCCCGAGTTCCCATAGAAGTGGTGTCAAAGCGCAAGATGTAGATATTCCACTGGAGAATAAAAGTCCGGAGCTCAAAAATCCGTTTGTGATTCCTGGCATTCGAAATGTAAAAATAGAATCCCAACTTAATCCCAATTACAGTTTTGATAATTTTCTGGAAGGTGAATCCAACAGACTTGCCAGAAATGCCGGCCTAGCCGTTGCATCAAAACCCGGCGGAACTTCGTTCAACCCATTGTTGATTTTTGGCGGTGTTGGTTTAGGAAAAACGCATTTGGCTCATGCCATAGGTGTTGACATTAAAGATAAATACCCAGAAAAAACGGTTCTTTATATTTCAGCTGAAAAATTCACTCAACAATATATAGACTCTGTCAAGAAAAACAATAGAAATGATTTCATTCATTTCTATCAAATTATTGATGTACTCATTATTGACGATGTTCAGTTTTTCTCAGGAAAATCTGGAACTCAAGATGTGTTCTTCCATATTTTCAACCATTTACACCAAAATGGCAAGCAAGTTATCTTAACCAGCGACAAAGCACCCGTAGACATGCAGGATATTGAACAACGCTTATTGTCCCGTTTCAAATGGGGGCTATCGGCCGAACTTCAAACTCCTGATTTTGAAACCAGAGTTTCCATTCTTAAAAACAAGCTGTACCGTGACGGTGTTGAGATGCCAGAAGATATCATTGAATATGTGGCAAAACATATTAAAAGCAACATCCGAGAACTGGAAGGTGCCATCATCTCTTTAATTGCCCAATCCTCTTTTAACAAAAAAGAAGTGACTCTGGATTTAGCCAAACAAGTGGTTGAAAAATTTGTCAAGAACACCAAACGCGAGGTTTCTATTGATTACATACAAAAAGTAGTCTCCGATTACTTCCAGATGGATATTGACACGCTGCAGTCCAAAACCAGAAAACGCCATATCGTTCAAGCTAGACAGTTGGCTATGTTTTTCGCCAAGAAATTTACCAAAGCTTCATTGGCAAGCATAGGTTCCCAAATTGGAAAACGTGATCACGCGACTGTGCTTCATGCCTGTAAAACTGTTGACAACTTAACTTCTACCGATAAACAATTCAGAAAATACGTAGAAGATTTGACCAAAAAATTATCCGCCTAGAACGCCTTTTTTTTTATGACTAAAATTTTAATGGTTTGCTTGGGAAACATTTGTCGCTCGCCATTGGCCGAGGGTATTTTACGTTCCAAAGTTGAAGGCAAGCCCATCTTGGTCGATTCTGCAGGCACAGGCAATTACCATGTGGGCGATCCTCCAGACAGACGCTCAATCGAAATAGCAAAAAAATATGGTCTGGATATTTCAAATTTAAGAGGGAGACAATTTACCGCGACAGATTTTGATACATTCGATTTAATCTACATCATGGATGAATCCAATTATACAAATGTTTTGAGACTAGCTCGTACTGAGGAAGATAAAGCCAAAGTGAGATTTATTCTTGACGAGGTTTATCCCGGACAAAAATTTAACGTACCCGATCCTTATCATAGCGAAATGCATGCCTTTGAATCCCTTTTCAGGATGCTGGATGAAGCCTGTAACCTTATCGCTTCCAAACTTTAGGAATTTTCTACTTAGATTTTATTATATTTATGGTAATCAACAGATTAATTGCCATGAAAAACTACTACTTATTCCTTTTGATCCTAATCATTATTACTCCTTTACAAGCTCAACCTGATATTGATATCGTTGAATTTGCCAATTCGTTTGTGTCTCCCGTTAGTATCAAAAATGCTGGTGACGACCGATTATTTGTTGTCGAAAAAAGAGGATGGATAAAAATTGTAAACACCGATGGATCCGTAAATGTCACCCCTTTTTTGAACATTGACAATCTAGTTATAGATACTGGTAGCGAGAGAGGGTTGTTAGGTCTCGCCTTTCACCCTAATTATGCATCCAATGGCTATTTTTACGTTAACTATATAAATAATTCAGGCAATACAGTGATCTCGCGTTTTAGCAGAAATTTGTCCGATCCAAATCTTGCCAATCCCAGTTCTGAGACCATTTTAATGACCATAAACCAGCCATTTTCCAATCACAATGGTGGCGACTTAGAGTTTGGTCCAGACGGGTATTTATATATTGGCACGGGTGATGGCGGTAGTGGTGGCGACCCCAACGGTAACGGTCAGAATTTAAATTCACTTCTGGGCAAAATGTTGAGGATAGATGTTGATTCCGGTTCTCCCTACAGCATTCCATCCGACAACCCATATGTTAACGATGCCAACCCAAATACACTTGCTGAAATATGGGCTTATGGTCTGAGAAACCCTTGGCGCTTTTCGTTTGACTCAACCACAGGAGATCTTTGGATTGCCGATGTTGGTCAAAATATTTATGAAGAAATCAATACAGCGCCCTCTACTACAGCAGGTATCAACTACGGTTGGAGGTGTTACGAGGGCAATCATGCATATAACACGTCGGGTTGTAGTAGTTCTTCTGGCATGATGTTTCCCGTTGCAAGAATACTCCCATAGTGGCGGTGGGTGCTCAATTACTGGCGGCTACATATATAGAGGTTCTGTTTTCTCCAATCTTAATGGCCTCTACCTTTTTGCCGATTACTGTAGTAACGAAATAGGTTACCTGGAATATAATGGGAGTACCTGGGACCTGAATTTTGTTTATAAAAGTTCCTTTGGCGGCAATAACTGGACGTCTTTTGGAGAAGATATTAATGGTGAAATTTACATTGCAGGTATAAGCTCAGGAAAGATTTTCAAAATAGTGGATAACAATTTGAGTGTAGATGAATTCTCAACGCTCAACTTCAAAATGTTTCCCAACCCATCCAATAACCTAGTGGAAATTGATGTTTCCTCCGCTAATGAAGGTTTTTATGAACTGTACGATATTACGGGAAAAAGAGTGAAAAGTTTTAAAGAGAGCGGCTCTTTTAATTTTTCAGTAAAAGATCTCAATAATGGTGTTTATTTTATGAAATGTACAATAGACAATGCTACTTTTGTAAAAAAATTAGTTGTTTATTAAATGCAATCAAAAACGGGCAATCTTTACCTAATACCAACAACACTTGGGGACAACGAACCTTTAGAAGTGCTACCTCTTTCGGTCAAGAAGAAAATTGAGGAAATAGATATTTATATAGCCGAAAACGAAAAGTCTGCCAGA
>JAGQZG010000146.1 GCA_020435705.1 Mangrovimonas sp.
GAATCCTTGGTTTTTAATAGGATTGACGCTTTTGAGCAGTTATTTGCTTAATTCCAGGATTAAGTTGTTTGCTTTGAAATTTAGTGATTGGTCTTTTAAATCGAATGGGATACGCTATGTTTTCATTGTTTGTACTTTGATTTTAATAGTTCTCTTTAAATTTGTTGCCATACCTATTATTGTGATTTTTTATATTCTTTTATCATTGATAACTGGGGCTTCTGGCTCGTTTAAAACCCATTGATTTTTATGGCTTCAGGTTTTTTTGCTTTATTAGACGATATAGCTGCGCTTATGGATGACGTGGCAACCTTGGCTAAGGTAAGCACTAAAAAAACGGCAGGCATATTAGGTGATGATTTGGCTGTTAATGCCGATAAGGCTTCGGGGTTTGTGTCTTCTAGAGAGCTTCCTGTTTTATGGGCCATTACCAAAGGTTCCTTTGTTAACAAACTTATTATTTTACCCATTGCATTTTTACTAAGCGCTTTCGTACCCCTTGCCATTACCGTAATTCTGGTTCTGGGAGGTTTGTATCTAGCCTTTGAAGGTGCGGAAAAAATCTTTCATGTTTTAATTCCCCACCGAAAAGAAGCACCTATTAAACTTACTACTGGTTTGGATTCTGAAACAATTCTAGCTCAAGAAAAGCAAAAAATAAAATCAGCTATTATGACCGATTTTATTTTATCTGTTGAAATAGTGATTATTGCCTTAGGGACAGTTATGGAACAAAGCCTATTAATACAGATTTTGGTTGTTTCTATTGTTGCTGTCATCGCTACTATTGGTGTGTACGGAATTGTTGCTTTGATTGTCAGAATGGACGATCTTGGTTTGAGATTGATCAATTTTAATGAGCAAGACCATAGTTTTTCTGATACTGTTGGGCGTTTTCTGGTAAAGGCACTACCTAAAGTTGTGAAGTTACTTTCTGTGGTTGGCACCTTAGCTTTGTTATTGGTGTCTGGTGGAATTTTTATTCATTATGTGCCAATCTTTCATGATTTTTTACATGATTGGCCTACTTTATTACGTGAATTCGTGATGGGTTTACTTGTTGGGTTGTCAGTAGTGTTACTGTTTAAATCAGCGAAGTTTTTATGGGGTAAAATGGTTGTCAAAAAATAGTTAAATAAACCTATGTTAAACCCCTGTTGATGTTTCAACAAATGAAAAGCATTTTTAGATTTATTATTAAGATAGCGAACGGTGACTGATGGTTACATCTAGTCCCGTATTTTCTTCTTGCGAAGTTCAAAGTTTTGCCCCAGATAAACTTTTCGTACCATTTCATCATCGGCCAGTTCTTCTGGCATACCCGCTTTTAAGATACTTCCTTCAAACATCAAGTACGTTCTATCGGTAATGGCAAGGGTTTCCTGTACGTTGTGATCGGTAATCAAAATACCAATGTTCTTTTTGGTAAGTTGAGCCACAATGCGCTGAATGTCTTCCACCGCTACAGGATCTACTCCGGCAAAGGGTTCATCCAAAAGGATAAAGCTAGGATCGGTTGCCAAGGCGCGTGCAATTTCGGTACGACGGCGTTCGCCACCAGATAATAAATCCCCACGGTTTTTTCGAATATGTCCTAGACCAAACTCTTCAATTAGGGACTCCATTTTTTGGAGTTGTTCCTTTTTGCTCAATTTGGTCATTTGAAGTACGCTTAAGATGTTATCTTCAATGCTTAACTTCCTAAATACCGATGCTTCCTGAGCCAAATAGCCTATGCCGCTTTGAGCCCGCTTATACATGGGGTATTTTGTGATTTCGGTTTTATCCAAATGAATAGAGCCACCATTAGGTTTTATCAAACCCACGATCATGTAGAAAGACGTTGTTTTTCCTGCTCCGTTAGGCCCTAAAAGACCCACTATTTCTCCTTGTTCAACCTTAAGGGAAACGTCTTTTACCACTTTTCGTCCGTTGTAGGACTTCATTAAATTATCGGCTCTTAATATCATGGTGTTATCAAAGAATGGCTAAAAATACTAAAATTGTATGCAACGTTTGGTTTTCAATTGTTTTTATAAAAAAATTAACGCTGTTCCAAGGCTTCCCAAAACTCATAAGCCCTGCGTAAATGTGGAATCACAATGGTTCCACCCACGAGGGTGGCTATGCCCAAGGCCTCGGAAATTTCTTCTTTGGTCAAACCTTCGTTGTGGCAGGTTTCCAAATGGTATCTAATACAATCATCACAACGTAATACTGTTGAGGCAACCAAGCCTAACAGTTCTTTCGTCTTAACGTCCAAAGCCCCTGCTTGATAGGCATTGGTGTCTAGATTAAAAATGCGCTTGATAATCTTGTTGTTATCGGCCATTATTTTTTCGTTCATTTTGGAACGGTACGCATTGAATTCTGAAACTATATCACTCATGGATTCTTATCTTTAGTGCGTAAGACAAATTTGGAAATATAAATACTAACCTCGTAAAGTACCAAAATAGGGATTGCAACTATTACTTGGCTGGCTACATCTGGAGGCGTAATAACTGCGGAAACAATCAGGACAATTACCAATGCGATTTTTCTATACTTTTTAAGGAATTGGGGGGTGACTAGGCCAATTTTGGTAAGGAAATAGATTATAATTGGCAACTCGAACACCAAACCACAGGCCAGAACACAAGATCGTACCAAGCTAATGTAACTGTCCAAATCAAAATCGTTATGCACTTTGCTGCTGACTTGATAAGACCCCAAGAAATTAATGGATAATGGTGATACGACATAATAACCAAAGAGGACTCCAATAAAAAAGAGAATTGAAGCGGTGATGATAAACCCTCTGGAATGTTTGCGCTCGTTGTCGTGCAATCCGGGGCTTATAAATCTCCAGAATTCAAATAATATATAAGGAAATGCCATAATGATACCGGCCGTAATAGACGTCCAGAGGTGAGCCGAAAACTGTCCGGCCATAGTGCGGCTTTGTATCTCAAAATCCAATTTTTCCAAACAGAAGGAATCGTCCAATCCTAGATAACCGGAAAGTTTGCAAAGAATTTCATAAGTCACGAAATTGGGGTTTGTAGGCCCTAGGATAAGAACATCAAAAATGAATTCTTTGGCAATAAAGGCCACAATAGCGCCAATGAGTACGGCTAGTGTACAACGTATCAAATGCCATCTTAATTCTTCCAGATGGTCTAGGAAGGACATGTTGTTAACGTCTTTCTTTGCCATTAAATAATGCCTTCTTTAATTAAATCGTGTAAATGGACCACACCATAATACTGTCCGTTTTTTTCAACCAGTAGTTGGGAGATTTCAAAAGATTCCATGATTTCCAAAGCATCTACAGCCATGGTCATATGCTCAACCCGTTTGGGGTTTGCACTCATAATATCCTTTGCTTTCAGCTTGGTAAAATCTTCAACTTTGCTTAGCATCCTTCTCAAGTCACCATCGGTAATGATGCCAACAATCTTACCATTGTCAACGACGGCAGTGACTCCTAGTCTTTTTTCAGAGATCTCAATAATCACTTTTTTAATGTCGGTTTCAGGAGTTACCAGAGGTTTTTCGTTTTGAGAAGCCAAGTCCTTCACTCTCAAATACAGTTTTTTTCCTAAAGCACCACCAGGATGATACTTGGCAAAATCACTACTTGAGAAACCGCGCAATTCCAAAAGGCAAACCGCTAGAGCATCGCCTAGAACCAATTGAGCTGTTGTGCTGGTAGTAGGAGCCAAGTTGTTTGGGCAAGCTTCTTTTTCAACGTAGGCATTCAGAATAAAATCACATTCTTTGGCTAGGTAGGAATCTAGATTGCCGGTAATTGCAATCATTTTATTGCCTGCATTTTTGATAAGCGGCACCAAAACCTTTATCTCTGGAGTGTTGCCACTTTTTGAAATACAGATGACAACATCATCTTTTAAGATCAACCCTAAATCGCCATGAATGGCATCGGCGGCATGCATAAATACAGCCGGTGTTCCGGTAGAATTGAGCGTAGCCACAATTTTGGTTGCTATGATTGCACTTTTTCCAACGCCTGTAATAATTACTCGGCCTTTGGATTGGAGAATAAGTTTAACGGCATTGGCAAAGTCATCATCTATTAAACCAATAAGGTTGGAAACAGCCTGGCTTTCCATTTCCAGAGTTCTGGCAGCCGTGTTTTTGATTGCTTCGTTAGTGTCCAAATTTTATTAAAATTTTAAGTACTGCAATTAAAGATTTTTATATCTTTAAGGTAGCGCATTATGTGAGTTCATAACGTAAACTGACCTTGCTGCAAAGCTAACGAAAAAAGAGGGGACTCGGAATATACATTCTAATTTATTGATTTGATGTTGCTGATTGTGTCCAAAATTTTTATGTATAATTTAAACAATTCATTTTGATTACTGAGATTGATCTACATTCAGCTCTAAAAAAGTATTTCGGATTTAGTCAATTTAAAGGATTGCAGGAAAGTGTGATTTCTAGCATACTATCCCGTAAAAATACTTTTGTTATTATGCCCACTGGCGGTGGGAAATCCTTATGCTATCAATTGCCTGCACTTATGCAGGAAGGCACGGCCATAGTTGTATCGCCATTAATTGCGTTGATGAAAAATCAAGTAGACGCCATTCGTGGCGTGTCGGATAAAGAAGGTGTAGCCCATGTGTTGAATTCGTCTCTTAACAAGACCGAAATCAAGCAAGTTAAACAGGATATTGTTGAAGGCACTACCAAACTACTCTATGTAGCGCCAGAATCTTTGACCAAAGAGGATTATATCGAATTTTTGAAATCGGTTAAAATTTCCTTTATGGCTATAGATGAAGCCCATTGTATTAGTGAATGGGGACATGACTTTAGGCCTGAATACCGTAATTTAAGACAGATTATTAAACGGTTGGGTGACGATATTCCTATTATAGCCCTTACCGCCACGGCGACACCTAAGGTACAGGAAGACATCCTTAAGAATTTGGGAATCACAGACGCTGCCACGTTTAAGGCTTCCTTTAACCGACCTAATTTGTACTACGAAGTACGGCCTAAGACCAAGAATGTTGATGGCGACATTATTCGTTTCATTAAACAACATTCGGGTAAGAGTGGTATCGTTTATTGTTTGAGCCGAAAGCGCGTAGAAGAGTTGGCACAGGTGCTACAGGTGAACAATATTAAAGCGATTCCGTACCATGCGGGGCTGGATGCCAAAACCCGAGCGTTGAACCAAGATATGTTCTTAATGGAAGAAGCCGATGTGGTCGTGGCTACCATTGCTTTTGGAATGGGTATTGATAAGCCCGATGTACGCTATGTTATACATCATGATATACCAAAAAGTATAGAAAGTTACTATCAAGAAACAGGAAGAGCTGGTCGGGATGGAGGCGAAGGCCATTGTCTGGCATTCTATTCCTATAAGGATATTGAAAAGTTGGAAAAATTCATGTCCGGTAAACCCGTAGCCGAACAGGAAATAGGGCATGCCTTACTCCAAGAAGTGGTTGCCTACGCTGAAACCTCTGTTTCCAGACGTAAGTTTATCCTGCATTATTTTGGTGAAGACTTTGATAATGAAACGGGTGAAGGTGGTGATATGGATGATAATGTGCGCCATCCTAAAAAGCAACACGAAGCCATGGACGATGTGAGTCTGGTTTTGGAAGTTGTTGAGGCCACCAACGAAAAGTACAAAGCCAAAGACTTGGTTCATGTGTTGGTTGGAAAAACCAATGCCATGATAAAGTCTCACAAGACTGATGATCAAGCATTTTTTGGTAAGGGAGATTACAAAGACAATAAGCATTGGATGGCTCTTATCAGGCAGTTGCTGGTTTCAGGGCTGTTGAAAAAGGATATAGAAACCTACGGTGTCATCAAACTGACCGCTAGCGGAAAAGATTTTATCAAGCATCCAACATCTTTTATGATGACAGAAGATCATGTGTTTGATGAAGACCATGACGATACTGTAATTACTTCGTCTAAAGCGGGAGGTGGCAGCGTTGTTGATGAAGCCTTAATGGCCATGTTAAAAGACCTGAGAAAACGAAACGCCAAAAAGTTGGGCGTTCCTCCATTTGTGATTTTTCAAGATCCTTCGTTGGAAGATATGGCTTTAAAGTATCCAATTACCATTGAAGAATTGGCCAATGTACATGGAGTAGGTGAAGGTAAAGCCAAAAAGTATGGAAACGACTTTGTTAACCTGATTGCTACCTATGTTGAAGAGAACGATATCATTAGACCAGACGATCTGGTAGTAAGAACCACTGGGAGCAACTCGGCCATCAAGCTTTACATTATCCAGAATATAGATAGAAAATTGCCATTGAGTGATATAGCCGATGCCAAGGGGATGGAAATGCCGGATTTCATAAAAGAAATGGAAGCTATTGTCTATTCGGGAACCAAGCTCAATATCAATTATTGGATTGATGAAATTTTAGATGAAGATCAGCAGGAAGAGCTCCATGATTATTTTATGGAAGCCAATACAGACAAGATTTCAACAGCTATTGATGAGTTTGATGGTGATTATGACGAAGAAGAACT
>JAGQZG010000147.1 GCA_020435705.1 Mangrovimonas sp.
GCTATAGATAGTATACACGAAGGGGCTTTCCTGATGGAAATGGGCGATTTGTCTCACACCATTAAAAAAGAACTGAAGACCATGGAACCCAACCTACAGATCATGATTTCGAAGAGTGATTTGCCTGAAACGGTCATGGAATTGGGCGTTCAGGAAGGCTTGCTGAAAGCATTGTATGCGGCTCAAAATGGAGTGTACAGAATGAGCGCAGATATTCCTGACTTAGTGGAAACCTCAAATAACATTGCTAGGGTGTTGGTGCAAAAAGGCAAAATAAAAGTCATGTGCTTGACACGTTCCTCTGTGGAAAGTTCAAAAATGGACTTGACCAACGCTTTGCGGTCTGCTTTCGAATTGATAGGTTGTGATGTGGAGCTTTCAGGGGATTACCCGGGTTGGACTCCCAATATGGAATCACCTATTTTAAAAGTGATGGTTGAATTGTATGAGAAAATGAACAACGAGAAGCCTCATGTGGCTGCTTGCCATGCCGGTTTGGAATGTGGTATTTTAGGGCAAAATTACCCTAGTATGGACATGATCAGTTTCGGTCCCAATATTAAAGGGGCTCATTCTCCTGACGAGCGCGCCCAGATTTCTTCGGTACAGAAGTATTGGAAATATGTTTTGGAAATATTAAAACACATACCAAAAAAATAAAAAGAAAGCGGCTCTTAGGCCGCTTTTTCTTTTCTGATTATTTTTTGACAATCTCTATAATTTCAATGTCAAAGACTAAGTTGGTGTGCGGCGGAATCATAGGCTTGCGTCCTTGATCGCCATATCCTAGATAACTGGGGATAAAAACTCTGGCCTTATCACCCACATTCATGTTTAGCATGGCTTCTCTAAAACCTGGAACCAATGTGGCCGTCATGTTGTACGGCATGGTGAACGGTTCGTAAGCGCCTTGATTTTCAGACTCTTCACTGTACATGTTGTTGGCTTCAGCTACAGACTTGATATTGGTGTAAAACAAGCCGCCATTTTCAAAGTAACCGGCACATTCTATGGCTACCTTGTCTGAACTGCTAGGTTTTTCACCGCCTTCTTTGGCATTAAGAATCATTACTAATCCTGTATCAAAACGTTTTACTTCACCTTGGTAGTCTTTATTTTTTTCCAAGAAGGTTTCAGCCGCAAATTTGGCATCTTCTTTTTCTTTTTCTTTCAATTGATTCAAGAATTCTTCCCTTCTTTCAGCTAGTTTGGGTTCTTGTTCAGTGAACACTTTGGCGGCATCAAACGCTTTTGCGTCTTTTCCTTTTCTAATAATGTTAATCTCTTTTATGATGACATCTTGCTCAGGCTTATCCAAACGACCTGGTTGGATGGTTTTTACGTTGGAAATGGAATCCTGTACATCCTGACCTTTTACCAATTCTCCAAAAACAGCGTGTCTGTAATTTAGAAAGGGAGTGGGAACTTCTGTGATAAAAAACTGACTGCCATTAGTGCCCGGTCCGGCATTGGCCATAGATAACATTCCCGGTTTGTCGTGCACTAGGCTTATATCAAATTCATCACCAAATTTATAGCCTGGCCCGCCAGAACCAGTACCTGTTGGGTCGCCACCTTGAATCATGAATTTGTCTATCACCCGGTGAAATGTGGTGCCGTTATAATAGGGCTTCCCTTTTAAGGAATCGGCAAGTTTGGGGTGTGTTCCTTCAGCCAAAGCCACGAAATTGGCCACTGTTACCGGAGCCTTTTCATAAAAAAGCTTGGCTACCATAGTGCCTTTTGAAGTCACAAATTCGGCATAAAGTCCATCTTCCAAGTCTGGATATTTTTCTTGACAAGAAGTGTTAGCCAGCAACAAGAGTAAGAGTATTACTTTCATAGTTGATTTTAAAAAATTCATAAGTTTTTAAGTTATTGATTGTTTTCTTGAATAGAATTGACGGTTACTTGGCAAATTAGAGGAACATTTACCCCAATTTTATTCTCATCGCCATAATAACCATACGCCTTTTGCGAGGGAAAAAAGAAAGTCACCGTTTCTCCCGTTTTCATGAGTTTAAGACCTTCCCGCAAACCAGTGAATATCTCTTGCTGGTCCATGGCATAGTTCTGGGTTTTCAGTTCTTCCTCAGAGTAAATGGTTGTTCCGTTTAAGGATTTTAAGCTATAATTGAAATTCACAATGTCGCCAAAATCGGGGGTCGTTAGGCTGTCGTTTTCAACTTTAGTATTGTAATAGTACCAAAAGCCACTTTCCGAACTTAAGTAGTTGTTTTCCGGGTGTTCGTTCATAATGGACTTAATCTGTTGGTGCTCTTTTTCGTTAAGCTTGATGTTTCTTTCTACAGATTGATCTATAAAAGAACCGGAACTGTAAGAAACAGGTTTTCTGGCTTCAGGTGATTTACATCCGAAGAATAAACCTCCAAGTATAACTATGGGGAGAATTATTTTTTTCATCTGTTCAGGGCATTTTTATAGCTTGGTAAGATACTAATAAATTTTTCAATAGTATCATTTAAAGGCAAATCACTTTTTCCGCCAGCCGCATTCGTGTGACCGCCACCGTTGAAATGTTGTCTGGAAAGCTCATTTACTGAAAAATCACCTTTAGATCTAAGGGATATTTTAATAATGCCTTCTTGTTTGTTTTCTATAAAAATAACCGCAAGAACAATGCCTTTAATGGACAAGCCATAATTTACAAAACCTTCTGTATCTCCTTTTTTGAAGTTATGTTTGTCTAATTCTTCTGAAGAAAGCGTTATGTATGCCGTGTTGTATTCAGGGAGTACTTTTAAATTGCTCAAGGCACATCCCAGAAGTTGAAGGGCACTCCAACTGTTACTGTCATAAATCTTATTATGGATTTCAGAATGCTGTGCGCCTAGCTCAATAAGATGGGCCGCCACCCGATGCGTGGTCGCAGTAGTGGATGGGAACCGGAACGATCCAGTATCTGTCATGATACCCGTGTATAGACAAGTCGCGATAACGTTATCCAGTTTGTCCACATCTTTTAGATTTGAAATGAAATGATAAACCATTTCACAGGTAGACGACATGGATACATCTGAATAAACAAACGTAGCGTAAGCATCCGGTTGTTGGTGATGGTCTATCAAGACAAACGTGGCTTCAGCCTTTTCCAAAGCAGCTTGCATGGCGCCAATTCTACTTAATGAATTAAAGTCAAGGGTGAAAATCAAATGGGCCTTTTCAATAACAGCATGAGCCTTTTCTTGGTCCGAGTCGTACTTAATAACAGTGTCTTCAGCAGGTAGCCATTTCAAAAACTCGGGATAATCATTGGGCGCAACAACAGAAACGTTATGGTTGAGTTTGATTAAATAGTGGTAAAGCCCTAAACAGGAGCCCATGGCGTCACCATCAGGATTAATGTGAGGTACGATAACAATGTTCTTTTGGGCAGATAAAAGTGCTTTAAGCTGAGTGTATTCGTTTGTATTCATTGCTGGCGAAGATACGATTTTTTAATCTTGGATAACCTTGTTTTTATTTAGAAATACCTTACTTTTGCACGAAAATTTGGAAACCCATACTGGCAGAGGATTTTAATTAAATGGGCTGCCAAAAAATAAATTTAAGACAAACACATGGTAACAAACAGAACATTTACGATGATTAAGCCTGATGCTGTTGAAAAAGGACACATTGGTGCAATTTTAGAAAAAATTACAGCTTCAGGATTTCGAATCGTAGCTATGAAATTGACTCAAATGACAGCTTCTGATGCTAAAACTTTTTATGCAATACATAAAGAAAGACCTTTCTTTGGAGAATTGGTTGAGTACATGACCAGAGGGCCTATTGTGGCTGCCATTTTGGAAAAGGATAATGCTGTGGAAGATTTTAGAACTCTTATAGGAGCTACCAATCCAGCCGAAGCCGCCGAAGGAACTATCAGGAAATTGTTTGCTGCTTCCATAGGTGAAAATGCGGTTCACGGAAGTGATAGCAATGAAAATGCAGCTATTGAAGGTGCCTTTCATTTTTCAGGCAGGGAAATGTTCTAAAGAAACATAACAAGTAAATACGATGAAAAAACCTACAAATTTTTATTTGTGGGTTTTTTTGTTGTTAATTTCACTAAATTGCACCACCCAATTGTGAAACAATGAAAAATACTTCTAAACTACTGGTTGTAGGTTTGCTATGTTCTATGTTTGCCTCTTCCCAAAATTTACAGGATGCACAAATTACTTATGGTAAAGTTACGGGTACTCCTGAATTTATTAGATTTCCTAAGGATAATCCGCTGAGCCTGCAAGGAACAAGTTTGCAGCAAAAAGCTTTGAATTTCCTTCAGGACAATGCTCAACTTTTCGGGATTTCCTCGGTAGTAGACTCGTTTAGGTTTACCACTGAATCAGAGGATGCGCAAGGGTTTACTCATGTAGAGTTTACTCAGGTTTTCAATGCTATTCCGGTTTTTGATGGAAAGCTGAAATTTCATTTTGATACAAACCATAAACTATCAGCAGTAAATGGTAATTTTATTCCCAATATTAAACTCAATCCCCAGCCTGTTTTAAGTGGCAGTGAGGCTAATGCCATTGCTCTAGCCGAAGTAGATAGACAGGGTTTGAACATTTCTGGTGCTCCACTTTTTGTAAACTCCAACAAGCTCTATGTATTTCAAAAAGGATTAGTGGAAAATAGGGATAAAGGACAGTATCTGGTATATGAAGTTGAGGTTAGAAACAATAACGATGTTAGGGAATTTATGTACATAAATGCCTATAATGGTTCATTGGTAGAACAATATACCGGAATGGCACATGCTATTAATAGGATTGTTTATGAAGTAGATACGTCTAATATTGTTTGGCAAGAAGGCGATGCGTTTCCCGGTACGTTGTCTATCTGGCAACAAAACGAAGTTGTGGTTTCCGAACATGTTTATAATTTTTTCAACAATACGTTTGGTTTTTTGTCTTACGACAATGCAGATGCCACTATGAGAACAATAAACAACAATCCTAATATTTCATGCCCAAATGCAAACTGGAATGGATTTTCGGTCAATTATTGTGATGGAACCGCAGCAGACGATGTTATAGCCCACGAGTGGGGACATGCTTACACCCAATATACAAGCGGATTGATTTATTCCTATCAAGCAGGTGCTATCAATGAGGCTTACTCCGATATATGGGGTGAAACCGTGGATCTTATCAATGGATATCAGGATACTGGTGAAAATTTAGCTTTGAGAACTGGATGTGGTAGCTCTTTGCGTTGGAGAATGGGAGAGGATGCCAGTGCTTTTGGAAGTCCTATAAGAGATATGTGGAATCCACCATGTAACGGCGATCCTGGAAAAGTAACAGATGGTATTTATTACTGTGGTAATGGGGATAGTGGCGGTGTTCATATTAATTCAGGAATTCCTAATCATGCTTATGCTTTGTTGGTAGATGGAGGTACTTACAATGGCCAAACAATAACCGGAATAGGTCTTACCAAGGCAGCACACATATTTTGGAGAGCACAGAGTGTTTATCTTACTTCAACAAGTGACTTTGGTTCACTGGCCGATGCTCTTGAGGCTGCCTGTACTGATTTGATAGGTCAGAATTTGGAAGGGCTTTCTACGGCTGTTTTTGCAGCGGGGCCTTCCGGAGAAATTATAACTACCTCTGATTTTGATGAGTTGGTTAAAGTTCTTTTAGCAGTCGAATTGAAGCTTGATCCAGATACATGCGGTTTTGAGCCAATTCTTTCTGCAACTGCAGATCCTTGTGAGGCGGCAATGTCAAATCCAGTATTTTATGAAGATTGGGAATCTGGTATAGGGAGCTGGGTGGCTACTGAGATACCAGTTAATCCTGGAAGTTGGGAGCCAAGAAATTGGACTTTAGTGAATAATTTGCCGAATGGACGACCAGGACAAGGGATTTTTGCGCCAAACCCTGTGAATGGCGATTGCAATATATCGTTGCAAAATGGAATCCTTCGTTTGGAAAGTCCGGAAATTACACTGCCTAATTATCCTACCGGTAGTTTCGAAATGGTATTTTCACATAATATTTCAACTGAAGCAGCCTGGGATGGAGGTAATCTTAAGTATAATTTGAATGGAGGTGGTTGGGCCGTTGTTCCGTCTAGTGCTTTTGTTGATAATGCATACAATGGAACAATTAATGGATTTCTTTCTGGAAATGACAACCCAATGCAAGGAGAAGAAGCTTTTACGGGATCGGATGAAGGATCATCGACAGGTAGTTGGGGAAGAAGTTTTATAGATCTTTCTGCGCTAGGAGCCGTTGCGAATTCCACAATCCAATTTAGATGGGAAATGGGAAGTGATGGTTGTAATGGTAGAATAGGCTGGTACTTAGATGAAATCTCGATATACAATTGCGACGAGCCTTTGTCGGTTGATGAGTTTACGTCTCTTAAAGAGAGTCTTCAGGTTTATCCAAATCCATCCAACGGTACTTTCAGT
>JAGQZG010000148.1 GCA_020435705.1 Mangrovimonas sp.
TGCTTTGGGATTTTTAATACGCTATTAAAAGCTAAGGTCAATCGCCGACTTCTTTTTACCTTTGTGCCAAGTTTAAACCAACACACTCAAGTATGGAAAAAATGGGACGGTATTTCTACGATATTTTTATTGAAAAAGGGTTGACCGAAAACACAGCGGTCTATCTCAATATGTTAATTCTACTGGCCATTACGGTAGTTTTGGTTTTCATTTCAGATTATATTGCCAAGAATATCTTGATACGGGCATTCCATGTTTTTGCCAAAGGCACGAAAACCAAGTTTGACGATTTACTCATCGACCATAAAACACCCAATTATGTTGCGCATTTAGTGCCTTTGGTAATTGTTTTGAAATCTTTTCCCATCACTTTCAGTGATTTCCCCGATTTTGAAAAACCCATAGAAATTATTCTGGAAGTCTATGCTGTTTTACTTTTCCTTTGGATGTTGCGCAGTGTGTTAAGAACCTTGGAATCCTACTTTAAAACCAAGCCACGACTTAAAGACAAGCCCATAGATAGCTATATTCAAGTGGTTATGCTTTTCATGTGGATTATTGGGATTGCGTTTTGCTTTGTCTTGATTACGGGAATTTCTTTTTGGAAGTTCTTTACTACTTTAGGAGCGGCATCGGCCATTTTATTGCTCATTTTCAAGGATACGATTCTGGGTTTTGTAGCTAGTATTCAAGTAGCGGTCAATGATACGGTTCGTATTGGTGATTGGGTTACCATGGAAAAATATGGCGCCGATGGCGATGTTATTGAAATTGACCTGAACACAGTACAAGTACAGAATTTTGATAAAACCATTACTTACATTCCTACCTATGCCCTACTTTCCGATTCGTTCAAAAATTGGCGAGGCATGAGCAGTTCTGGAGGAAGACGGATTAAACGCGCTATTTTGATCAAAGCCACCAGTATTCAGTATTTATCAGATGAAGAAATAGAAAGTTTAAAAAAGATACAACTTATTTCCGAGTATTTAAAAGGCAGGCAAGAAGAGATTGAAAGTTATAATATTGAGAGAAACATTGACAAGTCCTTATTGATTAACGGAAGGAATATGACCAACTTTGGAGTGTTCAGAAAATACATTCAGGAGTATATTGAAAGCCATCCGGCAATTAACAAGGATATGACTATCATGACCCGGCAATTGGAACCTACACCTCAAGGGATTCCCTTGGAAATCTACGCTTTTAGCAGTGACAAACGTTGGGAGAACTACGAATATATCATGGCCGATATCTTTGATCATTGTCTGGCTGCTGTACCTTATTTCAAGCTTGAAATTTTTGAGTTTGATTTTGCGGCCAAGCTTCCAAAGAAATAATTAGTTACTGCCTGTGTAATTGGGACAACCAAAACACTTGATATCCAAATCAAATTGGTACGTCAATGAGACTTCATACACACCTCCGGTTCTACCAATTTTGGAAGTATTGAAATCATAGGAAAGCCCAAGTCTGAAACCGTCCAATTGAAACCCTGTAAAGGCGTTTATGGAAGTCAAGAGATGGCTGTTACTGTCATTTCTCGCAGGATTGGTTGCAAACGTGGCTCCTAGAAGCAATCGTTTAAAAAGAAAAGCGGTTCCAAAATCCAACCGGTTGTATTCGCCTTGCTGCATAAAGTTTGCCGAAAGCATCATTTTAGTTTCATACGGAAATAGCTGTACGTCAATAAATCTTGCCAGCAAAAACTCATAACCGACATTCACGGAATAAAATATTTCCAGAGGGACGTTTTCTTGAGCCGTAAAAGCAATGTTGGGTCTATTTAGGTGCTTTGCCGAAATCCCAATCCAGGCATTTTCACTTACTTGTATCTGGCGAAGGAATTATTTGAAAATTAACAGAAGTGTTAATATTTGAAACTTCATTATTGCCATCTGTAACTGAGAGCAAAGTATATTGAAAATTCCCTACATTGCTAGTGTTAACCACTACATTAATTTGAGTTCCGTTGGTACTAACAGTTTGCGGTGCTCCATTATTAATTGAGTATGAAAATGTATAAGGAGATGCTCCTCCACTAGCAGTTAGAGTGACTGTAGTTGAGGATTCTTGACACACAGTCCCACCTCCCGTAATTGTTGCTGAAGGAGGTAACTTCTCAGGAATGGAAAATGAAGATAAGGCAAAAGCACTTGTAACAAAAACAAGTATTAACAGCTTGTTCATGGTAAATCAGTTGGTTAATAGCGGTTTAAAATAAATAAAAAAAATCTAGGTTCTTTATGTATTACAGTTATTCTTCAGTTAATTCTGTTCAATTGCATACTCCTATTGATGAAATAACTAAAAATTATGCTTCTATAGGGGATTAAACATATAACCAAAATAGGATGCTTCCTTACGGAATTCCACAGACTTAAATAAAAAAACAAAACCCTACATTTAAATTAAACATAGGGTTCAGATTTGATTAGTTAATTAGCTTGTTTAAAGCCATTTAAGAAAATAGTCCATCATTTCTTCTTTAAGCTCATAATGTAGCTTAACATAAGTTTTGATGTCATCCCTTAAGGGGCGTTGCTCATAAAGCAGGCGACCATCAATGGACTCTGTCATATCTGCTATCTCGATATTATGGATTTTTCGTTTACAACGATGGATTAATTTAGAGATGGCATCTTTTTCCAGTTCTATTCTGTTGGCAAACATTTCAAGTGGCTTGAATGCTTCAGGATTGTAACCGCGAGCCGCTATGTCTTCCAGCTTTTGTTTGAAGGTTTCCATTTCTTTAGCATGGAATTTCAGCTCGCGAATCCAGGTTTCTAAATTAAACTTCAAATCGCTTAAATAAGATACTTTGGTTTCCATAATGTTGTTATTTATTGGGTTAATGATATTCTAATTCTGCTTTTACTAATTCCCCTTGGATGTAAGATGGCACAGGCTCATACGATTCAAACTTTGAGGTGAACGTCGCTTTTCCTTGGGTGAGCGAACGCAATTCGGTTGAGAATCCAAAAATCTCGGCTTGTGGCATCAAGCATTTCAATACTTGATAGTTATTATTGCTTTCAATGTTTTGGATAATGGCTCTACGAGCTTGCAATTCGGTCATAACACTACCAACACTTTCCTCAGGAGCTTTTACGGTAACTGAAAGTACAGGCTCCAGAAGTTTTGGATTGGCCGCTAGGAATGCTTGCTTAAATGCATGGGCTCCAGCTATTTTAAAAGAGATATCGTTGGAGTCAACAGGGTGCATCTTTCCATCATATACCATCACGCGAACATCGCGTGCTTTTGAACCTGTTAATGGGCCATTTTCCATGACTTCCATAATTCCTTTTTGAATAGATGGCAAGAATCGGGCATCTATTACGCCACCAACAATACAGTTATAAAAAACCAGTTTTCCGCCCCAAGGAAGAACTATTTCATCTTTTCCTCGAATATTGAAACCACTGGGTTCGTCCATTCCTTCAAAATAGGCTTCCACCTTAAGGTGTACTTCACCAAATTGTCCTGCACCACCTGATTGCTTTTTGTGGCGATAGTCGGCATTGGCTCCACTTTCTATGGTTTCACGATAGTTTACTTTTGGTTTTTCAAATTTGGCCTCAATATCATGTATATTTTTAAGGTTCCATACTACGGTTGATAGGTGGAGTTCGCCTTGACAAGCCAATATTTGTTGATTGGTTTCATTTGAATATGAAACTGTTAGAGTTGGATCTTGACTGTGAATTCTCCTAAGGGTTTCAAAGAGCTTTTCTTCATTGTTCTTATTTTCAGCAGAAACAGATTTGAAAACCCTTGGTTCAGGAAATACAATTGGCTTTAAGGTAATAGACTGATTACCACTGTAAAGCGTATCGTTTACTTCGGTATCTTTTAGCTTTATAGCTGCTCCAATATCACCAGTGCTCAGTTTGTTTACAGGATTTCTTTCTTTACCATCCATAATGTAGAGTTGGTTGATAACTTCAACTTCACCGGTTCTGGAGTTGGTTAATTTATCATTCAGTTTCAGTTCGCCAGATTTAACTTTGAAGAAACTGACTTTCCCTACGTTTGGCAGGTAGAGTGTTTTGAATACAAGCAGGGAGGTTGGCGCCTCCTTGATCGGCTTTACCTCATGCCCTTCCAAGCTCATCTCGGATTTTAGGTCTGCGGCTGCAGGTGCAACATTGTCTATAAAGCCCATCAACCTGCCTGTTCCCATGTCTTTTAAAGCAGAAACACAGAATACAGGAAAAAGATCATGGTTAAGCATACCTAATTTGATGCCTTTACGCATTTCATCTTCTGTGAAAGTTCCTTTTTCAAAATAGACCTCCATAAGGGTTTCGTCATTTTCAGCAGCACGTTCTACAAGTTCATTGTGAAGCGCAGTTGCTCGGTCTATTTCTTTCTCTGGGATAGGTAATTTTTCAGGTTTACCACCCTCAGGGCCAAATTTGTACATTTTCATTTTAAGGACATCAATAATGCATTGTGCACCGTCCATAATGATTGGATACTGTATTTTTACTGCTTTATTGCCTACCAATGCCTTGAGGCTCTTAAAGCTTTCATCAAAATTAGCTCCTACATGATCTATCTGATTGATAACAAATACGGTAGGCTTTTGGTATTCATCAATATAATTCCAGATAATTTCAGTACCAATTTCAACACCTTGTTTGGCGTCAATCACGGTAAGAATGGTATCAGAAACACGAATGGATGAAATTATTTCTCCTATAAAATCATCCAATCCTGGTGTATCAATAATATTGATCTTGTAATTGCGCCACTCTGTGTGCAGCGGCGTAGCAAACACCGAAGCGCCACGTTCGTGCTCAATGTCATGATAGTCGGATACTGTATTCTTGCCTTCAACCGTTCCCCGACGGTTAATAAGGCCTGCTTCAAAAAGCATTGTTTCGGCCAAGGTGGTCTTGCCGCTGTTGTGTGCACCTACGAAAACAACGTTTTTGATGTGCTTTTCGTCAAAAACTTCCATGTCTTTTGTTTTAAATGTTACTTAAAGGTAGTTATTCTCCACAGGCTAAAACATGATATTTGTTAGATATTCGAAAAGCATTCGAAAGAAATGGGGATAACAAGGGAGCAACCTGATGTTCAGGATTTTAAATGTACCATTTTATCCTGAAAAAACACAAGAAAAAGATGTTAAACTTATCCGTTTTTTAATTGAAGAATGGGTTTATTATTGAATAGACAAGAAGCTATCAAAAAAATATACTTACATTTAAAAAGTACAATTCGATTCAATCCAGCCAATCATGCCTATCCGTAAGATATCATTCTTGCTCGCTGTTTTTGTGCTAACCGTCTTGGTTATTCCAAAGGGTTTTTCGCAAGACACTAAATTGGATAGCCTCTATGCTGCTCTTTCCAAGGATTTTTCTCCTGCCCAAGATAGTCTTCTTTATCAAAAACTGATTTTGGATATTGATGCTTTGACTTCAGATACTATTGCAGGACGCTATTTTCAAAAGTTTGCTCATTTAAGGGACGGCAATGGCCTGTGGGACACCATTACAAAAACCATGCTGCTAAAAGCCTATGAACGGTATGATGCTTTTGGAGATCCGTGCAAGACCGTTATAGCACAATTTAGCCTTACCCGTGTTACCTTATTTCAGGGGCCACTAGAGGAAACACTCAGTCGTGCAAAAAAGGGATTGGAACTGGCCAAGACCTGCGGTGAGCTTAAACATATAGCCCATGCCCAATCCTATTTGGGTGCTGCCTATATTAATTTGGGTAGGTACAAAACTGCCTTGGAATACCTTATAACTTCTGAAAAAAACTATGAGCAGCTTCAAGATGAATCAGGAATTGCTATGGTGAATCTGGATAAAGCTATTGTTTATGATGAGCTTAATGACGATGTTAAGGCTGGTGAATGTACCAAGAAAGCGGCCATGATCTATAAGGCCCAACCGGATAAGCAACTAAATTATGGCATTGCTCTAATTGATTTAACCACAACTTATCTAAAGCTAAAACAGTACGACAGTATTAAAAAATATCTTCCTATAGCCCATAAAATTGTTGAAGGCAAGCATCAAATGGCTATGAGTTATGTGTACCAAAATTATGGCACGCTCTATTTTGACCTGGGGAATTATGACACGGCCATAGACTATTACAACAAGGCTATTGCACTCAATAAGTCTATTGACAATACCAGTCTAAACGTAACCTTGTACGGTTTCTTAAGTGAGATTTACATTAAAAAACAGCAGCCAGATACAGCATATGAGTATGCGCTCAAAGCCGATTCCATTGCTCAAGCCATGGACAATACCAGTTTGAAACTAGCTAATTTGCCCAATTTAGCCGAGGCAAGCTATGCTAAGAAGCTTTACACTGAAAGCCACGAGGCTTTAAAAACCTACATTCATCTTTATGATAGTATTAAAGGTG
>JAGQZG010000014.1 GCA_020435705.1 Mangrovimonas sp.
GTGTTAAGCCTAATGAGGTGTTGTCAATTCTAATGACTTCATCATCTTCCAGTTTGTAATAGGAGTTAATGATGTTTTCTTGGTTGGTTAGGTTCCAAAGGGAAATACCAGCCACAGCATTGGTGGTTTCACTCAGTTTTAAACGGTAGGTGGCTGAGAAATCGGCGCGAAAGTAGTCTTTTAAATTGCTACTGTTGGGTGCGTTGTAATTGACGTTGTTGCCAATAACAGGATCATCGTTATTGGGCTCGGTAAAGGGTTTGCCTGTGTGCCAATTCACGCCTATGGCGAGTTTCAAGTTGCCTAAAGTATGCGTGGCACCAAAGGTCACGGCGTGTTGGATATCTACATTGTTGGGAAATGCCTTACCGTTATTGATAATGTCAAATTGATAGGTATTTTCGCTGTACGAATAACTTAACCATGCACTGGTATTTTCAAACTGTTTGTTCACCAGCACATCCAAACCTACAACTTCATAACTACCAATGTCCTTCACATACTGGAATTGATTTTGAAACCCCTGGCTTCGGGACGTAATGTTGTCTACATGTTTGAGGTAGGTTTCGGCACTCACCAACAATTGGTTCTGGCTGTAGTGGATGCCTGCCGAGGCTTGTTTGCTTTCTATAATGGGAATACTTTCGTTGTTGGCGAGAATCCATCGGCGTTTTTCAATGCCTAAAAAGTCGTTTTGAAGGTCAATGATTTGTGAGGTCGTTTGGGTTTTTAGCTCGCCTAGCAATTCAAACCTGAAATAATTCAAGAACCGCTGACTAAAACTCACTCTGGGCTCTAGTTTGTAAACATCAAACTTTTCGTAGTAATTGGCCCGTGCGCCAACTTTAACGTTGGTGTTAAGGTTTGAACTCAAATACTTCAATTCGGAATACACCGAATGGGTACGGACAACTTCTTTGATATAACTTTTGAAGCGAGGGTTGTTCACATCTTCCAAATTACTAATGCCGGTTTCAAAAAATTGATAACCGGAGGACAGCTTGAAATGGTTGTTGATGAACCAATCAGTATCCAATTTCACGGCATATTCCAATACTTTGTTTTCTTGAATGAGGCGTTGGTTGTTCACCACATCTTGATTGTTGGCATCCAAATCGTACTTGGAACCATAAAACTGTAAAGAGGTGTTGAACTTGGAATTCCATGTGCGTAAGTAAGTAGCACCACCCGAAAGACTGTTCTGTTTTAGAAAGCTATTGGATTCGGTATTTTCATCATTGATAGTTGATTGTTCTCTATAGTGAACATCGTTGGAAATAGTGAGGAAATTAAAGCGTAGCCTGTCTTTTTCGGTAAGGTTTACCAATAACTTAGCTGAAACATCGTAGAAATAAAACCGCTCGTCTTTGCTAATGGTTCCATTTAAATCACGACCATTGTTGGTTAAATCGGTATCCTGAAAGACCCTGTCAAAATAGCTGTCGTAGGTTGGGGTATCAATCCAATCGGTGATGGATCGCCTGGTAGAGAATTGGAGTTCGGTTTTTTTTCCAAGTGGTAACACAAGAAAGCCATCCATATGGGTCATATTAAGACCCACACCAGCTTTAAAATGGTGCGAGAGTTCGTTGGCATTTTGCATGTCAATCACACTGGAAACACCATCGCCGTAGCGTGCACTCGTACCATTTTTGGAAACGTCTACATGTTGTGTCAAATACGGATTGAAAGCAGAAATCAATCCAAAGAAATGCCCCGATTGGTACATTTTAATGCCATCCCAAAGAATAAGGTTTTGGTCGTGCGTGCCCCCTCGTATGTTGATGTTGGATATGGTTTCGTCTACGCTCATCACGCCAGGCAGCGCTTGAATAGTTTGTAGTACATCTGGTTCAATCATGCCTGGAAGAATGCCAAATTGTTGTGGCTTGATAGAGGTTATACCGTTATTATTTCTGGAAATGCCCGAGGTAAGATAACTGCCCACAACCACTTCCTGTAATTCCTGGACTTCAAAGCCTGTTTGGTTTGGTATTAAAGACGTAATGGCAATAAAGGCATGGTCTAAAATGGTGAATTTCAATGGGGTTTGAGACTCAATAAACTCTAAAGTTTGGGTCAGGTTCCAGGAACTATCGGGAACTTCAACATAAACCTTGGCAATGGTTTCATCGGCATAGCTAAAACTTATCTGGAAGCGTTGTTCCAACTGGGATAAAATGTCTGCAAGTGGTTTGGTTTCCTTTGCAGTGTTTTGGGCAAACCCAGAAACACTCAGGAAAAAACTTATAAGAACAAGGTACCCAAACTTTTTACCCACGTTTAAGTGTGATTGTGTTGTTGGAAATGCTATAGGATAAATGAAATGGTAACGTGACAGATTTTAAGGCAGTTTCTAGATTATCGTGAGTAAAACTACCGGTAAAAAGCTTGCTGGTATCTACAGACGAAGCGTTAACAGTAACATTGAACTGTCTTTCCAGTTCATCCAATACCATTTGAAGCGGAACACTTTTAAAATTACTAGTGTTATTTAACCACGAAGGACCTAAATCTTGAGTCTTTTCAGTAGCAATAATCTTCCCATCCAGGATCAGAAAACTGTCGCCTGGACGTAAATAGGTTTCTTGTGTTTCGTGTGAAACTTTAACAAGTCCTTCGTAGCAAATAACTTCAAAATAAGAGTCCCTTTCTTTTACATTAAACTGCGTTCCCATAACACTTACGGTACCAGCGCTGGTCACTACATCAAACTTGGACCCTTTGGCTACCTTGAAAAAGGCTTCGCCATCAAGAGTGACTTCACGGTGGTCATCCCAGGCTCTTTTGTTGTACACCAAACTCGAACCAGCGTTCAAGTTTACACTGGAATGGTCAGGAAGTTCAACCAAGGTTTTAGATGCGGCAAGCGTATGGATTGTTGTATCCAAACCGCTGGCAAAGTAATAAATACTGAAGCTTAAAAACAGTATGGCTGCAATGCGCAAGAAGGGTTTGAACCAGGAAGTTGGGGTGTTTTGCGCTTTGATTTTACCCATGACAGTTTCAAGTTCTTTATCCGTGGCATAAGCTTCGGGTTTAAAGAACTTTAAATGGTTGGACAACTTGGTCAATGCCGCATAGTCTTCAAGCTTCTTAAAAGCCTCAAGCTCTTCGGGTGACAAGCTATTGTCAAGCCATTTTTTTATCAAGTCTTCCTTGTTCATGTGTTCTTATTTCAGTTATATAACAGTTGAAGTTAAAAAACTCCTACCTTTTATTTTAAATTTCTTCAATATCTTCTCTTAATTTGGCCAATGCTCCGTAAATTCTTTTTTCCACCGCCTTTACCGAAATATCCAAAAGCTCGGCAATTTCCTTGAATTTTTTCCCTTCAATACGGTTTAGCAGAAAAGCCGTACGTTGGGCTTCGGTAAGTTTGGCTAAGGCGTTTTGTAATTTCTCCTGATATTCTTTTTCCCGAAGGATAAACTCTGGAGATTCATTCGTATGGTTTTGAGGTGTTTCTTGAGCGTATTTCAATACCACTTTTTGATGGGCAACTTCATTCAACATTAAATTATTCGCCACGGTAAATACAAAACTCTTGGCTTTTGAAGGGGGTACTTGTTTGCAGTTTTCCCAAAGCTTGATAAAGGCTTCCTGAACTTTGTCACGAGGATTTAATCGGTCACCAAATTTGTAATAAAGAAAATGGTACAAATCCTCGGCATAGGTCTTAAAAGCCTTTGAGAATAAGGTGTCATCACAAATATGTTCCGTTATATTTTTAGGCATTTGGGTGGTTTGGTGGCTGTAAATGTAAAAAAAATGTCATTTGAAGGTAGGAGTTTTTGGAATTAACCTGTTTTATATGCAAATGACGTTTAATCAAAACTAACGCTATGAATATGAAATCGCTATTTAAATTAACCTTGACTTTTTTAGTCTTCGCTGTGTTGACCTTTTCTTGTCAAGACGAAGAAGTTATTATTGAAAATCCTTCGGAAGAAGAAGTCATCCAACCAGGATCTTCTCTTTCCAACTTAATGCGAATGACTGTGACCAATGATGGGGCTCAAGACAATCTTTTGGATAATTCCAGTTGCACCGAAATCGTGCTGCCGGTCACTATCACTATTAGTGAGACAACTATTACTATCAACTCTCTGGATGATTTGTGGATGGTTGCCGAGCTTTTGAATAACCCTGCTGGAAATGATGGTATTGAATTTACTTTCCCTATCACGGTCACGTTTGGAAATTACACTCAAATTGTGATTGAAAATCAGGATCAGCTCAACAGCATTGTTGAGGAGTGTTTAACGGAGCCAGAGGTTATTGAATGTGTAGACTTTGTGTATCCTATTTCTTTCTCTATATACAACACGGACTTCCAGGTTATTGATACTGTTCAAATCAACAGTGATGAAGAATTATATGTGTTTTTGGACAATTTGGATGCTGCTAATGAGGGTGCTGTTTTGGCTAGCTTGAACTTTCCGGTAACCTTGGTTTATGCCAATGGCAATACACAGGAAGTAAATAGTAATCAAGAGCTGGAAACGGCTATTAACCAAGCTGAAACCGACTGTAATAATGAGGGTTGCCAAGAAGAGCAAGTAGGGTATTACTTAACGGATTGTTTCTGGACCATAACTTCGGTTGGAGATGAGGTTGGCACTTTGTCAAATTACTACTTATATTTTAATGAAGATGGCACTGTAACTGTTCATGATGGTTTTACAACAGTAGCTCTTCCTGGTTTGAATTGGCAAGTTGAAGGAACTACCACAGGAGTTTATTTATTCATGAGTGATGCCGATACATATTTAGATGTAGTAAATGGAGATTGGTTGGTAACAAGTTGTGGCGCAGAAATGTTGGTGCTACAAAAAGATACTGATGCTGAGGTTGTAGAGTTGGTGCTGGAAAAAAATTGTACGACTGATGAATCCCCTTTTAGTTGCTTCAGTAACACGACGGTTACGGCTTGTGATTATGATGCCGATGGTGTTACTACTTTTGAGTTGGAAACCTTGGTGCTAGGTAATGTGCTTTGTGATTATGATTTCACACCATCCTTCCATGTATCCCATGCTGATGCCGAAGCAGCTATGAACGCGTTGCCATTTCCAAACAGTTATCAAAACACTAGCAATCCAGAAACTATTTATTTGAGAATAGAATCTAATAGTGGGGCCTTCCAAGTTTTTGAGATAAACCTTGTAGCTGAACCCTGTGCTACCGATTGTTCGGAGGCTGATGTTGATGGCTTTCTGCAAACCTGTGCCTGGAACATAGTGAATTACAATGGCAGTAATGACCTAATTGATTTTGAATTCAATTTTGATGATAATCAAGTGCTAACTGTTACTGGAATGGGAGCAACCTATACCGGCGGTTGGTCAACATCCCAATCGGCTAACGGTGGTGTGGAAGTTGTTTTTGATAATGTTGCAGGGCCTTCTATTCAAGCTATTAATGGTAGTTGGATAGTAATAGACTGTCAACCACACAGATTGGAAATGGTCATGGGAGATAATCATATGGTAATGGAGCAACAAAATTGCTACTCTTCTGATGAATTGTATACTATTGCTACAGAATGTAGATGGGAAGTATACAGTTATATAAACGACCAAGGTAGCGATGTAACAAGTGACTACGATGGAATTCTTTATTCATTTTTTGAAAATGGATTTGTGGTTGCCGAAAATGGGATAACCATTGGGTATGGTGGACTGACAGCCGAGAATACAGCTACAGAACAATTGGTAGTATTATTGCACTTGTATAACTCTGTTAGTGGAATAGGGAACTATTATACCGTTGAAAGTTTGTCTTCAGAGGAAATAGTCTTGTCAAGTTTTGGAGATGCCGAATTGATTTTCCATAGAACCTGTAATTCGACTAACCAAGACGGAGATACTGCCCAAATCAAGACTTGGCTTTATGAAGGAAATTGGGAAATAACGTATTCCTCTATGGACAGTGCCGATAATACTTCGGATTATGCTAACGTAACTTTTGACTTTCAACAAGGGACTAATTTAATAGGTTCAGATGGAAGCTCAACAGCCAATATGCATTACGAAGTTTTAAGAGATGAGGCGGGTGATTTAAGAATGGTTATAGATTATTTGGGTATTTTCCCTTACTGGCAAATGGATGATGACTGGTACATTACCGAAGTTAATAACCAAAGAATTGAATTGCACTACATAAACGATGATGCAAACGATGAGAGTGTGATCGTATTTGAAAAAATATAATTGTTTTAGTTAAGTGTTATGGGAAAAGATAAATAATAGCCATACCATGCTTTTTCTGTAAATTAGTTGGAAAAGACTGTCTTATAAAAGGCAGTCTTTTTTTATTCGCATATCCATATTAAAATGTTTAAATTTGCACTTCTTAAAATGCAAGCGTAACTATGTTCAACAATTTAAGCGATAAGTTAGATAAAGCCTTACACGTTCTAAAGGGGCATGGAAGTATTACTGAGGTAAATGTTGCGGAAACCCTTAAAGAAGTGAGACGCGCTTTATTGGATGCGGACGTAAACTTTAAAATAGCCAAGGATTTTACCAATACCGTTAAGGAAAAAGCATTGGGCCAAAACGTATTGACTACGTTGCAACCAGGGCAATTAATGGTGAAAATCGTTAAAGATGAGCTCACCCAATTAATGGGCGGCGATGCTGCCGGTATCAATTTATCCGGAAACCCGACCGTTATTTTAATGTCAGGTTTACAGGGTTCGGGTAAAACCACTTTCTCAGGTAAACTGGCTAATTACTTAAAAACCAAAAAGACCAAAAAACCATTGCTAGTAGCCTGTGACGTCTACCGTCCTGCGGCTATTGATCAGTTACACATTGTAGGTGAACAAATCAAGGTTGAGGTTTTTAGCGATAAAACCAATAATGATCCTGTGGCTATTGCCAAAGCAGGGATAGCCCATGCTAAGGCCAATGGGTTTAATGTGGTTATCATAGATACTGCAGGTCGTTTGGCTGTAGATGAAGCGATGATGAAAGAAATATCAAACATTCATCAAGCAGTGCAACCGCAGGAAACGTTATTTGTTGTGGACTCGATGACCGGTCAAGATGCGGTTAATACAGCTAAGGCTTTCAACGATGTCCTTAATTTTGACGGTGTGATCCTTACCAAGTTGGATGGTGATACTCGTGGTGGTGCTGCCTTATCCATCAAATCGGTTGTCAATAAACCTATCAAGTTTATTGGTACTGGTGAGAAAATGGATGCTATTGATGTATTCTATCCTTCACGTATGGCCGATAGGATTTTGGGCATGGGAGACGTTGTTTCTTTAGTTGAAAGAGCCCAAGAGCAATATGATGAAGAAGAAGCTAGAAAACTTCAAAAGAAGATAGCCAAGAACCAATTCGGTTTTGACGATTTCTTAAAGCAAATTCAGCAAATCAAGAAAATGGGTAGCATGAAGGATTTGATGGGGATGATTCCGGGTGCTGGAAAAATGCTAAAAGATATTGATATTGATGACGATGCTTTTAAACATATTGAGGCCATTATCCATTCGATGACACCAAACGAACGTTCCAACCCTTCCATAATCAATGGCAGTAGAAAACAGCGCATAGGTAAAGGATCAGGAACTTCGGTTCAGGAGGTAAATCAACTCCTCAAGCAATTTGACCAGATGAGCAAGATGATGAAGATGATGCAAGGGGGCAAAGGCAAACAAATGATGCAAATGATGAAAAACATGAGGTAACTCATGTTTTTTTGTTTTATAAACTAATATTGGAAATCCATGATTTTATTAGACGGAAAAAAAGTTAGTAATGACATCAAAAATGAAATCACTCTCGAAGTAGAGAAGATGAAAGAACGAGGCGAGAAAGTCCCTCACTTGGCTGCCGTTATTGTTGGAAATGATGGTGCTAGCTTGACTTATGTGGCCAGTAAAGTAAAAGCCTGTGAGCGTGTGGGATTTGATTCAACCTTGATTAGGATGTCCAATACAACCAGTGAAATTGAATTGTTGGACAAAATTGAAGAATTGAATAACAATCCTGAAATAGATGGGTTTATCATTCAATTACCCTTGCCAAAACAAATTGACACCCAAAAAGTTTTAATGGCAGTAGACCCTAATAAAGATGTAGATGGTTTTCATCCTATGAATTTTGGAAAAATGGCTTTAGACATGAGTACCTTTATCCCGGCTACACCGTTTGGAATCCTAGAACTTTTGGAACGCTACGGTGTAGAAACCAATGGCAAGCATACAGTGGTTATTGGCCGTTCACATATTGTAGGAAGACCCATGAGCATTTTAATGGGGCGTAAAGGATTTCCAGGGAATTCAACAGTTACATTAACCCACAGCCATACCAAAAACATCAATCAAATTACGACTCAGGCCGATATTATCATTTCGGCATTGGGAGTTCCTGATTTCCTGAAAGCCGAAATGGTCAAGGATGATGTGGTAGTTATTGATGTGGGTATTTCTAGAGTTCCAGATGAAACAAGTCCGAGAGGCTACGTTCTTAAGGGAGATGTAGATTTTGAAAATGTAAGCAAGAAAGCAAGTTATATCACACCCGTTCCTGGTGGTGTTGGCCCTATGACCATTGCTATGTTATTGAAAAATACTCTTTTGGCAAGAGAAAGACGCCAGTAATTTATTTCGCGAAAAGCTGAGATAAATCCTTGAATGCTTTAAATTCTAAAGCATTTCCAGCCGGATCCTTAAAAAACATGGTGGCTTGTTCACCTACCAAACCCTCAAATCTTAGGTAAGGTTCTATAATGAATTGAATGCCTTTTGTCTTTAAATCTTCGGCAAAGGAATGGAAAGTGTCCCAAGGTAGAACCACACCGTAATGCGGAACGGGAACATGTTTGCCATCCACGGTATTAGTGGCTTCAGGTTCGTTGGATTTTTCTTTGTAATGGATTACCAATTGATGTCCAAAGAAATTAAAATCCACCCAATGGTCACTACTTCGTCCTTCTTCACAACCTAAAATGTCTCTGTAAAAAACTCTGCATTCATCAAGATTATGTACAGGAATGGCTACATGAAATGGCGAAACTGTTGCTTGCATGGTTAACGGATTTATGTTGCAACTAATTTAGAATTTTTACCGGACAAAATAAATATTGCTTGAAATTATTCGTTTATCTGATTCCAAATGTCTAGATATATTTTCCAGTCGTCACCAATTTTTTTCCAGATAACAACATATTTGCCTTTCCATTCTGATACCGAACCGTTGGATTCGTTTTGGGATTTACCTTTAAAATAGCCATAGTCGTAGGCATAATTTCCAGCAAAAGTTATTTCCTCTGGATTGATTTCATGATGAAGGACTTTATAGCCATTTCTAGCTGACCACCTAGCCTTAATTGCTTCTCTCCCTCTTATGATATCGGTATTGTTAGGGAAAATTTTGCCATTGTCGGTATAGGAATTTGCTATAGTTTCAAAATCACCTTTTATATAGGCATTAGAAAAGGCTTCATTATTAGCCAATATTTTAGCTTTCTCAATTTTGGGGTCAAACGAAAGGTTTTTTTCACAGTCAATCTTCCAGGTGGGGTAAACTACATTTTCATCTTTACTAACCCATTCGCCAACCCATTTATAACCGGATTCATTCATATCATAAAAAGTGAGTCTGTAAAAACCATCCATACCATTTGGTGCTTTTTGATCTCGATATAAAACTATTTTCCCGTTATCTTTTTTGGTGCCCTCCCAAGTAGGCAAGCTTGTACTTGGCGACTTCGAAGCATAGTAATGCACATACCACTTGACGCTATCGGCAATATATTGTCTAATACTTCCTGAATGAGCGCCGTCAACTTTTAAAGTTTCGTCTTGAACGGCCCAACCGTTCATAATGTATTTGAAAGTCCAGGTCATATCAACAGGTTCATTCCAAGAGCCATCCTGTTTTCGTGTCTCAGATTTGCAATGGCATTCTCCAATCATAGGTTGAAAATCCTTTACTTGTTCTGGAGCATTAGGATTTGCTCTACCAAATGGAAATTCAGATGAAGGTTCAAAATCATATTGGGCAACAGCTGTAAATGAGAGGAAAAATAAGAGATAGAAGTGTTTCATAATCAGTGGTTTCTCTAAAAATAACCATGAAATATGAATTTTACGTGTTAATTGAGATTATCTTAACATTTAAGACACTTAGCTTTTTTTTCTATCCCTAGTATTAGGTTTGAATGTTTTTGTAGAACCTTCGAGCAGTTTATTCAATTCTTTGAGTTCGGCAGCATTCAATTCTCGATAACTTCCCGTTGGAACGTCCAACTTAATATTCATAATCCTAATGCGCTTTAAGGTTTGCACTTCATAATTGAGATATTCACACATTCTGCGAATTTGCCTATTCAGTCCTTGGGTTAAGACAATTCTAAAGGTTGTTGGGTTAATTTTTTCAACCGTACATTTCTTTGTGACTGTGTCTAGAATGGGAACGCCATTTCTCATGTGCTGCAGGAATGTTTGAGAAATGGGCTTGTCTACGGTAACTATATATTCTTTTTCGTGATTGTTACTGGCCCGCAGGATTTTGTTCACGATGTCTCCATGATCGGTGAGTAAAATCAAACCTTCGCTGGGTTTGTCCAATCGGCCTATAGGGAAGATGCGTTTGTGATAACCAATAAAATCAATAATATTATCTTTCTCAACCCTAGTATCTGTTGTGCACACAATGCCAATAGGCTTGTTAAAGGCTAAATAGGTGAATTTTTCCTCCTTGTTTATGACGAGTTTGCCGTCAACCATTACACGGTCGTCCTCGGTTACCTTTACTCCCATGGGCGCAGGATTGCCGTTCACGGTAACTCTGCCGGCATCAATAAGCTTGTCGGCTTCACGTCTTGAACAGTAGCCAGCTTCACTTAAATATTTATTAAGACGAATGGGTTCACTCATAATGCAAAGATAACGCTATTGGGAAAGAAACGCCTCTACATGATCAAAAACAGTTTCATCATTAAGAGAGTGCCCAAGATTTTGTGTGGTTATTAATTTGCTTTTTTTGAGATGCTTGTTGATTTCTAGTGCGTCACTGTAAGGAATTATAGGATCGGTTTGGTCATGGATTATAAGACCATCAACATTAATACTACTACTGCTTTTAGCTGTTGAAAATTCTGCTGGTAGTTTATTGAACCTTTTCTGGATTAAAAGTTCCAGGCTTTTGGATACTCGTTTGTTAATATGTAGCATTTTAGTATAACGATGTAAAATCTCATGAAATTCAGAAGGAGACCCAAGAAGAACAAGCTTTTCTACATGATCGTATTTGTACTTTTCAAAGGCAAACATGGTGGCCATGCCACCAACCGAATGACCAACAATGATTTCTGGTTGGAAGCGTTGCGTGACTACGTTGATGAATTCAGAATAAAGAATAGCTGTAAATCGTCTGCTTCCAGAATTACCATGAGCTGGCGCATCTAGGGCAATAATATTATAGTGTTTTGCTTTTAATTGATGCACCAATTTTTCCCATCGTGCAGAATTGCTTTCCCAACCATGCGCCAATAGGACGGTTTTATTGTTGCCGGGCCAACGATAGGTTATAATGGGTATAGAATCGTATTCAAACTCTTCTTGAAAGGCACTGTCCAAAAATTTGATTTGTTCTTTTTTAATAAACCCTTTCATGGGTGTAGTGAACAATCTTAAAGCAAAAGAAGCTGCTTTGGTCTTAGAAAAATAACCAAGGCCATTAATGAAAACGCCTGTTAAATAATAGACTGTTCTTTTCATAGAAGTTCACGGTTCACAGTGTCCATTGAAAATGCGGGTAAACATATGGCTAGATATTCACAGGGCTCTGTAAATGGATTTGAATATTGCACTCTTGTATTCTTGTTTATTTTAATGGATTCTCCAGCTGAAAGAACAACCACATCATCGTTGATGACAAACTGTTTTTTGCCTTTGATAATGAAAGTAAACTCATCAAACTCGGGCGTTTGGAATGGTTCGCTCCAACCTGGTGGCGCAATCATGTGGGCAATGCTCACGGTAGAATTTCCATCAGACGCTAAGCCAAAGTGCTCTTTGATGGTTTTACCATCGGTTGTGGGTACAACAAAAGGCGTTTTTTGTACAGTGTAAGGTTTCATTCCTTTAAAGGTTTTCGTTTAATCATGCCTCCTTTAAGATCTTTAACTACACCCATAATGATGAAGGCACTTTTATCTATTTTCTCAACTTCTGTCTCCAGTCTGGCCAATTCAAGACGGGTAACGACAGTGAAAATGATATCTTTGTCATAGCTAATTCCTCGGGTTCCGTAACCGCCTTTACCTGCGTAAATGGTGCAAGCTCGCCTTAATTTTTCGGTTAGCATAAGACGAATGGCTTCATGCTGTTCTGAGATAATGGTTACGCCTATGTATTCCTCAACACCATCAACCACAAAGTCTACGGTTTTTGCTGCAGCTAAATAAGTCAGTATGGCATATAAGGCTGTTTCTAGGGAGAGAATATAAGCGCCGAATGAAAAAATGATGATATTGATAACCAATAAAACATCACCAATGGTCATAGAGAGTTTTCTGCTTAAAAAGATAGCCAGAACTTCTGTGCCATCAATAACACTTCCGCCTCTTATGGCCATGCCAATACCCAAACCTAAGAAAAAACCTCCAAAAACAGCGATGAGAAGTTTGTCTTGAGTAATTAAGGGATACTCAATAAAATGCACCACAAAAGCTAGGAACGTGATGGCCAAAATACTTTTAATGGCAAACCTTAAATTTAGGGTTTTGATACCTAGTACAATAAAAGGAATATTAACTAGAACCAGCAAAACACCAAGGGAAATTGAGGTCAAGTTTTCCAATAAAAGAGAGATGCCCGTAGCACCGCCATCAATAAACTTATTAGGTAATAAAAACCCTTTTAGTCCAAAACCTGCCGAGAAAACACCAATGACCATAAAGAAAGACTCTTTCAACAAATGCTTTAAATCAACCTGAAGCGATTGGGCCAGGAGTAAAACACTTTTCTGATTCTGATATGCAGAACCAGAACTTTTAGTCCTTTTTTTGGCAATATTGACAAGTATGTTTTGAATGACTGAGCGCACGCTATTTTACCAATGAATCATGAAATATTTTATTTTCGCAGCATCAGGAATCATAGAGGCATCAATGTGCAGTGTCATGTCAAAACGAGCATTGGCAGGCAATTCCTTCTTGTCAATGGTAAAGGAAGCATTAATCTCGTTTACTGAAATAACCACTGAGTTCAACAAATTATCGATACTTGAAATCTTATAGTTAGTATTAATATCTTTAAAAGTGCTCAAGGTAGTGATTCCTTTTTCTGTTTTAAAACGGGAATCCGTAATCTGGACAGTTTGTATGGTTGAGGTTGAATCTTTGCCTTTAGTTGGGGTTAGAATGAGTAATTGTTTCCCTTGTGTATCTAGGATTTCAATGGTATTGTCTTTATTGAATTTATTGGGCTTATCCGTAAGAACGGAATCCAGAGCAAAAACAGTTTTTAAATCTTTAACTTGGGTAGAATCTGTAAGTAACCCAATATTCTGTTTTTTTATAATATACGGATTATCCTCTTTCTTACAGCTATTTAAGAGTAGGACAATAATAAATAAGGCATAAAAATAATGCTTCATATGGGGTTTGGTTTTAATGGTTCTTAAATTACTTTTTCATGGCTTTGCTCAAGATGCCAAAAACACTTCTAATGAAGGTAGCACTAGTCAAAACTTTCACTACTGGGTTGATGGTAGAACGTGATCTGCTTCGGGATGTTGTGCTTCGTTGTTTAGATCGGGCATTTTCTATTTGTTCTCGTTCTTTTCTGGCTTTTTCCTTGGCTTCTTCGGCTTCGGCACGGGCAATTTTGTCATTTAAAATCTCGTAAGCACTTTCTCGATCTACAACGTCATTGTATTTTTTGGTAAGCTTAGAATTGGAGAGTAGGGTGCTAAGCTCCTGTTCTGTCAAGATATCCATTCTGCTCATTGGAGCTCGCATCATGGTTGCTGCCAAAGGCGTGGGACGTCCTTTTTCATCTAGCGCTGATACCAGTGCTTCACCGGTACCTAAAGAAGTCAACACTTCTACCGTATCATAATACGCTGTGTCGGGATAGTTCTGTGCGGTTAGTTTGATGGCTTTTCTATCGTTGGCAGTGAAGGCTCTTAAGGCATGCTGAATTTTTAGTCCTAACTGGCTCAATACGGCTTCAGGTACATCTGTGGGGTTTTGGGTTACAAAGTAAAGACCAACGCCTTTACTACGTATAAGTTTTACGATGCTCTCAATCTGGTTCAACAAAGCTTTGGAAGCTTCATTAAAAATAAGATGCGCTTCATCAATGAATAGGACCAATTCAGGTCTTCCCGTATCGCCTTGTTCAGGAAAGGTAGAGTAAATTTCCGCCAATAGGCTTAGCATGAAAGTGGAGAACAACTTGGGGCGGTCTTGAATATCGGTCAATCTTATGATGTTAATGTACCCACGACCGTTTTCATCCAATCGTAGCAAATCATCTACTTCAAAAGATTTTTCGCCAAAAAACAAATCGGCACCTTGTTGCTCAAGCTCTACAACCTTTCTTAAAATCGCACCAGTAGACGCCGTTGAAATACGCCCATAGGCCTCTTCAAACTCCTCTTTGCCCTCATCTGTGGCATACTGTAATATTTTTTTGAAATCTTTAAGGTCAAGCAAAGGCAGTTTATTGTCATCACAATATTTAAAAATAACAGCGACCACACCTGATTGAGCTTCGGAAAGATCTAGGATACGTGAGAGTAGCACAGGGCCAAATTCGCTTACGGTTGCTCTCAATCTAACGCCATCTTGATCGGATAGGGTCAAAATTTCAACAGGGAATGACTTGGGTTCAAAAGGGAGTCCAATCAAGGCTTGTCTTTCATCAATTTTTGGGTGTCCTGGACTTGGTTGGGCAATGCCGCTCAAATCCCCTTTAATATCCATCAACAAAACAGGAATCCCTTTGTCGCTCAGGTTTTCGGCTAAAACTTGAAGTGATTTGGTTTTTCCAGTTCCAGTGGCACCAGCAATCAAACCATGTCTGTTCATGGTTTTTAAAGGGATTTTTACATGAGCACCTGTTAGGGTTTCGCCATTTAACATAGCTGCGCCAACGGTTATAGCATCTCCTTTGGTAGTGTAACCTTCTGTAATGATGTTATAAAAAGCTTCTTTTTGAGTCATTTTTTAAATTTTCAATAAAAATAAATATTCTCGTTAAAACATGCTTGCGGATATTCCAAAAACTATCAACAAATAAATTTAGTATTAGTATCTTTGCACACAATGGAATTAACAGTTAAGGATAGGGTAGAGACAGGCGAAATGCTGCCTTTGATGGAAGAGTTTTACACCATTCAAGGAGAAGGTTTTCACAAGGGAACTGCTGCCTACTTTATTAGAGTGGGAGGTTGTGACGTGGGGTGTCATTGGTGCGATGTGAAAGAAAGTTGGAACGCTCATCTGCACCCACCTACAGAAACCTCGCTTATAGTTGAGAATGCGGCCAAATACAGTGACACGATTGTGGTTACTGGAGGCGAACCTTTAATGTGGAACATGGATCCATTAACCTCTCAGTTAAGAGCCAAAGGACTCAAGACCCATATAGAAACTTCAGGGGCTTATCCATTAACGGGAGAATGGGATTGGATTTGCCTGTCGCCCAAGAAGATGAAGTTGCCCACAGATGAGGTTTATGCTGAAGCGAACGAATTGAAAATGATTGTTTACAATAAAGACGATTTCCGTTTTGCCGAAGAACAGGCCAAAAGGGTGGGAAGTCATTGTGTGTTATATCTTCAACCGGAATGGAGCAAACGAGACAAAGTGATACCTATGATTGTGGATTACGTTATGGCGCATCCTAAATGGAAAGTCTCATTGCAAACGCACAAGTATTTGAACATACCATAAAAAAAGCCCTGTTTTTCAGGGCTTTTCAATTAATATTTTATAGGAACGGCAACCCTCACATTTCCCCAAGCTAAGTACATGGTAGATTGGTCGTCAAAAGCAATAGTGAAAGCTTCTATATACTCTTTGCCTTTCATGGCAGGGACTCTGACCCTTAGAACGTCATTGGATTCTTTATAATCATAAGCTCCCCACACATTTAAATCTTTGTTTAGAATAATAGTCCACTCTTTTTCATCAGGAATGGTAAATAACGTATAGGTGCCGGCTTCTATAGGCTTCCCCCCAAAGAAAGCTTTCTTGTAAAAGGTTATTTCGGTAGCTTCGTTAGCACCAGTGCGCCAAATTTCACCGTAAGGTGTCAGGGATTCTACAGATCGGCCTTTAAGTTGAGGTCTGCTATAGGTAATTCTAACGGCTTTATCGGAATCGTTATGGCTCAGCGGATAAGCCGACCTATCCATCGGGCTCACATCCAAATCCTTGAAGGTTTGTGAGGTGGATTGTGTTGTTAGGAAAACGAAGACACTAAGCGTAAAAATGGTAATGATGCTTTTTCTTTTCATTGTTGTTTTTTTATAGATTAAAAGTGAAAAAACCTCAAAGTGACTTTAAGATGTATTTTCAGAGTACAATTTACAATTATTAAGTAAAGTTATGAAATGGACATTGTTCTTGTTTTTGTTTTATACATAAAATCCATTTTTAGTTATAAATTATAATTATTATAACTATATATGTTTTTATTTTTAAACCTTAAATGAATATTTGCCCTATAAAATTAAAACATTAATTATGTGCGGAATTGTATGTGCGTTCGATTTAAAACAAAAAACTGAAATCCTAAGGCCTCAAATCTTGGAGATGTCAAAAAAAATTAGACACCGTGGGCCTGATTGGAGCGGCATATTTGATAATGATAAAGCTATTCTTGCTCATGAACGCTTGGCTATTGTTGATCCGGCGTCTGGGAAACAACCTCTATTTTCAAAGGATAAAAGATTGATATTGGCAGCCAATGGCGAAATTTATAATCATAGAGAATTGCGCAAGCAGTTTGATGGTAAATACGAATTTCAAACACAAAGTGATTGCGAAGTTATTTTAGCGCTTTATCAAGAAAAGGGAGCCGATTTTGTTGATGAAATGAACGGTATTTTTGGTTTTGCCATTTATGATGTAGAAAAAGACGAATACTTTGTAGCCCGTGATCATATGGGTATAATTCCTTTATATATAGGTTGGGATGAAAACGGCACTTTTTATGTTGCTTCCGAGCTGAAGGCCCTAGAAGGAACCTGTACTAAAATTGAATTGTTTCCTCCAGGGCATTATTTGCATAGCAGTTCGGGTGAATTTGTAAAATGGTACCATCGAAACTGGACGGAATACGATGCGGTAAAGGACAACGAAACCAGTATCCAAAAAATAAAAGACGCTCTAGAAGCGGCGGTCCACAGACAGTTGATGAGCGATGTGCCTTATGGCGTGTTACTGTCCGGAGGATTGGATTCGTCAGTGACATCGGCCATAGCGAAAAAATATGCACAAAAACGGATTGAAAGTGATGACACCACCGATGCCTGGTGGCCGCAGTTACACAGTTTCTCGGTAGGCTTGGAAGGCTCACCAGATTTGGCCGCCGCTCAAAAAGTGGCCAATCATATTGGAACTGTGCACCACGAAATAAAGTTCACGATTCAAGAGGGGCTGGATGCCATTCGCGATGTTATTTATAACTTGGAAACCTACGATATAACTACCATTCGCGCAAGCACGCCCATGTATCTTATGGCACGAGTCATTAAATCTATGGGGATTAAAATGGTACTTTCGGGTGAAGGTGCCGATGAGTTGTTTGGAGGGTATCTTTATTTCCATAAAGCGCCCAATGCTAAGGAATTTCATGAAGAAACGGTCAGGAAATTAAGCAAACTTCACATGTATGATTGTTTGAGAGCCAATAAGAGTTTGGCCGCTTGGGGTATAGAAGGACGCGTACCGTTTTTGGATAAGGAATTTATGGACGTGGCGATGAATATCAATCCTCAGGATAAAATGATCAATGGGGAGCGTATGGAAAAATGGGTCGTTAGAAAAGCTTTTGAAAGTTATTTGCCGGAAAGTGTCGTCTGGAGACAGAAGGAGCAATTCAGTGATGGTGTGGGCTACAGTTGGATTGATACGTTGAAGCAAGTAGTTGGTGAAGCCGTGACAGATGAACAGTTGGCCAATGCAAAATACAAGTTCCCGTTGCAAACACCTACAACCAAAGAAGAGTTTTACTACCGGTCTATCTTTGCCGAACATTTCCCCAGTGATGCAGCCGCTTTATGCGTGCCACAAGAGCCTAGCGTGGCCTGTAGTACCAAAATCGCTTTAGAATGGGATGAAGCTTTTAAAAACATGAATGAACCCTCTGGAAGAGCTGTGGCAAAGGTGCATACAGATGCCTATTAGACGCTAACCTCATAAATGTTAACATTTAAAATCTCGCCTTAGCGGGATTTTTTTGCTTTTCCAGATTTTCAGGTGTGAAAAATAGATGCGAGATCAAATTTAAGGGGCTTTTTAAGCGATTTAAGACACTTTTTAGTTTTTAACAATTGTTGATAATTATAATGGGTACTCGCTGAAAAGCTTTCGAATGAGGTGATAATTTAGTATCTTTGTATGTATCAAAATGATGCCGAAAGCGGCATTTTTTTATGTCAAATGAAATTAATTTTTAAGCACTTATAAATGAGCGAAGAAGCTAAAAAACAATATTCGGCGGATAGCATTCAGGCGTTGGAAGGGATGGAGCATGTGCGCATGCGCCCATCTATGTATATTGGAGACGTCGGGCCTAGAGGGCTTCACCATTTGGTTTATGAAGTGGTGGACAACTCCATTGATGAGGCTCTTGCAGGGCACTGTGATACTATCCATGTAACAATAAACGAAGATAATTCCATAACGGTCGAAGATAACGGTCGTGGTATTCCGGTAGATTTACACAAAAAGGAAGGAATATCGGCGCTGGAAGTGGTCATGACCAAAATAGGTGCGGGAGGTAAATTTGATAAAGATTCCTATAAAGTTTCCGGTGGTCTGCACGGGGTGGGTGTGAGTTGTGTGAATGCCCTTTCCGAGCATTTAAAAGCAACCGTTTACCGTGAGGGCAAAATATGGGAGCAAGAGTATGAACGAGGGAAATCTATGTATCCCGTAAAACCCATTGGGGAAACAGAAAAGCGAGGAACTACCGTAACCTTTAAGCCCGATCCCATCATTTTCACCCAAACGCTGGAGTATAGCTACGATACATTGGCTAGCAGAATGCGTGAATTGTCTTTTTTGAACAAAGGCATCACCATTTCCCTAACCGATAGAAGGCATAAAAACAAAGACGGCGAATTTGAAGGGGAAACATTCTTTTCAGAAGAAGGATTGAAGGAGTTTGTACGCTTTTTGGATGGCAATCGGGAGCCATTGATGCAGGAAGTTATCTTTTTCGAAGGTGAAAAAAATGACATTCCTGTAGAAGTAGCCATGATCTACAATACATCTTATGCCGAAAACCTTCATTCTTACGTAAACAATATCAACACACACGAAGGAGGAACACACTTATCCGGTTTCCGTAGAGGATTAACAAATACCTTGAAGAAATATGCGGATTCTTCTGGGATGACCGATAAGCTGAAGTTTGAGATTGCCGGTGATGATTTCCGTGAAGGATTGACCGCGATTATTTCGGTGAAAGTGGCAGAGCCACAATTTGAAGGTCAAACCAAGACCAAACTGGGTAACCGTGAAGTGTCTGCTTCGGTGAGCCAAGCCGTATCAGAAATGCTTACGGACTATTTGGAAGAACATCCCGATGATGCCAAGATAATTGTGCAAAAAGTAATATTGGCTGCTCAAGCCCGTCATGCTGCACAGAAAGCTCGTGAAATGGTTCAAAGAAAAACCGTTATGAGCATAGGTGGCCTGCCTGGAAAATTGAGTGATTGTTCTGAGCAAGATCCTGCCAAATGTGAAGTTTTCCTTGTTGAGGGGGACTCCGCAGGTGGAACAGCCAAACAAGGCCGTGATAGAAATTTTCAAGCCATTTTGCCGTTGCGAGGTAAGATTCTGAATGTTGAAAAGGCCATGCAACACAAGGTTTTTGAGAATGAAGAGATCAGGAATATTTTCACGGCTTTAGGGGTAACCATTGGAACCGAGGAAGATAGTAAAGCGTTAAATCTTTCCAAGTTACGTTACCATAAAATTGTGATCATGTGTGATGCCGATATTGATGGTAGCCACATTGCAACACTTATCTTGACTTTCTTCTTCAGGTATATGAGAGAATTGATTGAAAATGGCCATGTTTACATTGCGACTCCACCATTGTATTTGGTGAAAAAGGGTAACAAGAAACAATATGCCTGGACAGACAAGGAGCGAGATGAAATTTCCGAACAATTTGGAGGTAGTGCCAATATTCAGCGTTACAAAGGTCTTGGAGAGATGAACGCCGATCAGCTTTGGGATACCACCATGAATCCGGAATTCAGAACGCTTCGTAAAGTCAATATAGAAAATGGGGGCGAAGCCGATAGGATTTTCTCTATGCTTATGGGCGATGAAGTTCCGCCAAGGCGAGAGTTTATTGAGAAAAATGCAATCTATGCAAATATAGACGCCTAAACAAATTCAACATTAGTATGAAACCTTCTTCATTGGGCAACCATGGGGAAGGTTTTCTGTTTTTGAAAAATAAACTATCTTTAGTTTCGTTTTTAATTAACAACCACCCAATCTACCTTAATAATCATTTTAGTTATGAAACACGTATTTAGTTCTCTTGTTTTTCTCGGAATAACTTACTGAGCTGTGGCACAAGACAATGCCGATGACCTCTTGGTTGCGGGTATTCACGATGCGCAAACATTTACTGGGGACTATTTGGCTCCAGCTACAGAAGGAATTGCGTATGGTATTAATAGTGGTTGGTTTAACGATGCCAAAGCACCCCATAGATTTGCTTTTGAGATTTCAATTATAGGAAATACAACATTTATTTCGGATGCTAAGAAAAAATTTGAAATGAACATTTCAGATTACGAGAATATCCGTTTTCCTGATAACAGTCCTTCTAGAACGGTGGCTTCTGCTTTAGGGCACAACGATCCGGATGTTACTGTAATTGCAACCTACGAAGATCCAATTTTTGGAAGTCAGGAGGTGGAATTGACCTTGCCCACAGGCATAGGATCTGAGAATGTTAATATTATACCTTCGGCATTTTTACAGGCCAGTTTTTCACCATTTAAAGGTACCCAAGTAAAAGCACGCTATTTCCCCAAAGTAAACTCAGGAGATGTCAAGGTTGGACTGTATGGTTTTGGTTTGCAACAGGAGTTCACCACTTTCATTCCAAAAGTGTTGCCTATTGCGGTTTCAGGCTTGGTGGCTTACACGCATTTGGATGCAGGCTATGATTTTACCGATTCTAATTTAGTTGAAGGTGAAAATCAAAGAATTGATACTGATGTGAATACCCTGTTGTTTCAATTGATTGTTGGAACACGCTTAAAAATCATAAACGTTTATGGCGGTTTGGGATATATATCGGGAAAATCTACCTCAGATATTTTGGGAACTTATGTGGTAACCAATGGTATCCTGTTTTCGGAAGCAATCACGGATCCGTTTTCTGTAAAACAGGATATTTCAGGATTAAGAGGTACTCTGGGAGCCAATTTAAAACTAGGCTTTTTTGGTTTGAATGCCGACTATAACATAGGCGAGTTCAATAGCGCAAGTGTTGGAATTAATTTTTCGTTTTAATTTCATTCTTCTTCAAAGTTTTATGGTTTAAAAGTGTTAAATTTGTGCTTCAAATTTTTATAACATTTTAAATCATACATATTATGAAAGTTACAGTAGTTGGTGCAGGTGCCGTTGGAGCAAGTTGTGCTGAATATATTGCCATTAAAGATTTTGCCAGTGAAGTTGTTTTGTTAGACATTAAAGAAGGTTTTGCCGAAGGTAAAGCTATGGATTTGATGCAAACGGCATCACTCAACAGTTTCGATACAAAAATCACAGGAGTTACTAACGATTATTCAAAAACCGCAGATAGCAATATTTGTGTGATTACCTCAGGGATTCCAAGAAAACCAGGTATGACACGGGAAGAATTAATAGGAATCAATGCAGGAATAGTTAAAAGTGTAACGTCCAGTTTAATCCAATATTCTCCCAATACCATAATTATAGTAGTGAGCAACCCTATGGATACCATGACCTATTTGGTGCACAAATCAACCAATTTGCCTAAAAATAGAATCATAGGTATGGGCGGTGCTTTGGATTCAGCACGTTTCAAGTATAGATTGGCCGAAGCTTTAGGTGCCCCTATTAGTGATGTAGATGGCATGGTTATTGGAGCGCATAGTGATGTGGGCATGGTGCCTTTAACGAGGCTAGCCACTAGAAACAGTGTGCCAGTCTCTAAATTTATTTCCAATGAAAGAATGGAGCAAGTGAAAGAAGATACTAAAGTGGGCGGAGCTACACTTACTAAATTATTAGGAACATCGGCATGGTATGCGCCAGGTGCAGCGGTAAGCGCATTAGTGCAAGCTATTGCCTGCGACCAAAAGAAAATGTTCCCATGTTCTGTCTTGCTTGAAGGAGAGTATGGCTTAAATGATATTTGCTTGGGAGCCCCCGTGATTTTAGGTAAAAACGGTATTGAAAAAATTGTTGAACTTGAGTTGACTAGCGAAGAAAAAGAAGCACTCATGACAAGTTCAGAAGGAGTAAGAAACGTAAACAGCTTATTATAATTTAACTTTTAAAACATGAAAAAACTATTCACAATTTTATTTGTAATTCTAGGTCTTAATGCCTTTGCTCAAGAAGCAATGACAGAAGGTGTTATTAAAACCAAAACGACTATGTCTAGCCCTAATGCCGAAGTAAATGCACAGTTTGCTATGATTGGGGACATTCTTTCGGTAACGTATTTCAAAGATGGATTTACACGTACGGAAACCTCTAATGTCATGACAGGAAATTCAGTTGCTGTTATTGATTCTAATGCAAAAGAAATGTTGATGTATATGGACAACATGGCTGGAAAAGTATACATGAAAAATTCTTATGAGCCTAGTGAAGAAGATCTAAAGGATATTACAGTAGAGAAAACGGGGGAAACCAAAGATATTTTGGGCTACAGTTGTGCCAAATATGTAACTACAATATCTAAGAATGGAGCTACTGTGAACATGGATATCTATGCAACAGATAAACTGGCTGCTGTTTCTAACCAAACAACTTCTTTTGGCGATACCATTAAAGGTTATCCTCTACTTATGGAAATGAAAATGAATCAAGGAGGAATGGATATGGTTATTACTATGGAAGTAACCGAAATTAAAAAGGAAAGTGTTTCTTCAGATAAATTCGATTTGACACCACCAGATGGCTACAAGCAAGTAGACAAACTGGGCGGAATGTAAAAACGGGTTAGATAAAATTGAAAAGGCTGTGTTAATTACACAGCCTTTTTTTATATTTGGCGAATGAAAGCTAAATGGCTCATAGTCTTTTTTATTGCCTCCTTCACACTCTTAAGTATACACCAGAGCCAAGTCTTCATACCCAATCAAGAAATTGTACTAAAGTTTAATAAAGAGGTAACGTTTGGTGAGTCCCAACATACTATAGCTGCTTTAAAAGAGCAATTACAAAGTTTGGGGGTTCACAATATCCAGCTAGTTGAAGAGAATGATGGAGCGTTGAAAATTATTTACTACAGTGATTTAGAGGTTTCCGTTGTTAAACTAAAGCTTTCAGAATGCCAAAGAATGCACATTGGCTATACAACCGAAGGGAACGGGAAGCAACAAGAAAAATCGTCACCCTCAAAAGAGTATAATCTAGATGTTTACGAAATTATTGAAGGAGCTGATGTTGATATAGCTGCCAAAGGTTACATCCCAGATATTAAAGTTGAAAACAATCGTTCATTCACTCCAAAGCTATATATTTCTTGCCACAAGCTAGAGGTTAAAAGCTCTTGTGAATTATTTGAAAATAGGACTAGCTCTTATGAAAATACAATTGTTGAAATAAATAAGTCTTCATTTAAAATCCCTGAGGTAAGGGCTGGGCCTATTGCCTAAAACAGTTTCCATTCTAAAGCTTTCATCAATCAAAAATCAAGAAAAGCTTAAAATCATTTAATTATAAAAATAATTGTCAAATTGTATGAGGCATTATATATTTGCCCGTTCAAAAAAATTGACGCCATAAAACAACTTAAATATGCAAAACAAAGGATTAATTAGACTTTTTGCTGTTTTGTTTGGTTTGGTAAGTATTTACCAGCTTTCGTTTACATTCAAAGCCAACCAAATTGATAAACAAGCCAAAGAGTATGCGGCCAATAAAATTTCTGAGTCGGTAAAGAATTTCCACGACCTTAGAAATGATGAAGAGGTTAAGTATTTGGATTCTCTATCCAATTACAGAATTGATGTTGACGGGAAACGAGAGAACATCAAAGTTTTTAACTTAGGATTTGCTAAGTATACTTACCCAGAGGTCAAGGAAAATGCATTAAACTTAGGTCTGGATCTTAAAGGTGGTCTTAACGTGATTCTTCAGGTTTCCGTGAAAGACATCTTGAAAGGGCTGGCCAATAACTCTACCAACCCAGTCTTCAACAAAGCTCTGGACGATGCTTCTGAACTTCAAAAGAACAGTCAAAACACCTATCTAGAAGATTTCTTCATAGCTTTTGATAAAATAAAAGGTGATACCAAGCTTGCTGCAACTGATATTTTTGCTACGCGTGAATTGGATCCTGAAATCACGGCTTTTAGCACAGACGATCATGTAAAAGTGGTGCTTCACAAAAAAGTAGATGAAGCTATTGAATCTGCTTTCCGTGTCCTACGTGAGCGTATTGACCAATTCGGTGTAACGTCTCCAAACATTCAGCGTTTAGGGTCTTCAGGAAGAATTTTGGTTGAATTGCCAGGAGTCAAAGACACGAAACGTGCCACTGAACTTATTACAAAAACAGCCCAATTACAATTTTGGGATGCCTACAAGGGAGAAGAGTTTTTCTCGTTCATAAGCGAGGCAAACAATGTATTGAAAGATATTGTGAATCCTAAAGAAGAAACACAAGTTGATTCAACGGCAACGCAAAACTCTGAAGATGAGCAAATCTCTGAACTTCTAGGTGAAGAGACAACAGATTCTACCAAGACAGGAGAAAATCCTTTATTAGATTTAATAAAAGGGCCAGGCTATCAAGGTGGGCCAGTCATTGCTCAATTTGATATAAACGATAGGAAGAAAGTTCTCAATTATTTGAGCATGCCTCAAGTAAAGGCGCTGCTTCCTGCCGATAAACAACATGTTAAGTTCTTGTTTGGTAAACCAGAACCTGATAGTGAAATTGTTGAATTATATGCTTTGGTTGGTAATCGTGAAAATCTGCCACCATTAAGTGGTTCGGTAGTAACCGATGCTAGATTGGAGTATGACGAGTACAATAAGCCAGCGGTAGCCATGCAAATGGATAGCAAAGGAGCAAAAATTTGGGAAGAAATGACTGATAAGGCCTATACCCAAAGAAGCCAAATTGCTATTGTTTTGGATAGCACGGTCTATTCGGCTCCAGGTGTGACTACAGGTAAAATCTCTGGAGGACACTCAAGAATTACAGGTAACTTTTCATTGAATGAAGCAACTGACCTTGCGAACGTTTTACGTGCAGGTAAATTGCCGGCAAGAGCAGACATTATTCAAAGTGAAGCCGTTGGACCATCATTAGGTCAAGAAGCTATACACAGTGGTAAAGTATCCTTTGGTATTGCCTTGGTGATTGTCTTGCTTTGGATGATACTTTATTATGGTAAAGCAGGTTTCTTTGCTGATATGGCCATGATATTCAACATTTTGTTGATTTTTGGTATTCTTTCAGGCCTAGGTGCCGTGTTAACCTTGCCAGGTATTGCGGGTATTGTATTGACCATTGGTATGGCGGTTGATGCCAACGTAATCATTTTTGAGCGTATTAGGGAAGAAATTGCCAAAGGCAAAGGGCAGAAGGAGGCCATAAAAGATGGTTTCAGTAATGCCTTATCCTCAATTTTGGACGCCAATATTACCACTGGTTTAACAGCACTAATCCTATTTGTTTTTGGTACAGGGCCTATTAAAGGATTTGCAACAACCCTGCTTATAGGTATCTTTACATCGTTGTTCACAGCTATCTTCATTACTAGATTAACTGTTGATTGGTGGACCGAAAAGAGAAAAGGTACGTTGGATTTCTCAACAGCACTTACCAAAAACTTATTCAAGAATGTAAATATCAACTTCCTGAATAAGCGTAAAGCAGCTTATATCATTTCTGGAACACTTATTTTGGTGAGTTTAGGTTCACTCTTTACAAATGGTTTGGATCAAGGAGTTGATTTTGTCGGAGGTAGAACTTATCAAGTTCGTTTTGCTCAAGAAGTAAGCCCAACAGAAATCACTAAAACACTGGCTGAGACCTTTGGTAGTGCCGATGCTAAGACTTTTGGAACGGCCAATCAATTAAAAATCACGACCAAATATAAAGTTGAAGAAACAGGAACTGAAGTTGACGACCAATTAAGACAAATGCTCTATGATGCCTTACAGACACATCTTGATGGAATTTCTTATGAAGATTTCGTGAAAGATAGTGACGATAAGCAAGTGGGGTTAATGAAGTACTATAAAGTGAGTCCAACCATTGCCGACGACATTAAGAAATCAGCCGTTTGGGCGGTTTTAGGTTCTTTGGTTGTGGTGTTCCTTTATATTCTCTTCCGTTTCAAAAGATGGCAATTCTCAATGGGTGCCGTTGCGGCCGTATTCCACGACGTATTGATTGTTTTGGGTATTTTCTCGCTCACGTACAAGTTTATGCCTTTCAATATGGAGATTGACCAATCTTTCATTGCGGCAATATTAACGGTGATAGGTTATTCCTTGAACGATACGGTAATTGTATTTGACCGTATCAGGGAATATTTCAATGAACACACAAGCTGGAGTTTCAGCAAGGTTATCAATTCTTCACTGAACAGTACGTTAGGTAGAACATTGAATACTTCATCAACTACATTGATTGTATTGATTGCTATCTTCTTGTTTGGAGGAGATTCTATTAGAGGGTTCATGTTTGCCTTGATTGTAGGTATTGTTGTGGGTACCTATTCATCTCTGTTCATTGCAACGCCATTAATGTATGATAGTGTAAAAACAAAAGAAGATAAAGGTCTGGCTAACAAAGTGAAAGAAGATGAAGTTGAGCCAAAAGAAAAGAAGAAATAATAAATTTCTTATAGAGATAAAAAAGCCGCTAACTAGCGGCTTTTTTATTTTATGTAACAAGGGTTAATAAGAAATGGAATCGCCCACTTTTAATGTCCATTGATC
>JAGQZG010000149.1 GCA_020435705.1 Mangrovimonas sp.
GATTCCATTAAATAAAATACACCAAGAAGTTACTACCAACTTTACGGGTCAATTGATTCTAACACAACTTCTAATTCCATTTTTGACTACTTCGGAAAAAGCTTTTATTATCAATACAACATCAGGTTTGGGAGCATTTCCCAAAGCTGATGGTTTGGTTTATAGTGCTACGAAAGCGGCAATTCGAAATTTTACGGTTGGACTTCATTATGCTTTAAAAAACACGTCCATAAAAGTATTGGAATTTATTCCTCCAGTAACAGACACAGAGATGACGCAAGGAAGAATCGACAAGAAAATGTCTCCTGACGCACTAATAGAACATATTTTACCTCAACTGAAAAAAGAAAGAAGAATATTGACCGTAACAAAAATGCGCTTGTTTTTGTGGATAGCCTTTTTATCTCCAAACTTAGCCAACAAGATTTTATCCAAGTAATTCTTTTGGTTTGAAAAAAATAGCTGAAATTAGAGCATCCTTAATTAGTCCTGAAATGATCATTAGAGAGGCTCTAGTCATTGACATACAACAGATACAACTGGTGCGAAATTCAGTGAAGGAAAATAGATTGTCCAACCCTAATCTGGTCACGGATGCCGATTGTGAAGAATTTATGTTCCAGCGAGGCAAGGGTTGGGTTTGTGAAATAGAGGAACACATTGTAGGTTTTGCCATTGTTGATTTAAAAGAGCATAATATTTGGGCCTTGTTCTTACATCCTAATTTTGAAAATAAAGGGATTGGAAGACAGTTACACGATGTGATGCTGAATTGGTATTTTTCCAAAACCCAAATACCGATTTGGCTGGGCACAGCACCAAACACCAGAGCCGAAACCTTTTATAGAAACTCCGGTTGGAAACACATTGGCATGCATGGCAAAGGCGAAGTAAAGTTTGAAATGACTTTTGAGAACTGGAAACAAATTGAATCAAAAAAAGAAACCCATTAAATTATGCTCACACAAGTAAATCCAAAACTACCCATGAGGGACAAGCAAGTTACCAAAGCATTTTATCTGGACAGACTTGGTTTTGAACAATTTGGTAGCGATTATCCCAACTACTTGATGGTCAAAAAAGATACTATCCAATTACACTTCTTCGAGTTTAAAGACTTAGACCCTAAAGAGAACTATGGGCAGGTTTATATTAGAACCAATGCTATTGAAACGCTTTACGAACACTATAAAAACCAAGGTGTGAGACTAACAGCTTTGGAACTAAAGCCTTGGGGACAAAAGGAATTTGCTGTTTGGGATCCGGACACTAACTTGTTGACCTTTGGGCAGGATATTTAGCATTGATTGAATTTGTGAAAACAGCTGGACATAAATAATGATAAAATAACATCACTACTTAAACGCTTCCAACGTTTTAAGCTCGGCGGCTACTTTTTTCTGCCATAGAAATTGCTCCTCTATGTTTCTGGAATGGTCGCTTTCGGCATCGTAGGCGTTTTGGGTTTCCCTAAGGGTTTGGCTCATGGTTGTGTACAGCTTTTCCAGTTCTGAGGATACATTTTGGGAGGGTTTCAAAGCGGCTATTTTTTGTCGTAACAATCGGGTGTGCCATTCGGTAATATCAAAATGCAAACGTTCGTGCATCAAGATCGTATCGTTAACCTTTTCGGGTTTGTACCAAGATTTATCAGGGTAAAAATGGGCTTTCACATTGGTCTTAAAACCCGTAACCTTATCATCGGTTTTCTTAACCGAATAGCCAAACGTAATGCCAGAAGCGGTGATTGCCGCGGCATCTGTATCTAGGTCTGGTGCTCCTTTAAAATAGCTCCAATCTAATTTTAAGGCTTCGTTCCATTCAATGGTTACCTCGGTAGACCTGAACAGGAACACACAACTGAAAAGAAGGATATACTTCAGCATTTTCGTTAGGATTTAAAGTTATAACGCTAAAGTTAATACAAATCTTGTACCATTTTATGGATACTGAAACGATTAGGAGATGCTTCGACAGGCTCAGCATGACAGGTAGCATTTTTCTCTACATGTCCAAATAGGTTTCGGGTTCCATTCTAATGAATTTCAGCCTACTAGCACAGGTAAGAATAGAAACCTAGCTGATTCTAGTTCTAGGTTTAACAAACACCCCGCGCTGGCTGGCAGGTAGATTATAGCCATTGCTGCTAGTAGTTTTTAATTCAGGTGTTTGTTAAATATTTTTTGTTCTTTATTTATTTCAAATCCGATTTTCTCATAAAATCTATGACTTTCTGTTCTTGTCACATTGCATCTTACTCTGACTTTTCGGCAATTTTTCAATTCAGTCCATTCTATCACTTTATCCACTAATTTTTTACCGATTCCGTTTTTTCGTAAATTATCACTAACGACTAAACCTCCTATTTCCACAAAAAAGTCCGATTCCACTCTCATTGAATAAAATCCGTGAATCCAACCAATTACTTTTCCATTTACGGTTGCAACGTAAACACAATTTTCAGGATGCTTTAAAATTGTATTCAGTCGATTTTGAATATCTGTATTTAGAGTCTCATAACCTAATTGATTTGAAAGTTCTGTTATTGATTCCGAGTCTTTTATTTCTGCATTTCTAATTATAATTTCCATTTCGGTTTCTCATAAATTACTGCCAACTCAGGGTAAACTCCAATAACAAACTAATCCTGAACCTCTACAATCCTTAGGTTGTTGTACTGTACCAAATAAACACTATCGTTATAGTAACCTCCAAATAGTTTTTTCTTATAACTGAACTTGTTTTCCACATACTCAGTTAACTCGTCATCTTTTACAGAAGTGTACAAACTAGAAGACGTAACCAAACGCAACACGGTATCCATGGTTAAATCGAAACCACGGGTGGCCATTTTTGTTGGGATGTCACCATACTTTCGTTTGTATCTATCAACAAAACCATTACTGCCTTCTTCGGAATTGGAACGTCCCACGGATGCAAAATGCAACTGAAGATTGGACAAGTCATGATTGGAAACCGCATCGTCTTTAAAAGCATCATTCATGTTGGTAGTCATCAAGACTATTTGGGTGTCTTTATTGATTTTTGAATTTAAGATACTGGTCACGTTAGACACCAGACCAGCGCTTTCGGTTTCCAGAAACACAATGTTATTGCCCTGTCTTAAACCGCCTTCAATATCGGCAATGGTCACATAATTCAGGTCGTTACCGGATTTTCCTTTTCTGGAGTTAATCAAGGAAGCCGCTGGAAATTCCTTTTTCAGCATATCCCTAACGGCCGTGCTTTTACTATCGGCTACTATGACTATATGGGCACTATCTTTTTTGGTCTTAACATAATTTATCAATTTGTTCCTTAAAACATCATTTTCCGGTAAGGATTGAAACACATTATCATACAACTGAATCCCTTTTCCCGTAGGCGAAATAACAGGCACATTGGCCTCTTTCAATTCGGAAGCCACCAGTTGGAAATTATCATTCAACAACGGGCCAATAACCGCATCTACGGTATTGAAGTCATGGGTATGCAATGCGGTGCTAATGTAGCTTTTTTCACCTCTGGTGTCGTACACATCTACTTTTAACGAAATGCCTAGTTGTTGCAGTGAATCCAGAGCTACCAATATACCTGAGTGAAAATCAAGTGAGTTTCTTAAATAGGGGTCAAAAAGAATTTGCTTTTTGGCATCTTCAATAGAATCAGCATCTACTCTATTGAGCCTAAAAGGCAACATAACTACCAAATGTTTTGTGGTATTGTTGGAAAACATACGATTTTCCAAACTCACTGCTTGGGATTCTTCTTGGGAGGTTTCAACAATAGCACTGTAAGGTACTTTCAATATCATGCCCTCTTTTAGTCCGCCATCTTTCAACTCCGGATTAAGGGTTTCCAGTTCTTCCTGTTCCAAGCCAAGCTTTAATTTTAAGCGGTAGAACCCTTCTTTTGGCAATACCGTATAATAGCTGTAGCGTTCATCAATCTGCTTGATTTCATGAGTCCCTTTGTTGGGCACTTTAATGATTTGCCCTTCCTGTAATACGTCACCCATGGCAGGGTTAAGCGCTTCCAGTTCGTTCACAGTAATACCGAATTTATAGGCTATGCGCCATTTTCCTTCCTTAGGAAGTACTGTGTAAGAAATGGTGGTAGATTCTGGCTTTTCAATTTTGATTACTTTTTTATACTTGGGTATCTTAATGGTTTCCCCTTTTTGCAGACTCTCCGAATATAAATGCGGGTTGTGTTTTTTGATATCTGCTTCTTCTACACCATACTCTTTAGCTAGGCTGAACAAGGTTTCCTTACGCTTTACTTTATGCTCCTTGAAACCAATTAATTCTTTGGTTACTACTGCTTTTTCGGCGGTCTCGACTTTGGTTTGGGGGATGATTAAAACGGAACCTACCCGTAGTTCTTTCTTTGCATCGGGGTTTAACGTATAAATATCATAAGGGGTAACCAGATAGCGGCTGGCAATTTCTTCAATGGTTTCACCTTTTTTTACTTTGTGTGTTTTATAGTCCTGTGCCTGAACAGCATAAGACCACGTAAGAGCCAATAAAAGAACTACAAGAAGTTTTTTCATGTATTAAGTTTTAGTTTTTAGTCTAACCTATATACGTCTATTCCCACTCAATGGTTGCCGGTGGTTTGGAACTAATGTCGTATACCACTCTATTAACGCCTTTTACCTTGTTTATTATTTCATTGGATGTTTTTTGCAGAAACTCGTACGGTAGGTTCACCCAATCGGCGGTCATACCATCCGTGCTCTCTACAGCTCGCAATGCCACACACTTTTCATAGGTGCGCTCATCGCCCATCACGCCTACACTATTTACAGGCAACAGCATTGCGCCAGCCTGCCAGACTTTGTCATAGAGGTTCCATGATTTCAAATTGTTGATGAATATAGCATCTACTTCCTGCAAAATACGAACTTTTTCGGGAGTAATATCACCTAAAATCCTGATAGCCAATCCTGGCCCTGGAAACGGATGTCGTCCCAACAACTGCTTGTCCATATTCATGGAAGCTCCTACTCTACGGACTTCATCTTTAAACAGAAGTTTTAAAGGTTCCACAACTTTCAGTTTCATAAAATCAGGCAACCCGCCTACATTGTGGTGGCTTTTAATGGTGGCGCTTGGCCCACCTGTAGCCGAGACACTTTCTATCACATCAGGGTAAATAGTGCCTTGAGCCAACCATTTAACCTCTTGGATTTGGTGAGCTTCATCATCAAACACTTCAATGAACACGCGACCTATGGTTTTTCTTTTTTCCTCAGGATCGCTTTTTCCTTCTAAGGCATCCAAAAAGCGTGCCGAAGCATCAACCCCTTTTACATTTAGTCCCATATCCTGATATTGATCCAAGACGTCTTGAAACTCATTTTTGCGCAACAAGCCGTTATTTACAAAGATACAATAGAGGTTTTTGCCAATGGCTTTGTTCAATAGCATGGCTGCCACTGACGAATCTACACCACCAGACAGTCCCAAGACCACTTTATCATTGCCCAACTTGACTTTCAACTCTTCAACAGTTTCTTCTATAAAGGATTGCGGGGTCCAATCTTGTTTTAACCCTGCAATATCAACCAAAAAATTATGCAACAATTGCTTCCCGTCAACCGAATGATAAACTTCCGGATGGAATTGAATGGCATAAGTATCTTCACCTTCAATCTTATAGGCTGCATTTTTAACGTCGCGGGTACTTGCCAAAAGCACAGCGCCCGTGGGCAAATCTTTGATCGTATCACTATGGCTCATCCATACTTGACTCCCTTCGTGAATCAACTTGAAGAAATCTTCCCCTTCCTTAATATAGGAAAGATTGGCCCTACCATATTCACGCGTATTAGACGGTGCGACTTCACCGCCTGAAAAATGGGCCAGATACTGTGCTCCATAACACACACCCAAAAGCGGTTTTTTTCCTCGTATCTCGGTTAAATCCGGATGCAGTGCGTTTTCACCACGAACCGAAAAAGGACTTCCTGAAAGGATGACTGCATTAAAACGGTCTAAATTGGACGGGATTTTATTGAAGGGATGGATTTCGCAGTAGATATTGAGCTCCCTAACTCTTCGGGCAATCAACTGAGTGTATTGCGAACCGAAATCTAGAATGAGTACGTTGTTGTGTTGCATGTGCAAAAGTAACGTTTAAATGGATTTTAGAAAAAGAAAAATTGAATCAAATTGCAATACCCAATCAGGTTTAGTTAGATAAATAATTGTTAAACAGAACCCCGTTTAGAAATTGGTTCAATAAGTTTACCCCATATAACACCTAACTACTCTAGATGAAATTTGTCTTATCCATTATCTTTGTCCTATTTATTTCCCATTGCGCTTTATCTCAAAACCAAATTATAACAGGCACGGTTCAAAATTACGAAACCAATGAGC
>JAGQZG010000150.1 GCA_020435705.1 Mangrovimonas sp.
CTAAACATGTTGCCATCATTATGGATGGAAATGGCCGTTGGGCTAAACAGCAGGGTTTTAAGAGGGTCTTCGGGCATGAAAACGGTACCAAATCAGTAAAAGCCGTGGTTGAAGCCTGTGCAGAATTGGGTGTTGAATTTTTGACGCTTTATGCCTTTTCCACCGAAAACTGGAACCGCCCCAAACTAGAGGTTGAAACCCTTATGAAATTATTGGTTTCCTCCCTAAAAAAAGAAATGGCCACCTTACAGAAAAACAACATAAAGCTTAATGCCATAGGCTGTTTGAAAACATTGCCAAAAAAGGTTTATAATGAGCTTGTTGAAGTCATTGAGAAGACAAAAAACAACACCAGAATGACCTTAACCCTTGCCTTGAGTTATGGCTCAAGGGAAGAATTATTAAATACCGTTAAAATTATTAGCGATAAAGTTAAAAATAACATAATTTCTCTAGAGAGTATTGATGAATCCGTTATTAATAAGCATCTTTACACGCATGATTTGCCCGATGTTGATTTATTGATTCGTAGCAGTGGAGAACAACGTATCAGTAATTTTTTGCTCTGGCAAATTGCTTATGCCGAACTGTACTTTACGCCTACACTTTGGCCGGATTTTAGGGAAGACCATTTATATCAAGCTATAATTGCCTACCAACAACGTGAAAGACGATTTGGAAAAACAAGTGAACAACTTAACTAAACTAATGCATTTGAAGACCTTTACTAAATATCTTTTATTTACCTCTTTATTATTTAGTTGCATTTTTATACAGGCTCAGGACCTAACATACAACCAGGGTAAAAAATATACTATTGCCGAAATAACGGTTTCCGGAAAAACCACATTTAGCGAGCAAACAATCATTGCCTATTCAGGCTTGAGAAAAGATCAAGAAGTAACCATTCCCGGTGAAGAAATAAGCAATGCCATTAAAAAATTGTGGAATTCTAACCTCTTCAACAACATAGACATTTATTTGTTAAAGACTGAAGGTGATAAAGCGTATCTGGAAATCCGTTTGGCAGATTTACCGGAATTGGAAAACGTTAGAATAGACGGTGTCAAAAAAGGTAAGAAAGACGATATCATTAAGGAAAATAAGCTTACCAAAGGAACCAAAGTTACCGAGAACCTAATTACCACGACAAAAAACTATCTGACCAACAAATACAGAAAAGACGGGTACCTAAACACCAAGGTTATTGTAAACACCTATCCCGTGGAAGACTCCATCCAAAAATCACGGGTGAATATGCTGGTAAGAATTGATAAAGGCACCAAAGTAAAAGTAAAAGATATTGAAATTACCGGCAACGAGGTGCTTACGGATGGCAAGCTTCAAGGTGCCATGAAAAATACCAAGGAAAGAAGCTTTTTCAGACTTTGGAAACGCTCTAAATATATTGAGGCCGACTATAAAGAAGATCTTGTAAGTCTTATTGACACCTACAAAGAAAATGGTTACCGCGATGCCAGAATTCTAGCAGATACCTTAATTTATAATGACGACAAGACCGTTAATCTTAAAATTGATTTAGAAGAAGGTGAAAAATATACTTTCGGGAAAATTTCTTTTGTAGGGAACAGTGTTTACTCTGATGCGTTCTTGAGCCGTGTTTTGCGCATCAACGAAGGCGACACCTATAACGGAGTGCTGCTCAACAAGCGCATTGCCGACAATTCTAAACCTGATTCTGACGACTTGACCAATCTTTACCAAAACAGCGGCTACCTATTCTCCAGCATCAATGCTGTGGAAGTCAGTGCCGAAGGTAACGTTATAGACTTGGAAATAAGAATTACTGAAGGAAATCCAGCTTACTTTAATAAAGTAACTGTAGTAGGGAATGAAAAAACCAATGACCATGTAATCTATAGAGAGTTACGTACCAGACCTGGTGAACTTTATAGTAAAGAAAATGTTATAAGAACCATTCGTGAATTAAGCCAGCTCGGTTTCTTTGATGCTGAACAAATAGCCCCTAACTTTAAAAATCTTGACCCAAACGAAGGCACCTTGGATATGGAGTACTCTGTTGTAGAAACAGGTTCCAGCCAAATTGAGCTGCAAGGTGGTTATGGTGGCGGTGGCTTTATTGGTACTTTAGGGCTTTCGTTCAACAATTTTTCCATCAAGAATCTGTTCAATAAAGAGGCTTATAAACCAGTCCCAATGGGTGATGGTCAAAAATTAGCCCTTCGTCTACAAGCCAGTCGTTTTTACCAAACCTATAGTTTTTCATTTACTGAACCATGGTTAGGCGGTAAAAAGCCGGTACAGTTTTCAACCTCATTGTCGCACACGAGACAATTTGGTTATAACTACCAAACCAGAAAGGCAGACAAAAGCCAAAGCTTTAATATCACCGGTATAACTGTTGGGCTTGCCAAGCGTTTGAGTGTTCCTGATGATTTCTTTACACTTTCACAGGCGGTAAGTTATCAATATTACGACATTAATAACTACAGAAATGGATTGTTCACCTACGACAATGGTTATTCCAATAACTTGTCTTACACCATTTCTTTAAACAGAAATAACACATTTAACGACCCCATATATCCTTTAGGTGGTTCTAACTTCACGGTTTCTGCAAAAGTATCTTTACCCTACTCTTTATTTAATGGCGTAGATTACAAAGACTTAAGTGAACAGCGCAGTCAATTGGAAGAGGAATACACTGATGCAACAGCACTGAGACGAGACCAAATTAATGACGAAATAGGAGCCATTGATCAAGAGCGTTTTAAGTGGCTGGAGTTTTATAAAATCAAGTTTAGAGGTGATTGGTATACCCAATTGGCCAAAAAATTGGTTTTAAAACCTAGTGTTGAGTTTGGATACCTTGGCGCCTATAATAAGTATAGAGGAGTGATTCCTTTTGAGCGTTTCTATTTAGGCGGAGATGGTTTGGGCACTTACAGTTTAGATGGTCGTGAAGCTATTGCACTACGTGGTTATCCTAATCAATCACTTGTTCCTATTGACGAAAATGGAAATCAGATAGATGGTGCTGCTATTTACAATAAATTTTCCTTGGAATTAAGATATCCTATCTCGTTGAAACCTCAAGCCAAAATATTTGTACTTGGTTTCTTGGAAGGTGGTGCGTCCTATGAAAGTTTCAAAGATTACAATCCATTTAACATTAAAAGATCATCCGGTGCGGGATTAAGAATCTTTATGCCTGCCTTTGGTTTATTAGGGATAGACTTTGGTTACGGATTTGATCCATTACCAGGTGAAACAAGAAAGAATGGTTGGGAAACACACTTTATTATTGGTCAGCAATTTTAATTTTGGCACGATATTTTCTATTCCTTTTTCGGAAATACTTTTTGAATTAAAATTTTTAAAGTTAAATTTCGTTAATTTTGAAAACTGTAATTCGTAAAAGGACAGAATTCCAAAAAAAATCATCTGTCACTTTGGATTATATAAAATGAAAATTATGCTAAAACAGATGAAAATCAAAGTTCTTTTTTTATTGACATTCTTACTATTGTGCACGCTCAATATAACTGCACAGCGTAATGGTGCTAGAATAGGTTATATTGATACCGAATATATTTTACAGAATATTCCCGAGTACCAAGAAGCTACTGCACAATTACAAACCAAAGTTGAACAGTGGAAAGCCGAAATAGAGCAACGTCTTGGTGTTATTGCGCAAAAGCGCAAAGACTTGAGCAATGAAAAAGCCTTGCTTACCAAAGAGCTCATTGAAGAACGCGAAGAAGATATCACTTTTGAAGAACAGGAAATCCTGGATTACCAACAAAAACGTTTTGGTCCTGATGGTGACCTTTCACTTCAAAAGAAAGCCTTGATGCAGCCTATTCAAGACCAAATATTTGCTGCCGTTCAAGATATAGCCGAAGATCGCAATTATGATTTTATTTTTGACAAATCGGCCGATGTGGTCATGTTATATTCTGCACAACGTTTTGATTTAAGCGACCAAATTGTTCGAATCATAACAAGAACGGCCAAACGTGAGCAAGCATCGTCCAAGAAAGAGCGTAAAGAAGCCGAAGAAGAAGAACTGATTCCAGAAGATACATCAGCCCAAGAAGAGCGCCAAAAAGAACTGGATGAAAAGCGTGCCGCACGTCAAGCAGAGCTAGATGCTAAAAGAAAAGCACAACAAGAAGCTAGGGATGCCAAGAAAAAAGAACAAGAAGAACGTAGGCAAAAACTTTTGGAAGAAAGAGAAAAAGCAAGACAGGAAAAGTTAGCTGAACGCGAAAAAGCGAAAGAAGATAAAGACAATGAAAATTCTGAGGACAATAACGACTCAGGCGGAAATTAAAATAATTTAAACAAGTAATATTTTAACACAATGAAACAATTGAAAACCATTTTATTTGCTACAGTGCTTAGTTTAGGAGTGTTGGGATTTGCCCAAGCACAGAGTAAAGTTGCTCATATCAATTCAACCGATTTGATCCAAGCTATGCCGGAAATGAAAAGTGCTCAAGCACAAATGGAAAAATTAGGGAAAACCTATGAAGCCGACATCAAGGATATGGCTACTCAGCTTGATACCAAAGCAAAACAGTACGATTCTGAAGCAGCCACTCAAACCACTGAGCAAAATGCCAAACGTGCCCAAGAGCTTCAAACCATGGAAAACAACATCCGTCAATACCAAGCGCAAGCACAACGTGACATGCAACAAAAAGAAATGGATTTGTTGCAACCAATTACCGAGAAAGCTAAAGCAGCTATCCTTAAAGTTGCCCGTGCCCAAGGTTATGAATACGTTTTGGACTCTAGCCAAGGAAACGGTGTAATTATGGCCGATGGTAAAGATCTATTAAATGACGTAAAGAAAGAATTAGGAATTTAATCTTACTTAAAAATCCTTTATAAAAGCTGCTTTAATCAAAGCAGCTTTTTTATTTTTACAACTATGAGCAAAAATCCTATTGGCCTGTTTGACTCCGGGGTTGGCGGCACTTCCATTTGGAAGGAGGTCCATCACTTGTTGCCCCACGAAAACACCATTTATTTGGCGGATAGCAAGAACGCACCTTACGGGCTAAAAGGAAAGGATAAAATAATTGAGTTAAGCATTAAGAATACCGAATTTCTGCTTGAAAAAGATTGCAAACTCATTGTAGTTGCTTGCAATACGGCTACTACAAACGCCATTAAAACCCTTCGCTCCAAATATGATGTCCCCTTTATAGGAATTGAACCAGCCATTAAGCCGGCCGCTCTACAAACCCAAACCAAAGCCATTGGAATCTTGGCCACCAAAGGGACTTTAAGCAGTGAGTTATTTTCCAACACCTCAGCTTTGTATGGTTCGGGGATAAACGTAATTGAACAACACGGCGAAGGTATTGTTCAACTGATTGAGACCGGAAAGTTATATTCTGAAGAGATGAAGGCCTTGCTCAAATTATATTTAGAACCCATGATACAAGCCAATATAGACCATTTGGTATTGGGTTGCACCCATTATCCGTATTTGATGCCTTTGCTTTTGGAAATCCTTCCTGAGCACATTAAAATTATTGATTCTGGGGAAGCGGTGGCTAGGCAAACCAAAAACGTTTTGCAGCAAAACCGCTTGCTTAATACGAGCACCCAACAGTCAAGCACCAAATTCTATTCAAACAGTAATCCCGAGGTCATGCAGTCCCTTTTGGGAAATCATTTTACCGCAGAATATTTAGCATTTTAGCCCAACTGTGCATTAGCGATTGAACGGCATGTTTGAGCTCTTTTTGTTTGCCGTTGTCTTATGGAATAAAGCGATGCCTTTTATGTTCCAAACAAAAAAGCGAGTAGTGAAAGCGCGACCTGAAAGGGAATGCCTTACTTATCCTCCTTAAACCACCCTGAATATTTTACATAGTTATTGGCAATTCTATCAATCTCTCCTGAAATGAGCTCTTGACTGATGTCCTTAACCTTTTTAGCTGGAACGCCTGCATAAATACTGCCTGCTTCTACCCTCGTATTTTGGGTAACTACAGCGCCTGCCGCAACAATGCTATTACTTTCCACCACGCAATCATCCATGACAATACTGCCCATTCCAATGAGCACATTATCATGAATGGTACAGCCATGTACAATAGCATTATGGCCTATGGACACATTATTGCCAATATTGGTAGGCGATTTTTGATAGGTGGCATGAATCACGGCACCGTCTTGCACGTTTACCTTGTCTCCCATTTTTATATAGTGCACATCGCCACGGATGACTGCATTGAACCATACACTGCACTGCTTGCCCATGGTTACA
>JAGQZG010000151.1 GCA_020435705.1 Mangrovimonas sp.
TCCTTATAACCTAGAAGTACAAACAGGCATTCAAGTGGCCACGCCTTCGGCTTTGATAACATGTGATTTTTTGGATGCTAATGATGGTGTGGAAATTTTTGATTTGACCAGTGTTGAAACAGAAATCTTAAATGGCCAAGACCCAAACCTTTATTCAATTACCTATCATTTTACAGAAAATGAAGCTTTGAATGGGAATACCCCCATAACAAATCCTGAAGCCTATCAAAATACAGCTTCGCCATATGCCCAAACCATTTATATAAGGGTGGAAGACCTCAACACGGTAACCAACTGTATTGCGGTAACCTCCTTGGAGTTGGAAGTAAGCCCTTTAATTGAACCCATCATTTACTCGGTAGATGGGAACAATACCTTATGTGTAGATTATACAACAGATGACCTTTTAAATACCCTTACTCTTGCCTGCAATCTTCAGGGTGCCGAATACACTTACCAATGGTATTTGGATGGAGGAATAATTGCTGGAGCTACTTCCAATAATTATCAAGTGGATACCGTTTCGCCGGGAAACTACAGCGTTCAGGTAACTAATACACAGGCCAATCTTTCCTGTAATTCAGGGGTAAGTAATGAATTTGAAGTCATACAATCGGGGCCTCCTAATTTAGTGAGTGTGGCAACTTCCCAGCCTTTTGATAACCAACAGACCATCTCAGTACAGGTTGAAGGTTATGGCCACTATGTGTATCAGCTGAATAGTGGAGCCATCCTGGATAATGGCGGCGTATTTTACAATGTGCCCTCAGGGATACATACCGTTACGGTGTATGATGCTAAAACAGAAAATCCATCGTGCGGTTTTATTGTGATTAATGACATCGAAATTATTGGCTACCCTAAATTTTTAACCCCTAATGGCGATGGTTATCACGACACCTGGAACATTTACGGGATGGAACACACGCAGGCTGAAATCTTTATTTTTGACCGCTATGGCAAATTACTGAAACAAATGAGCCCTGCGGGAGGCGGTTGGGACGGAACTTTTCACGGCAAGCCATTGCCCCGCAACGACTATTGGTTTACTATAAAGTATAAAGAACTTGAAACAGGGGAAAGCAAAGAGTTTAGCTCACATTTTTCGTTGAAGAGATAAATTTTAAGAATTCTTTTTTGTCCCATAATGTATATAGTCTCCATATAGTTCCCATTACTAAGGAGGGTTAAATAACTACAAACGACTACAATCGAATGTAAACGATTAATAACCGATTCTCTTCCCAGAGGCATCACATCTTTGCCTTGTCGAAACAGAAGACCCTACAGTCATTAAGAAGTTTCGATAGTATTAACTGTTTAACCCTTAAAATTATTTAGCATGAACACACTTAGAAACAAAGTACAGTTGATTGGAAGATTAGGACAAGACCCTGAAATTATCACGTTTGATGATGGCACAAAAATGGCCAAATTCTCTATGGCAACCGATGACAGCTACAAAGACAAAAAAGGCGACAAGGTAGAGCGTACTTACTGGCACAACATTGTCGTGAAAAATGGCTTGGTAAAAGTAGTGGAAAGTTATGTAAACAAAGGCCAAGAGATTATCATAGAAGGCAAGCTAACCTCTAGGAGCTACGAAACGAAAGAAGGTGAAAAACGCTATGTCACTGAAATTATTTGCAATGAACTCTTAATGCTGGGGAATAAATAAAGGCATGGCTATGGTTTTGTGCAAGCTCCAAGCTATCGTGTGGGCTTGCACAATTGCTTTAAATTAACCATAAGGTACACTTTCCCTTCACTATTTAACTCAATCCTGTTCTTCTCCCTTCAGTTTTTTATACCTTAGTTACCCAAACTGGACAAAACTTGATGGAAATAAAACAAGGTCGTATTATGAAATATATTATCATAGGAACAGGAAACATTAGCAACACCTATGTGAAGGCACTAAGCGAATTGCCTACTAGCGAGTTGGTGGGTTGCGTGAGCAGATCGGGGAAGAAACTGGCAATCGCTTCACATGTTCCTAGCTGGACAGCGTTGGAATTGGTGTCGGTAGATTTTGATGCTGTGATAGTAACAACCCCCAATGGGATGCACAGTGCAGGTATTGAAGCGGCCGCCAAACTTGGTAAGCATGTAATTTGTGAAAAGCCTTTAGGTATCAGTGTACCCGATATGGAACGAACATTAGAGCTTTGTAGCAAGAAAAAGATAACACTTGCAATTGCCTATCAAAGACGCACGGCTCCTGATAATTTATCTGTAAAACAGTTACTTGAAAAAGGAAGCCTTGGAGAAGTGTTTGCCGCAGATTTGTCGGCTAAATTCTATCGCGATCAAGCCTATTACGATAGTTCTGCTTATCGGGGTGGCTATGACATTGATGGCGGCGGACCATTTATGCAACAGGCTTGCCATAATATAGATATTTATACATGGTTTTTTGGAAAACCTCTTGAAGTAGTAAGCATGCTGGACACGTTTTCTCATCAAATTGAAGTGGAAGACCATGGAGCGGCACTACTAAAGTATCCTAAAATGATAGGGACTATCATTGCTTCTACAGCGACACGACCCGGATTTGCAGCTCGGTTAGAAGTGCATACCAGTAAAGGAAGTTTTACTATGGTGGATGATGTTATTACCCAATGGCATTTTGACAACATCCCGAATCCCACCGACCAGCAGTATAACTACAGGCATGATGGGGCCTCTAGTGCTAGTGTGAGTGATACCAGTGCCCATAAAAAAATTATAGTTGATTTTGAAAAGGCTGTAGCAACAGGTAGTGAACCTACTGCAAGTGGGAAAAGTGCTAAAGAAACTTCCGAAGTAATCCTGGAAATATATAAGAAAAACAGCCTAAAGGTTGGCTCCTAGTTGCGATTAGATATTAAATAGTTAGCACTCAAGGGCACCTCCTTAGGTTCTATCTTATAACAATCGTATTAAATAATTGATAAAACCGCATCAGGACTTGGAACTTATCCTCTGGCTTTAGTACTTTTATACTTCGCAAAATGACTATGGCAACACAATCCAAACTCACACGGTTTAATCTAAACGTACTTTCAAAGTACCATATTTATAACAGCATCTTCATGACTTTGCCTTTTGATACAATTGGGAAAACAGGGGTGTTATTACCGTTATTCCATGAAACTTGTGAAAACGGGTTTCAAGAAGGGCATAATCCAACGGAGATTGTAGAGACTTTTTTCAAGAAATATCAAGCAAGGCGAAACAATCAAAGTAAGATCAATTTGTTGTTTCGATTCATTCAGTACATTGAAAGACAAGTGGTTTTATTTGATGCCATTGAAGATGCGGCGTTTCCTGTGGTAAACAACATGGATGGGATAGGAACCTTGAGAAGTTTGAAGGAAAGCACCAAGGCCGAAAACAAAATGGACATGCTGAAGAAATTCCTGGAGGAATTCAAGGTGCGTATTGTGTTAACGGCTCACCCCACGCAATTCTATCCAGGTGCAGTATTGGGTATTATAACCGATTTGACTGAAGCCATTCGTGACAACGATTTACTGCGTATCAATAATCTGTTGGCTCAATTAGGTAAAACACCTTTTTTTAAGCATGAAAAACCAACACCTTATGATGAAGCTGTAAGCCTGATCTGGTATCTGGAAAATGTGTTTTATTACGCTTTTGGAAGTATTTTCGATTATTTACAAGAAAATATTTTTGATGATTTTAAGCTCACAAACGATATCATTAATATTGGTTTTTGGCCTGGCGGTGACCGCGATGGAAATCCCTTTGTAACTCCCGAAATCACTCTTCAAGTTGCCGAGCGTTTAAAACAAACTATTCTAAGGAATTACTATAGAGATATCCGAAAATTAAGACGAAAACTAACCTTTAGAGGTGTAGAGGAACGCATTATCCAGTTAGAACGCCAACTTTACGAGTACAGTTTAGATCCCAATAAAAAACAAGCAATTACATGGGAAGAATTTTTGGAGGAAATGAAAAATATCCGAGAGGTTATTATTAAAGAGCACGAGTCACTTTATTTACAGGAAGTGAATAGTCTTATCCATAAAATCAATCTGTTTAAATTTCATTTTGCAGCCTTAGATATTCGCCAAGATAGTAGGCAGCATCACAATGTGTTTACCAATATGGTAACTACACTGATTGCTAAAGGATCGGATTTGTTTCCGGAAAACTATAATGAACTTACTGAAAAACAGCAAATCAAGATTCTCTCTAAGGTCAATGGACCGGTTGATTTAAAATTATTTAAGGACTCCTTTACGGTTGAAACTTTGAAAACCATGCAAGTTATTAAGCAGATTCAAGACGCCAATGGAGAACAAGCAGCCAACCGATATATAATAAGCAATAACCAAACGGCCTTGAATGTCATGCAGTTGTTCGCTATGTTAAAGTTAATGGCATTTCAGGAGAAACTAACGGTAGATATTGTGCCGCTGTTTGAAACCGTAGATGATTTGGAAAATGCCCATCTGGTTATGGAACAACTGTATACCAACCCTGAATACAAGAAGCATTTAGATTCCCGAAACCATAAGCAAACCATTATGCTAGGGTTTAGTGATGGAACCAAAGACGGAGGGTATTTAATGGCCAATTGGGCCATTTTTAAGGCGAAAGAAAAGTTGACACGTATTTCAAGAAAATATAAGATAACCGTTATTTTCTTTGATGGTCGTGGTGGGCCACCAGCCCGTGGCGGTGGTAAAACACATCAATTCTACGCCTCTTTGGGCCCAACTATAGAAGACAAAGAAGTACAGTTAACTATACAAGGACAAACTATTAGTTCCAATTTTGGAACGCTGGAATCTTCGCAATATAATCTTGAGCAACTTATTAGTTCGGGTATTTTCAACAAGTTGAACGATGCCCATCTGAAAATGGAACGAAGTGATAAAGCTGTTATGAATATGTTGGCCAAAATAAGCTTTAAAGCCTATTCAGAGTTTAAGGGGCATCCTATGTTTTTACCTTATTTGGAACGCATGAGTACCCTTAAATACTACGCAAAAACCAATATTGGTAGCCGTCCGTCCAAGCGGGGTAAATCAGACACCTTGGTTTTCTCAGATTTGAGGGCTATACCGTTTGTGGGCTCTTGGAGCCAGTTGAAGCAAAATGTTCCTGGTTTCTTTGGCGTGGGCACAGCGTTGAAGTATTATGATGATAAGGGGGAATTCCGTAAGGTGAAACAACTGTACAAGAACTCCATGTTCTTCAAAACCTTGATTGAAAACAGTATGATGTCCTTGTCCAAATCCTTTTTTGATTTAACCAAATACATGGCAGAAGATCCTGAATTTGGAGAGTTTTGGAATATTATCTATCAAGAGTATCTCCTCACCAAACGTTTAATTCTTAAGCTTACAGGGTATAAGGAATTGATGGAAGAAGAACCTTCTGGCCGTGCGTCCATTCGGATCAGGGAAGATATTGTACTTCCATTGCTAACCATTCAGCAGTATGCCTTAAAAAAGGTGCAGGACTTAAGAAAAGATCCAAAATCCGACCCAAAGGAAATCGAGGTGTATGAAAAAATTGTGACGCGTTCGTTGTTTGGTAACATCAATGCCAGTCGAAATTCGGCTTAAAGGCCAGATGATTTTCTTAGGCGGTTGTTTTCTTTAATCTCGGCCATTTCAAAAAAGATCTTGAAAAGCAAAAAGGGTGTAATAGCCAGTACAGCCGAATACTGTTTAAGAGAAGGAAACTTGTTGGCCAAGAAAAACCAGGCAAATATTCCTAAAATGATAGAGATGTGAAGTGTTATGATGCCTCGAGACAAGATTGAATGTGAATCAATTTTCTGAGTTTGGTTTCTGTATAAATAGATTTCACGCAATAGAAAGCTAAAAATGGTGAAATCAAATAGTGCATTGTTAAAAAACAGGACCCTAAAATTTAAGATCATCAAATCTTTATTGTCCCAATCAAGCATAAAACCAAAACATAAAACAATAAAGACAAAGTAAATGAACAAAAAGAACATTCTTCCGCGCGTGTTTGATTTGAATCTGGGAACATCATCAATCAATTCTTTTTTGAACCAATACCTTAAGGTGTCAAAAATGGTCTTTAAAAATTCATCCCACCAAAACAAGTAAATAATATAGAATACAGAAATACTCTTGTTGAAAATAGCCACCACCGTTAACGCTATCATGGCGAACAGGGAGACATATTCGGCAGTGGTACTGTATTTTGAATCCAACGTAATCATAGATAGCAAATATAGCAG
>JAGQZG010000152.1 GCA_020435705.1 Mangrovimonas sp.
TGAGTTTAATTTCGGTGGATGAACATTTAGGAGCGCCAAAGTATAGGCAAATAGTTACTTCGGTTGAAGAAGGGCTCATGAACGGCTTGCTTAAGAAAGGTGACAAATTGCCATCAATAAACAGTATAAGGAACAAGTTCTCACTTTCAAGAGACACGGTTTTGATGGCCTTTAGCGAACTGAAAGCTAGGGGGATTGTAGAATCGGTCTCAGGAAAGGGCTATTATATTAAGAGCAATAACATAAAGATTAAACAGAAAATATTTGTCTTGTTTGATGAACTGAATGCTTTTAAAGAAGATTTGTACAATTCGTTTTTGGAAAACCTACAAGAGGATATTCAGGTAGATATTTTTTTCCATCATTTCAGTTTTGAGGTGTTCAGCAAGCATATTTATGACAGTGTTGGCAATTACAATCATTATGTAATTATGCCCGCAAATTTGCCACATACTAATAAAGTGATTGAGAAGTTGCCCAATGAAAAGGTCTTTATCCTGGATCAAACCCATGAAGAATTAAAACACTATCCATCAATACATCAAAATTTTCAGAACGATATCTATAGGAGTCTCAAGCAAGCACTTTCTAGACTGAAAAAATACGATAAGCTCGTGCTTTTGTTTCCAGATTCCAAGCAACCACTGGGAATGCTCAACGGGTTTCAAAAATTCAGAAAAGAAACCCAATTTAATCATGAAGTGATAAAAACACTTGAAGGCAGAAACCTCCAAAAAGGAGAGGCCTATCTTATCTTGGATGACAGGGATTTAATTGTGTTGATCAAAAAAATAAAGGAAACCAATCTAGAGATTGGAAAAGATATTGGTGTTATTTCATACAATGACACGTTGTTAAAGGAAATAGTTGAGGGTGGTATCACAACCATTTCTACTGATTTTAAATTAATGGGGAAACGTTTGGCCGAAATGATTGCAAAAAATGAAAGGTTCCAAATAGAAAACCCTAATGCATTGATTGTTAGAAATTCATTATAAAGTATGAAACAAGAACTAATTGACCGAGTTAAAAATCTATACCAAGAAAAGTTTGGAAACGACTTTATTTTAATTGATTCGCCTGGGAGAATTAACCTAATAGGTGAACATACCGATTATAATGAAGGGTTTGTTTTTCCGGCAGCTATTGATAAGGGTATTGTTTCGGCCATAGGAAAAAATAATTCCGGAAAATGTCATTTGTTTTCGGCCGATTTTGGGATCCCTTTTGAGTTTTCCCCCAAAGAGGTCAAGCCTTTACCTAATGGTGAGTGGCGTAATTATGTGTTAGGTGTTGTTGGTGAATTGGAGAAAAAGGGCATTCAAGTACCAGCCTTCAATTTTGTTTTTGCCGGTGATATCCCTCAAGGCGCAGGGCTTTCTTCCTCGGCTGCTTTGGAAAATAGTGTGGTGTTTGGATTGAATGAGTTGTTCAATTTAGGATTGAGCAAGAGAGACATGATTTTTATTTCACAAAAAGCCGAGCACAATTATGTTGGGGTGCGTTGCGGTATCATGGATCAATATGCGAGTATGTTTGGAGAAGAAGATAAAGCCGTTTTGCTGGACTGCCGAACCCTTGAATCGAAATTATTTCCCCTGGAATTTGAAAACCACCAGTTGGTGTTGATCAATACCAATGTGAGCCACAAACTTGTTGAAGCTGAATATAATGACCGAAGAGATGTTTGCGAAAAAGTAGCTTCACTATTAAAAGTGGGTTTTCTGAGAGATGCTTCTGAAGCCAGTTTAATGACTATCAAAAATCTATTAACAGAAGAAGAGTACCAAAAAGCTTTGTACATAATTCAGGAAAATGAACGGGTTCTCATGGCTGGAAAAGCCCTTAATGATGGCAATATCGAAGAGTTTGGAAAGTTGCTTTTCAAAGCGCATTTGGGTGCCCAACATCAGTTTAAAATCAGCTGTGTAGAACTAGATTACTTAGTTGAAGAGGCTAGGCAGAATCCAAATATCATTGGATCACGAATGATGGGTGGTGGTTTTGGCGGGTGTACCATAAACATTGTCAAAAAAGAGTCCGTAAAACAGTTTACGGAAGATATAGCCAAGGCTTACAAGAATAAGTTTGATAGAAACTGTTCTATCTATTTTGTAAAAATTTCACAAGGCACTCATTTAATAAAAAACTAATGATAACTACAGATTTAACCGACTTTTCACATAGAAGATATAATCCGCTTACTGGCGAATGGGTTTTGGTATCGCCACATAGGGCAAAGAGACCTTGGCAAGGCCAACAAGAAGAAACCACGCCGGATATTAGACCCAGTTATGATGAAACCTGCTATTTATGTGCGGGCAATACAAGAGCGAATGGAGAAGTGAATCCCAATTATGAAGATGTTTTTGTGTTTGTCAATGATTTTTCGGCACTGCATTATAACAACAAATCGTTTGAAGTGAACGATGGCCTTTTAAAAGCCGAAAGTGAACAAGGAATTTGTAAGGTGGTTTGTTTTAGTCCTGATCATTCCAAAAGCTTGGCTCAAATGACGGTCAAGGACATCCAGAAAGTGGTCCATACTTGGCAGAACGAGTATGCTTCCTTGGGGAGACAGGAGAATATCAATTATGTACAAATATTTGAAAACAAAGGAGCCATTATGGGATGCAGTAATCCGCACCCTCATGGTCAAATATGGTCACAATCATCCATTCCCACCGAAGCAAAGAAAAAAGATATTCAGCAAAAAAAACATTATGATGAAAACCAGACCACTTTACTTTCAGAGTACTTAAAACAGGAGTTAAAGCTGAAGGAGCGCATCATTTTTGAAAACAGGGCATTCGTAGTATTGGTGCCATTTTGGGCTGTTTGGCCTTTTGAAACTATGATAATCCCTAAAAAAACGCAAAAACACATTCAAGAAATGACAATTGAAGATACCTTGTTCTTTTCTGAAGCTATTTCGGTTTTAACCAAAGCCTATGACAAGCTTTTCAATTGCTCTTTTCCTTACTCCAGTGGAATTCATCAAGCGCCAACCAATGGTAATAGCAATGAACATTGGCACTGGCACATGAGTTTTTATCCGCCATTACTTCGAAGTGCTACGGTCAAGAAGTTCATGGTGGGCTATGAAATGTTTGGAATGCCACAACGAGACATTACACCGGAAATGGCTGCCCAAAGATTATACGAATTGTCAAGTGGGCATTTTCAAAGTAACGATGCCTAATAACTATAAATAATCATACTATGAAAGTAATTAAATATGCCATACTGTTAAGTTTGCTTCTGGGGTTTGGCTGTAAAAAAGAAGCTCAGCAAACCCAAGAGGTTGTGGAAGCTCCGTTGAAAGATTATTCATCCTTGATGCAAGTAGAAAAGGGAAAACCGGTTTCGGTCATGCTTACCAGTTATAGCACAACTTTGATTGCCGATGGTAAAGAAGAAACCAGACTGCGTGTAGCGGTTACCGATAGCCTAGGACAAGAAATTACTACCGATCAGGACTCCATTCAAATTTTTGTAACGGGCAGTGGGTCTTTAAAAACTGAAACAGGGGATGCTTTTTCCTATGGTAAAGATTCTCTTGGGAACAGTTATGCTAAGGCCAAACTTGAAAATGGCCTTTTCAATTTACATTTTGTGGCTGGCACACAACCGGATAAAGTGAAGGTTGAGGTGAAATCGGGCAAGTTATGGCCAGGAGCCCATGAAATCCATACGATTCCTGCCGAGTTTGTGTATAAAACCCCAACCCAAGACCAGTTGCCCAAAACCACTAAGCCGATAGATAGAATGATAGGTGCTGATGTTTCTTGGTTACCTCAACTGGAAAGTAGAGACCGGAAATTTTACGAAAAAGGAGAAGAAGTAGATGCTATGGAACTTTTGAAAATGCATGGCTTTAACTATATAAGATTAAGAGTTTTTGTAAACCCCGAAAATGAAAAAGGCTATTCACCAAAGGATGGATTTTGTGATTTAGAGCATACTATTTCCATGGCAAAACGAATCAAAGAAGCAGGAATGAAGTTCTTGTTGGATTTCCATTACAGTGATTATTGGGCTGACCCACAACAGCAAAATAAGCCAAAAGCATGGGAAGGTTTAAGCTTTGATGAACTTCAGAATGAGGTGACCAATTATACCTCTGAAGTGCTGAAAAGAATGAAGGATGAACATGTTTTTCCAGACATGGTACAAGTAGGCAATGAAATTAACCATGGGATGATTTGGCCCGATGGTTATATAGGAAATCCAGACGGTTTAGCGGGGTTGTTGAAGGCAGGTATACAAGGGGTGAATAATGTAGACGCAACCATTCCCATCATGTTGCATATTGCCTTGGGCGGTCAAAATGATGAGGCTGTTTTTTGGCTGGACAATATGTTGGCTAGAGATGTTCAGTTTGATATTATAGGACTTTCCTATTACCCTAGATGGCATGGAACTTTAAACGATTTGAATGCCAATCTCAATGATTTGATCAGAAGATATAATAAGCCTGTAAATGTGGTAGAATATTCGGATTTCAAAAAAGAAGTACACGATATAGTTTTCAATTTACCAGATGATATGGGTAAAGGTGCTGCAATTTGGGAGCCGTTAAGTTGGCGAACCAACATGTTTGATAACGCAGGCAATGTTAATGAAGATGTTATTTCCATCTATGATGCCTTGAATAAAACGTATTTGAATAAATAAAGGCATAATATAGTTAGATATAAAAAAAGCGCCATCCTAGGATGGCGCTTTTTCGCTCAGGTATTTTAATTCAAATTAGAATTTTACAAGTTTAGTGGTTTTTAAAGCTCCTGAGTCTGTTTTTATAGTTACTAAGTATATACTTTTAGTTAAGTTGGATATATCAAAAGAATATCCAGAAGTAAAGTTCCCGTCAAACTGTTTAACCAATTTCCCTGTAAGATCATAAATAGAAACACTGCTTGTATTGGTGTTTAAAGTAAACACTCCATTGGTTGGATTAGGATACAAACGGACATTAGTGGTTTCAAATTCTTCTAAACCTAAAGTCATTACAGCTTGATTTCCATAGATTTTAAATTCTCCTGGCTGTAAATTAATAGTGGCTGTGGTACTGGAAACATTTATTGAAGTTGAACCCGTATCGTCCATCAAATCATACCATGTTCCTGTATAGGGGAAATCGGGTACCACATTTTGTGCAACCACGTCAAAGTTGGCCAAAATAACAACGTTTTTCAATTCTGTACTTGGAAGGGCGTCGTCCCAGATAAAAATTCGTGGAGTTAAATCGCCAGAATCTATAGAATAACTGCCTTCAAAAACATCTTTATTAATTTTTAAGGCATTCAATCTTGACCAAGCCTCATAAATTTGACTTCTGTTGCTGTCTCCTAACCAGTTATTGGTCCATTGTGGTTGGGGTTTGGTTGAAAGCTTACAATCACCGTCAGTGCCTCCAGGTTCGTTTACAGTTCCGTTGTCACAAGTAAAAATAGAATTTTCCATTCCCAAGTCTCCAAAATGCCAAACCATTTTAGGACCTGGAATAGTAAGGGTCACGGCGCCTAGAGCTGGCATTCTTGATAAGGCGGTATTTAAGTTGGTCACATCATAGCCGCCAGAGCTATTTCCATATTGAAGATTTCTATACATCAAGCGTTCTTCATCATGACTTTCAGCATAACCTACCAGCCTTGGGCCATTGAAACCTCTGGATAGATAACCCATTCTGTCAAAGTTTGAACTTGAAGCATAGCCCATTGTCAATTGGTTATATTGACTGTTCATAATGCCCCAAAGCATGATACCTTTACCTTCATCTAGTCTGTAATTAGCCCATTCTTGTTCTTCATTGTCTTGTCCTAAGTGTTCAAAAATCACATAATGATCCGGATCCAAAGACCAAGAATAATCGGCATACTGTTTCAATATAGCAACACGATCAGCTTGATAACTATTGGTACAAGATTCATTATTGGTACAGTTTTGCGTAAAACCTTTAGTTAAGTCCCAACGGAAACCGTCAATATGAAATTCTTCAACCCATTGTTTTATTACTCGTTTTACATACTCTTTAGTTCTAGCGCTTTGGTGGTTAAAATCATTTCCAACACTGTAACTATGGGTGGCTATCTGATTGAAATAAGGGTTTTCTGAACTTGGTCCGCCCCAGCCGTCACCGTCTGGAT
>JAGQZG010000153.1 GCA_020435705.1 Mangrovimonas sp.
GCACTGATTTGTGGTAAACCAGTAGCTGTGGTTTCCCATTTTTGTTTTTTGGCCGCTTCAATATCCAACGCAGCATTTTTTGCCGTGCGGTTGTTTTCCAGTGCAAAATCAATAGCTTCTTGCAAGCTAAACCGATAGTTTTGGGTTTCTTGGGACAAAACCAATTCTTGCCCTAACAGGAAAATGAGTAGGATAATTATTTTTTGTTTCATTGATTGAGTGGGTTTTCTTTTAAAATTTGAGTGAGAATTTCTGCGCCTTTTGGAGTGCAAATGCCTCTTAGGTGGTATTCTAAGTATGTGTTCATTAAGGTGTTCATAGAGTGGTTTTGAAGTGGGAACAATTCCTTATCCTTTAAGGATACCATGTTGTTGAAATAAATTCTCGAAATAATGCTTATGTTCAAATCCTCCCTGTAAAGACCTAGTTTGATACCCCGTTCCAGGTTTCTGGTCACACATTGTTGCATGACCTCAAACTGTTTTCGTTTTATAGAACCGAAAATTTTAGGGTAATATTTTTGGAGTTGGTATTGAGGAGATGATTTCTCGTCCTTCAAGTGCTCCATTAAAAATTTCTTGACCTCATAAACTTCTTCAATGGGGTTTTTCTCTATCTCACAAATACAATCAATACCATGTGAAATATTTTCAAAAACATACATGGTCGTGGCTTCTACTAGTTTGTTTTTGTTTTCATAATATTGGTAAATGGTTTTTTTTGAGATGCCCATGGTGTTGGCTATGTCATCCATTGTAACACTCTTGAACCCGTAGTTCAAGAACATTTCTGCTGCATTTTGTAATATTTTTTGTTCCATAAGAGGCGCAAATGTACAACAGGAAACTTTAAAAACAAAAAAAGTTTCCTAAGTTTTAATCAAAAGATAACAGTTAAGAAATGTTTACTTTAAGTTGACTCACTTTTCTAGTCTTCTTTTTTACAGAAACCGCGTTCTTGAAAGCGTTGTTTCCATTCTTGTTTGAATTTCTCACGTTCTTCCGGAGTCATTTGCTTCATTTTATGGAGCCAGTGCTTTTTTTGCATGGAATGTTTGTGTTTCCCGCAGCCAAAGCCGCCAAAAAGAATTTTGCTTAAAACTAAAATTCCCATGGCTTGCCAGTAAGTAATGCTGCTAACGTTGACAACGTTTGGTAAGATGGCGTTCCATAGCCACATGACAATAGCGCTAAGGCCAAATAAAATGAGAATAGGGACTATGAAAAAGAGTTTTCTTTTGGATTTGAATCTATGGTTCATGATGTGATGCTTTAATTGTTCTTTAAATCTTGATAGAGTTTACCTAGTCTAAACCTTAGGTGTTTTATGGCATACGTCTTTCGGCTTATAATGGTTTTGATATTTTCATTGTGTTCATCAGCAATTTGCTGTAGGGTTTTGTCATTAAATTCGTTTTCAACATAAACCAGTCTTTGGTTTTCGGGCAACTCGTCCAAAGCATTAAATAATTCGTTCCAAATTTCCTCCTGGAAGAGTTTCAGTTCAGGATTCTTATCGTTGTCCAGAAGAAGAATGTCTTTAATGAGAAACTCACCATCTTCTTCATACGTATAATCTTCCAGATTTTCCACCTTCTTTTTTCGGTAACTGTCAGTAATCTTGTTTCTAGTGACCGAAAATAACCAATGGCCTATGTTTACGATGTCCGAAATATTGGTCAGGTTACTAAGTTGGTACCAAACTTCCTGTAAAATATCTTCTGCATCTTCTTTAGTTTTAACCTTCGGCTTGATATAGGCCATAAGGTTTTCACTGTAACTGTTAACAGTATGTGAGATGATATTTTCCTTTTCTTTCTTGGACATTAAAATGGTTCTGGCCGGTTCCATACTGTATAAGACGAATGAAACGGACTTTTACTTTAATTTTTTTTAAAAATAATTGATTTCCTTAGGCTTTATTCAGCAGAAGGCATTTTTCTAGTGTTGTGTTTTGGGCATTTCGTGTATTTTTGTCCCATGCAAACAACCGCTTTTTACCAACAAGCCATTGAAGATTACCTAAAAGGGTACAAGCTTGAAAAAGAACCCGCGTCTCTTTACGATCCCATTCATTATATTCTAAGTTTAGGAGGTAAACGGTTACGACCGGTCTTAACCTTGTTGACCGCAGATATTTTTGGGGGTAACTACCAAAAAGCTATGGACGCCGCCTTGAGTATTGAAGTTTTCCACAACTTTTCCTTGGTGCATGACGACATTATGGACGATGCGCCTTTACGAAGAGGGCAAGCTACGGTTCATGAAAAGTGGGATTTGAACACAGGTATTCTGTCTGGTGACGCTATGCTTATCATGGCCTACCAGTTATTTGAAAATTACACACCTGAAACATTCCAAGCATTGGCCAAGCTTTTCAGTAAAACAGCTTTGGAAGTTTGTGAAGGACAGCAGTACGATATGGATTTTGCCACTCGTGATAACGTGACGCTGGCCGAATACTTGAAAATGATTGAATACAAAACTGCTGTGTTAGTTGGAGCAGCTATGAAAATGGGAGCAATTGTTGCAGGAGCTCCAGAAAAAGATCAAGACCATATTTACAAGTTTGGATTGAACTTAGGAATCGCTTTTCAGATTCAAGATGATTATTTGGATGCTTTTGGTGATCCCAAAACTTTTGGCAAGCAGGTAGGTGGCGATATTATTGAAAACAAGAAAACGTATTTGTATCTCAAAACGCTAGAGTTTTCAGATGAAGACGAAAAATTGGAATTGAAGCACCTGTTTGAGATTTCACCTAAAAACCCATCCGAAAAAATTGAAGCCGTCAAACAACTTTTTGAATTGTCTGGAGCTGCAAAAATGACCCAAAAGGAAATTCAGAATTATACAACTAAAGCCTTTGAATGCTTGGAAAACTTGAGTATTTCTGAGGACAAAAAACAGCTCTTGAAGACTTTTGGAAATCAATTAATGACAAGAAAAGTCTGATGCAGTTACCGGAAACGTTTGACGCCCTTTTAGAGAAAGCCAGCCAGGAATCTCTTTACTTGAAGCTTATCCATCAATTAAACAAAGATTTTTTGTATGCCAACATCAATGTTGATTTTCAGGATCACGTTTTGCCACAGGATCTAAAACTTCAACTTCACGAAATCGTTTATAAGCTTATTAACGAGAAGTTTGCTGAATATCTTAACTTGCTTTATATTATCGATGTCCCAGAAAAAAAAGTCAAGCAATTGGACGGTAGTGATTTGCTTGTCCTTTCAGAACAAGTGGCTTTTCTCATTCTGCAAAGGGAATGGCAGAAAGTATGGTTAAGGCATAAATATTCTTAAAAATAGACTCTTACAAAAGGCATCCAAGATGTGCCATAGATGCTTTTATCACTGTCGTAAAGCACGTCAAAGCGAAGGCCAATAGTTACATTTTGCGCCCGATAACCACCGCCCAAGTAGAGTGCTGGGTACCAGTAATTTTCGTCTTCGTTTAAAAAGTATCTGTTGTCCCAATCCCTGTTTACATTTAGTTCTTCAAACTCAGCGGATAATTGTATTTGCGGAATGGGACTGTAAAGCCCTAAAAGGCTTCCGCCCACAATAAAGGATTTATAGTAATCTTTACGGGAATTATAGGTTCCGTTCAACCCAACACCCATGGCAAATTGACTATTGAACTCGTAAATGGCACTCGGAGCTAAAGTACCACTGAAATACCCATCGCCAAAGCCTAAACCTATACCACCACCAAACCTCACATGTTGCCAAAAATCACTTTTCTGTTGGCTATGGAGTGTGCTAGGAACTAAGGCTAAAATCACCAGGGAAATAATAAAAATTCGGGCTTTAAAAAAGGAAGTTTTCATAAGCTAAAAAATTGTGACATAGAGGCGTTATAAATATACTAAAAGCCTATCTATTTTTACCAAAAGTTGTATTTTTGACAAAAAATTTCCCTAAAAGGGAATGTCTCAAGCAGCATAATGGACAAATATTCGTTTTTAAACGCAGCACATACTGCATATTTTGCAGACCTATACGATCAGTATTTACAAAATCCGGACTCCGTTGAACCGAGTTGGAGAGCCTTTTTCCAAGGCTATGATTTTGGCTCCGAAAGCTATGGAATGAAGGGAGAAATTGTAGCGGGAGTTTCTACCCAAATCCCGGAACATTTACAGAAGGAATTTCAAGTTGTAAAACTAATTGACGCCTACAGAACACGTGGTCACTTGTTTACAAAGACCAATCCTGTTCGCGAGAGAAGGCAGTATACGCCTACACTGGAGCTTGAGAACTTTGGCTTGAGCAATGCCGATATGAACACCGTGTTTGATGCTGGGGAAATTTTAGGCATAGGTTCAAGAACATTAAGCGATATACTTGACCATCTCAATAATATCTATTGTGAGTCTATTGGGATTGAATATATGTATATCAGAAATCCTGAAAATATTAAATGGATCCAGAATTGGCTTAACGTAAACGACAACCATCCTAAGTTTGATACTGAACAAAAAAAGCACATCCTTAAAAAACTTAATGAAGCGGTTTCCTTCGAAAACTTTCTGCACACCAAGTATGTGGGGCAAAAACGATTTTCGTTAGAAGGAGGCGAATCATTGATTCCGGCTTTAGATGTCATTATAGAAAAAGCAGCGGGTTATGGTGTTAAGGAGTTTGTGATGGGAATGGCACATCGTGGCCGTTTAAGTACCTTGACAAATATCTTCGGAAAATCGGCCAAAGACATTTTTAGTGAATTTGATGGGAAAGATTATGAAGAAGAAGTTTTTGATGGCGATGTTAAATACCATTTAGGATGGACTAGCGATAGGTTGACCAATAATGGAAATAAAATAAATCTAAATATTGCACCTAATCCTTCACACTTAGAAACCGTAGGTTCGGTTGTGGAAGGGATTACCCGTGCCAAGCAAGACCATAAATACAAGAATGATGCCTCTCAAGTATTGCCAATAGTGGTACATGGTGATGCAGCTATCGCTGGTCAAGGTATTGTTTATGAAGTGGTCCAAATGGCCACTTTGGAAGGTTACGGAACCCAAGGAACCATACATATCGTAGTGAATAATCAAATAGGTTTCACTACCAATTATCTAGATGCCCGTTCCAGTACGTATTGTACCGATGTGGGAAAAGTTACACTGTCACCAGTGCTGCATGTAAATGCTGATGATGTGGAAGCGGTGGTACATGCGGCTATGTTTGCTTTGGATTACCGAATGACTTTTAAACGCGATGTGTTTATCGATTTGTTGGGTTATAGGAAATATGGTCATAATGAAGGTGATGAACCTCGTTTTACCCAACCAAAACTCTACAAGGCAATAGCAAAACATAAAAATCCAAGGGATATTTATGCCGAAAAACTGATTGAGGATGGTATTATCAATTCAGATTTTGTTTCAAAACTTGAAGAAGATTATAAAAATTCATTAGAGGAAAAATTAGAGGATTCCAGAAAAGAGGATAAAACAATCATTACACCGTTCATGCAAGACGAATGGAAAAATTTTGTTTGTGTGACAGAAGATGTGATGATGAAATCTGTTGATACCACATGTACTCGTGAAGTGTTATCAGAAATCACAGATGTTATATCAACATTACCAACGGATAAGAAATTCATCAATAAAATCAGTCGTCTGGTAGAGTCTAGGAAGGCCATGTTTGATGAAGATAGATTGGATTGGGCCATGGCCGAACATTTGGCCTATGGGACCTTGTTGAAAGAAGGCTTTGATGTACGTATTTCCGGTCAAGATGTAGAACGTGGAACCTTTTCACACCGTCATGCGGTCGTGAAAGTGGAAGACAGTGAAGAAGAAGTGATTCTCTTGGAAAATGTTTCCAAAGACCAAGGAAAATTCTACGTTTATAACTCATTGCTTTCAGAATATGGTGTTCTGGGATTTGATTATGGGTATTCAATGGCGAGTCCACGAACGTTAACCATTTGGGAAGCACAGTTTGGCGATTTCAGTAATGGAGCGCAAATCATGATAGACCAGTATATTTCTTCTGCCGAAGATAAATGGAAACTTCAAAATGGAATTGTGTTGTTGTTGCCCCATGGTTATGAAGGCCAAGGTGCCGAACACTCTTCTGCAAG
>JAGQZG010000154.1 GCA_020435705.1 Mangrovimonas sp.
TGACAACATTGCCATTGGTTATTATGAAACCATGGATGATTTGGAAGCACAAACCAGTGAAATTACAACCCCTGAAAATTACAACAACACAAGCAACCCGCAAACTGTTTACATTCGGGTGACCAATACCGTTACCCAATGCTATCAAGCCATCCCATTGGATTTGATTGTCAATTTTCCTCCAACTGTAAATACCCTAGGGGCTGTAGAAGCTTGCTATACCGAAGACCAAACCTACAATCTGTCTCAGGTAAATGGTTTGGTTGTAAATGACACTTCTGGGCTATCCATTACCTACTACACCAGTCTAAATGATGCTGAAACCAATCAAAATGCCATTGTTGGTGACTTTAACTATACCGCAAACAATACGACACTTTTTGCTAGAGTTGAAAATACTTCAACGGGTTGTTATACTGTAACCTCATTTACACTTCAAATCAACCCCTTGCCGCTTGTTGGCAATGCTCCAGACTTAGAAGATTGCGACGATGATGACGATGCCATTCTGGAATTTGACCTATCGGAAAACCAAGCAGCTTTGCTAGCTGGACAAAATCCCAATAACTTTACCGTGTCTTATTACAATACAGAAACCGATGCCCAAGCTGATACCAATGCCCTAAACACTAATTATACAGCTTTTGATGGAGAAACTATTTTTGTGAGAATTGAAAATAATACGACTGGTTGTTTTAGCACAGGTAGTTTTGGTATTATTGTACACGACTTACCTATTGTTGATTTACAGGACACCATAGCACTCTGTTTAGATGATTTACCCTTAACAATTAACGCCAGTACGAATCAAGCAGGCGACACTTATTTGTGGTCTACAGGAGAAACTTCGGCCGCTATTGACGTGTATCCAAATGCCTTAGGTGATTACTGGGTTACCGTTACCACACCTTATGGTTGTGAAGCTACAAAAAATTTCACCGTCATTGAATCTGAAATTGCAACAATTAATTTTACGACAACTGTCGATTTTGCCGATCCTAACAGCATTACCGTAGACATTAGCGGGTCGGGCGATTATGAATTCAGTTTGGACCATGGCCCATGGCAAACGTCTAACGTTTTCGACACGGTTACTTTAGGATTGCATACCGTAACCGTAAGAGATGTGAACGGCTGTAGTGATGTATCTCAGGAAGTTGTTGTAATTGACACGCCCAAATTCATGACACCTAACAATGATGGTTACTTTGATACGTGGCACATTGTAGGAGTGGAAAGTTTACCGGGTACTGTGGTATACATTTACGATCGCTATGGCAAGCTATTAAAAACCTTGGCCTATAACTCCCCTGGTTGGGATGGCACCTACAATGGCGCCAATATGCCATCGGATGATTACTGGTTCTTGGCCGAAGTACAAAAAGACGGGATTGCTTTTAATGTAAAAGGGCACTTTGCCTTGAAACGCTAAGGAAATGATTCCATTTAGGACAACAGCTTTAAAAAGTCGTCTTTTCTTCGGGTGGAGACTTCTATAACCGTATGATCCTGCATGGTCACATAGCCCCCTTTACCTTTGGTGTACTTAGAAATGTATTCCAAATTGATTAAATGTGAATTATGGACTCTGTAAAAACCACTATCGGCCAGTAGTTCTTCAAAGGTCTTTAACGTTTTGGAAACCAACAGCGGTTGTTTGTTTCCTTTGGTGTAGATATTTGTGTAATTCCCTTCCGATTGGCAACGGATGATATCTGAAATGTCTTGAAAAATAAAGCCATCTTGTGTGGGAATCGTAATTTTCTTTTGATGTCCGTTTGTTTGGATATTGGATAACAGAACATCCATTTTTTCAGAAAAATCCTTGGTTTTCAACTTCTCTTTGACCTTACTTAAGGCCAGTTGCAAGTCGTCTTCATCAATGGGTTTTAAAAGGTAGTCTACCGCACTGAACTTGAACGCCTGAACTGCAAACCGCTCGTGCGCCGTGGTGAAAATAACTTCAAAATCGACTGTTTTTAATTCCTTCAAAAGATCAAAACCTGTCTTATCATGAATTTGGACATCTAGGAACAAGACATCAGGTTTAAAATGCTTAAGGAGTTTGGCAGCTTCACCAACCGATTGGAACGTTGCCAAGATCTCCACCTCAGGATGCGGCGACAGTAAATCTTTCAGCCAATCTATACAATGCTGTTCATCATCAACAATAATCGTTTTTATCATAATTTAGAATGCTGTTTCCAGAGGCAACCTAACTTCTACCGTTACCCCTTGTCCTTCTTGTTTATTTTGAATATCTACACGGCCTTTTGCAGGCTTTTTTCTGTTTATGATTTCCAGTCGTTTTTGGGTAATATTCTGCCCAAGGGATTTCTTAAAGCTTCCCGAAGTATCTTGGGATTCCTGAATTCCTACACCATCATCATCCACCACACATAAGAGCATATCATTTTCTTTCGCGATTTTGACCGCAATGTGGCCATTCCCCTCTTTTTTGGAGATACCATGCCAAATACTATTCTCAACAAAAGGCTGCAGGATCATGGGCGGTACCAACGTGTTTTCTACATCAATACCTTGATCTACATCAATACTATAACTGAACTTGTTTCCCAAGCGCTGGTTTTCCATTTGCATGTAGTTCTCCAAAAGTTTCAGGTCTTCATCCAGTGGGATTAGTTTCTCATTGGAATTTTCCAAGGTTTGCCTCATGATTTTGGCAAACTTAGTCAAGTAGGTTTTGGCCTTGTCTGTATCATTCTTGGAAATGTAATCCCCAATGGAATTGAGCGAATTAAAGATAAAATGCGGATTCATTTGCGCCCGAAGCGCTTTGAGTTCGGTCTCGGCCACGGTGGCCTTGTATTCAGCTTCTTGCCGTAAAGCTACGGCATCGCGCCGTCTTTTGTAAAACAACAATCCAAAACCAGCCGTGAGCAAAAGCAGACCACCACCTAAAATGGAACCTGTTTTAATCAGCTTTTGCCTGTCAATTTCAGCTTGGGCAAGCGCTTGTTCTTTTTCATGTTCGGCTTTTATGTCGGCTTCTTTCTTTTCGTATTTGTACTGTTCTTCCAAGCGGGTAATCTCGTCTTTACTTTCTTGGATAATGAGTTGGTTTTTAACCTCTATGGCCTGTGAACGCAAGTTGTAAGCTTCTTTATAGTTTCCATTGGCAGCATGAACTTCAGAAAGCAAATTATAGGCATCGGACTCATTTCTTAGGTTCCCCACTTCTTTTGCCAACACCTTGGACTGTTCCAGATAATTTTTAGCTTCGGTTAGGCTATTTGCAGTATGTGGCAACATGAGCAAGACTTCACCTAAGTAATTCATGATCAAACTTTGGTTCAACTTATCATCCAATTCCTTGTATACCGGCAAAGTTTCTTTTAAATACTCTACCGTTTTATTTAAGTCAATATCCACATAGGCAATACCTATGTTGGTTAAGGCACTTGCCATCCCCCTTTTACTACCTAGCTCTTCATACAAACTGTAAGCCTGTTGCTGTAATTCAACGGCCTTTCGAGGTTGCCCCATATTATCATAGATATTGGCAATATTTCCCAAAGTATTGGCTTTTTCCAGTTTGTTATTATGAATTTCATGAATACGCAAAGCTTTATTGTGATATTCTAAAGCTAACTCAAGTTTGCCTTCCATCTTGCCATAAATAAGGCCAATGTTCCCTAAGGGAGAAGCCATATCTGGGCTCTCCGTTAAATCATGATCCTCATAAATGCGTATAATCTTTAAAAAATTATCCAAAGCCCTTGGGCTATCACTGGAGTACATTTGACTAACCCCTATAGAGTTTAACATAGCAGCCATTTTTCTATAGTTATTGGACGCCTCAAAAATAAGATACGCTTTCTGAAAATAAGCAATGGCTTCAGAATACTCGCCCCTATTTTGATGTATTCTGCCCATACCGTACAATGCCACACCCATGCCTTCAGAATTATTCACAGACGCATCCATATCATAGGCTTTCTGAAAGCACTTTAAAGCCAAGGAATCCTCACTTTGTGTAAGATAGCCGTTCCCTTTATTCACAAAGGCCTTAGAGAGCTTGTCCTTTTGATTTAAGACTGTAGCTAAAGCCAGTTGTTGGTCGGCATATTCAAGGGCTTTTTGAGGATCAATCTTTATATACCCATTAGCCAAATCATCTAATAACTTCAATTTAACGGTATCTTCTGTCTTATGCCTTGTTAGTATATTTTCAAGAGAATCCAGTTTATGCTGTTGAGCTCTGCCTATATTGGATAGACAAAGGAAGAAAATCAGTAAAAGGAGGTGCCTCATATGGGTTGGGTTAGGGATAAGGCTATTAATTTGCTCTTTTAGGAATGTATTAAAATTAGCACTTTTAAACAAACCTCAAAACATTTAACGCAAAAAATAACCCAACCCTTGCAGAAACTAATTTGCACTTGATGAAAACCATAAGGACAGGTAGTTTTGAACAACTATTAATCCATAAATCTTTTCTTGTGATGAAAACAAAACGACTTTTTACACTCTTTACCACTTTGATTGCTTTTACTGCATTTGGCCAAAATGTTATTACCGTAGACAACTCCGTAGGTGCTAATGCCCAATATAGTGACTTGCAAAGTGCTATTGACAATGCTTCATCTGGAGACACTATTTATATACATGCTTCTGAACTTAGTTATGGAAATGCAACCATAGACAAGCAATTGAAGCTTGTTGGCTATGGCCATAGTAACACCATAAAAAACACATATTTAGGAAGCATTATTCTAGAAGATAATGCTTCTGGTTCAGAATTTACTGGGCTTTACGTTCTTAGTGGAATAGATTGTCAAAATTCAGTTACTGTAATTAATGATTTAGTTTTTGAAAACTGCAGATTTTATGCATTAAGCTTTGGCTCGAGTTTTTATGCTGGATGTAACAATGTGCTTGTAAAAGGATGTGTGGTGCCTTCAATTTCTGGATTTGCCACTAATATGATAATTACCAATAATGTATTGACTAGGGTATACATTGATGAAAACTATCAATCTGTGACTATACGAAACAATTTCTTTTTTCATCCATCATCAGGTTCGCCTAATTGTATAATAAACTATTCTTCCGCAAATGGAAGTATTACTGCCCAAAATAATATTTTTTATTACACTTCTGCTTCATCCTCTGTGGCCATCAATGTTGCCGGAGTGATATATGAGTACTGTCTGTCATATACTCCTAATGGCACTTACGAGATCATGAATGGCTCTAACAATCTTGACAATGTCAACCCCTTATTTGTAAATGTTATTAACAATCAATACGAGGCAGATATTGATGACTTTCATTTACAAGCAGGTTCGCCAGCTATAGGTGCTGGAGTTAATGGATTTGATATTGGACTTTATGATGGTAGTGCCTTTGAATTTAATAATTTTGGATTTACACCTGGTATTCCTACAGTTACCATTACTGCTATTACCGAACAAGTTGCTCCTGGAGACAATGTAGAAGTGACCATCCAATCCAATTCAAATTAATATCATGAAGAAATTAAATCTATTTTTAATTATCGGGTTGGTTTGGTGTGCGAATTTTTCGCAAAGCATCACATCGGCTGAATATTTTTTTGATAATGACCCTGGTGTAGGTAATGGAACTACGATTATGGTTAATAGTAACAGTGGGGAATTTACACAAACTTATTCTATACCTACTACAGGCTTGAACAAAGGCTTTCATAGCCTATATTTTAGAACCCTGAATGATGAGGGCAATTGGAGTTTGTACGACAGAGCTGTACTCTATTTAGCTGGTTTTCCATCTGGACAAACATTACTTTCTGCCGAGTACTTTTTTGACAACGACCCAGGTGTTGGAAATGGAAACATCTTAGTTGTTAATTCCAATTCAGGCAATCTGACTCAAAGTTATAATATCCAAACCACAGGATTATCAGAAGGCTTCCATAGTTTCTATGTTCGCGCTCAAGTAACTGATGGAACCTGGGGGTTGTATGATCGCCAAATTATATACATTAAAGATTTTACTGCAGTAGGGGCTGATATTGTTTCAGCTGAATACTTTATAGATTCAGATCCGGGTACTGGCAATGGCACCTCCTTCA
>JAGQZG010000155.1 GCA_020435705.1 Mangrovimonas sp.
CTAAGTTAAGTTCTTTTTTCTCTACTTTCAGTTTTTTTCTAGCGGTGGTAAAACGCCTTCTATATTTTTTTACCTGCGCGGCCACATAATCCGAAGGTTTCTTCCAACTTTCATCAATAGAAAGAATCATGTTGGGTTGTGCCTTGGCTTTGATGAATTTTTTAGTTTCTAAATCTGTTGAAAACTGATGAATAGTATCGTCTTCAAAATAATCCTTCAACAGAAAAAGTCTCACCTTTTTCCCTTTTTCAGATTTTAAATTCTGTTTCAATTCAAGCAAGGCATGTGAAATAGCTTCAAAAAACATTTTATTGGTTATCTTTTCGGAATCAAAACTGTACCCATGCTGTCCTGTGTGCATCAAATTCCCGAAAACCAAAATATGACCTTTTAACACCATGGAAACCACATTCCTGAAAAACTTTTTCAAGTTAGAAACACCTTGGCTTCTAAACATATCCCTAGCGTACAACTCCACCCGTTGTAAGAGCGCAATACCCACAAGTTCATCATTATTGAAAACACCCACAAAGTAACAGCAAAAGGTTTGGGGGCAAGCGGTTTCCAAAACCTTTAAATAGGAAGATTGAAGGAAAACATCGCCTTTGGACAAAGCTTCCCAATCCTTGGGTAATTGACTTACAGAAGTGAAAATTTTATGTGTTACCAAATCACAAAAGAAAAGACTGAAGCATTTTTCCTTCAGTCTTTATAATGTTTTAAAACTTACAAATTATAACCAAGCGCAAATGATACCGCCCATAAGTCCGAGGGTAACGATCCAATAACCGGAATTGATAAAAATGTACTTGGCACTTTTTCTTTCAAACAAAGCATTGGTTCCCAAAACCGGTAAGACAATAAAGATGCCTGCCAAAACACCATGTAATACGCCATGCTTAAAGGTTCTAAAAGCGGTTCCGTAATCGTTCATGAACACCTCAAAAGACTCCTTGGCTTGGTCAACTTCATTAAAACCACCAACCATACTTATGGCACCTGTTTGATGTATAACAATGGTGGGTAAAGTAAAGGCGAGCATTAAAGCAAAAAGGAACGCAAGACCAAAAATCTTGGCCATGTTACCCCCTTTAATTTTTTCATCGGTCATGTTGGCGGCTTTCATCCATGCGGTTCCAAAAACCTTCGGATGATACCAAACAAAGCCCATAAGCAGTGCGCAAATGGCAGCGACAGGGACTGCCCAAAAATTGAAATCCATAGTTAAAGTTTTAATAGTTAGTTGTTTAAAGATAAGATAAAAATGATTCTTCTACCTATTTTTAACAACTTTCAGCAAACATAAAAAACTTTAATTTCCACCCTGTTTAGCCCAGGTATCACGTAGACCAACCGTTTTATTGAAAACCAAGTGCTCTTTGGTTGAGTCTTTATCAACACAAAAATAACCCAAGCGTTGGAACTGGAATCTATCACCAATTTTGGCACTTCCCAAACTAGGTTCTACAAATGCTTGAAGAATTTTTAGAGAGTTGGGGTTTAAAAGTTCAATAAAGTCAACATCCTTTTGGGCATCCGGTTCTTCATGCATAAATAATCGGTCATATTCCCTGACTTCGGCAGGAACTCCATGTTTTATAGAAACCCAATGCAAGGTTCCTTTTACTTTACGCTTACTTTCTTCAGTACCGCTACCTGATTTACTCAAAGGGTCATAGGTGCAATGGATTTCGGTAATGTTGCCTTCAGAATCTTTAACCACACTTTCGGCTTTAATGATGTAGGCGTTTTTCAATCTGACTTCATTACCTAAACTCAACCTAAAAAACTTTCTGTTGGCTTCTTCTTTGAAATCTTCTCTTTCTATGTAAAGTTCTTTGGAAAAAGGCAGTTTTCTAGAGCCCGCAGCTTCGTCTTCAGGGTTATTCTCGGCCTCCAACCATTCTTCCTCTTCGGTATAATTATCAATCACTAATTTAACGGGATCCAAAACGGCCATCACTCTAGGAGCCGTTTTATTGAGATCTTCTCGTATGCAGAATTCCAAAAGTGCCACATCAATCACATTATCTCTTTTGGCAACGCCAACGGTCTTGACAAAATTACGCAACGATTCAGGAGTATACCCTCTTCGTCTTAATCCTGAAATAGTAGGCATTCTGGGGTCATCCCAACCAGATACGATTTTATCTTCAACCAGCTTGAGCAATTTACGCTTGCTCATCACGGTATAGTTCAAATTCAAACGAGCAAACTCACGTTGTTTGGGCTGTAAAGGCAATTTATCTGAAGCATACTCATAAACCGTATGCTTAAACCAGTTATACAAATCTCTATGCGGTTTAAACTCCAGCGAGCACAACGAATGTGAGACCTGTTCAATATAATCGCTTTCACCATGTGTCCAATCGTACATAGGGTAAATGCACCATTCATTTCCTGTTCTGTGGTGCGGTTTATGAATAATACGGTACATTAATGGGTCGCGCAGTAACATATTGGTGTGTTTCATGTCTATTTTGGCACGCAACACATGTTCACCTTCTTTAAATTCGCCATTTTTCATGCGTTCAAACAAGTCCAGATTTTCTTCAACGGAACGGTTTCTGTACGGACTTTCAACACCTGGCTGTGTGGGTGTTCCTTTTTGTTCGGCCATGGCCTCGGAAGACTGTGAATCTACATATGCCTTACCATCTTTTATCATTAACACAGCCCAATCGTATAGCTGTTGGAAATAATCCGAAGCATATACTTCCCTATCCCATTCGTAACCTAACCAAGCAACATCTTCTTTAATGGCATTTACATATTCCTGCTCTTCTTTGGTAGGATTGGTGTCATCAAACCGAAGATTAACGGGAGCATTGTAACGCTCTCCCAGACCAAAGCTAATGCCTATGGCTTTGGTATGACCTATATGAAGATACCCGTTAGGTTCAGGTGGAAAACGGAACCGTAACGATTGCTTTGGTAATCCTTTTGCTAAATCTTCTTCTACAATTTGCTCTAAAAAATTTAGAGATTTTTTTTCTTCAGACATACAGTTTGACTATTCTTAAAACAAAGAGCAAAATTACGGAAAATATAATCGATGGGCAGATATATTTGTTTCTTTGAGAATGTTTATTTTTATCTAAAATTTTATCTTATGAATAATCTTAATTACACGTGTCCAAAATGTGGTAATAAAGGCTATAAAATTGGTCAAATGAGAGCAACTGGAGGTACCCTTTCAAAGATTTTTGATGTACAGAATCAAAAGTTTACTTCAGTAACTTGTGAGCGTTGTACTTACACCGAATTTTATAAAGCCAAAACCAGTGCATTAAGTAATATTTTTGATTTTTTTACGAACTAATGGGAACCATAAAAGTTGAAAATATAAGGTTATTTGCCCATCATGGCTGCTTAAAGGAAGAAACCAAAATAGGGAGTGAATACAGGGTAGATTTGGAGGTTGATGCCAATTTGAGAAATTCGGCAACAAGCGATTTATTAAGGGATACGGTGGATTATGTTTTTTTGAACAGAGTAATTAGAGAGGAAATGTTTAAACCTTCGCATTTATTGGAAAGCGTAGCTAAACGAATCCTGGATCGTATCTTTTATGAAGACAAATTGATTGAAAACGCTACCGTTTGGGTGAGCAAAATCAATCCTCCAATTGGTGGTGATGTAGAAAAGGTAACGATAAAAATGACCGAAAGCCGAAAAAACTATCAGTAAATAGTGTAAAAAACTAATTTTTGTTACATTTGCCCACGCAATAAGGCATCGTGGCCGAGTGGCTAGGCAGAGGTCTGCAAAACCTTGTACAGCGGTTCGAATCCGCTCGATGCCTCAAAAAGTAAAGCAACCTAGTTAGGTTGCTTTTTTATTTTTCCAAAGGATTCATTTGCTCAATGCGTTCTTTATTCTTTTCAAAAGTTTTAGGGAACATACCCTGCAATAACAGCAGAACCCCAAATCCTAAAATAACCAGAGCTACAATTTTCTTTGTTTTAAAAATTCGTTTTGGAGTGAGTTTACTCTTTAGTGTTTTGGCAACCACTATTTTAAATAAGTCAACCAAGGTATAGGTTACCACCATGGTGGCTATAAATACGAGTACCCCATTTTTGGATGAAGTAAGAGAACTTCCTATTACTATAAAACCCAACCAACCCATTAAAACACCTATGTTTATAAAATTGAGCAAAAACCCTTTAACGAACATTTTGAAATAGTCTTTTTGGATTTCCACACTTTGGTATTCCCTGACAATGGATCTAAAAGAGCGAGAGGTTTTGATAAAACTAATAACTCCATAAACAACCAACAAAACACCTCCAAAAACCAATAAATTAGGATCGTCTTTAATTTTTTCAATAATTTTATTGGTACTGAAAAAGGCAATGGCAATAAAGACTATATCGGCCAAAATAACACCACAATCAAAAATTATAGCACTTTTAAATCCTTTAGTAGCCGCCGTTTCCAATAGTACAAAGAAGACCGGTCCTACAGTAAATGCTAGAATAATCCCAAAGGGAATAGCCGATAAAATATCATCAATCATGTAGAGGTATTTCTACAAAGTTAAAAACTAATGTGGAATTTATTGAACTTGTACTGCAGTTCCAATAACCGAAACCATAATAAAGGACGAAGTTGAAGAGGTTTCTACATCTATTTTTATCCCAACAATGGCATTGGCATTTAGTTTATTGGCATTTTCAGACAGTTTTTGGAACGCTTCCTCTTTAACTTCTTCAATGGCTACTTCCAAAGAGTCAAAATACTTTTCCAAATTAAAGGTAAACGATGCTTTTTTATAATTCGCCGCGACTCCAGTTACCAAACCTTTGTAATCAATAATCTTGAAGCCTTCAATTGAATTTGTTGTTGTAAGTATCATAATTAGTTAGTTTCTACTTTTCCTAGTAAGATGAAATCCAGATGTTTTTTAACCAAATCGGCTTCTTTAACTTTCACTATGACTTCATCGCCCAATTGGTACATATTTTTGGTGTTCTTGCCAATAATAGCAAATTGACTTTCATCAAATACGTAATGATCATCAGAAATATCGCGTAACCGTACCATGCCTTCACACTTATTGGAGATAATTTCTACATAAATTCCCCAATCGGTTACCCCTGAAATGACCCCATGAAATTCCTGATCTTTATGATCTTGCATAAATTTGATTTGCATGTACTTTATGGAATCTCTTTCGGCTTGTGTTGCGAGATATTCCATGCTACTGGAATGTTCGCACTTTTCTTCATAAAGATTTTCATTTACTGATTTTCCTCCGTCCAAATAGTGTTGCAAAAGGCGATGAGCCATCACATCGGGATACCGGCGAATAGGTGAGGTAAAATGGGTATAATAATCAAATGCCAAACCGTAATGTCCTATGTTGTGCGTAGAATATTCGGCTTTACTCATACTACGAATGGTTAGAGTATCTACCAGGTTTTGTTCTTTTTTTCCAACAACATCACTCAAAAGATTATTAAGCGATCTTGTCGTGCTTTTCCTGTCTTTAAAATTGAGCTTGTAACCAAATTTTGAAACTACATTTTGTAACGCTGCTAGTTTACTATCATCCGGTTCGTCATGAATACGATAAACAAACGTTTTTCTGTTGCCATTTTTATCAGGCTTGCCAACAAATTCCGCTACGCTTCTATTGGCTAGCAACATAAATTCCTCTATTAATTTATTGGCTTCTTTACTGGTTTTAAAAAACACACCTGTAGGTTCATTTTCTTCATCTAAAGTAAATTTAACCTCCACTTTATCAAACGAAATAGCGCCGGAACTCATACGTTTCTTCCTAAGTATTTTAGCAAGTTCATTTAATTTAACAATAGCATGTGCAATGTTAATATCGGTTTTGTATTCTTCCCCAGTCAGTGAGATTTCTTTAGGAATTAAACAGTTTATAGCCTCTTTTTGAGACGTTTTTACTGTGTCCAATGTCGCATTGCTCTCAATAATGTGTTGTGCTTCTTCATAAGCAAAACGAGCATCGCTGAAAGTAACGGTTCTTCCAAACCATTTATCTACAACTTCGGCTTTGTCGTTCATTTTAAACACTGCGGAAAACGTATATTTTTCTTCA
>JAGQZG010000156.1 GCA_020435705.1 Mangrovimonas sp.
TGTTTGTACATACCATAACAGACTTTTGTTATTTAGAAAACAATATTACAGAACAAAAGGAAAAACTGTATGGTTTTGGTTTTGGTTTTGGCATTTTAACACAAGCTGGCCTTTTCAGGCTTGTTTATGCCAATGGGAAGAGTGAAGACCAAAGTTTCAAATTATCAAATTCCAAAGTGCATTTAAGCTTGACTGCATTTTTTTAGGCTAATTGACTCGTTTTGAGCATTTCTTCTAAAGAAATCGAAAAATTTAACCAATTATTATTGTTTAATTAACTTTTTATTAAGACTTTTGGAAAAGACTAATTCAAATAAAACATACAATGAAAACAAAGTTTAGTGGAATTCTAACGCTATTCTTAGCGTTTGTTGTGCAATTTTCCTTTGCACAAGAAAAAACAATTTCAGGAACTATTTCCGACGAAAACGGATTGCCGCTTCCTGGAGTCAATATTGTAGTTAAAGGTACTACTAATGGTACTCAAACCGATTTTGACGGTAACTACTCTATTTCAGCCTCTCAAGGCGACATTTTAATGTACTCATTTTTGGGTTACGAAACTGCCGAGCAAACTGTTGGTTCTTCAAATAGCATTAGCTTTGCTATGACACCAAGTAGTGAGCAATTGGAGGAAGTTGTTGTAACTGCGTTGGGTATTAAACGTGAAAAGAAAAGTTTGGGTTACGCAACCCAAGAAGTGGATGGAGAAGCCGTCTCCAAAGTTCAAAGCCAAAACTTTGTGAACTCACTTTCTGGTAAGGTTGCAGGTCTCGACATTAAAGCGTCCGGAACTCTAGGCGGGTCCGTAAATGCCGTAATTAGAGGTAATGCCTCTATCGCAGGGAATAACCAAGCGCTTTTTGTAGTAGACGGTGTGCCCGTAAACAATGACACACCAAATACTGCTAACCAAAGTACTGGTCGTGGAGGTTATGATTACGGTAATGCGGCTTCAGATATCAACCCTGATGATATTGAGTCAATCAACGTTCTTAAAGGTGCTGCAGCATCTGCATTATATGGTTCAAGAGCGGCCAATGGTGTCATCATGATTACCACCAAAAAAGGAAGAAAAAACAAAGGTGTTGGTATTACCATAAATTCTAGTTTGATGTTAGGAACTGCTGATAAAGAAACACTTCCAAGATACCAAAAGAAATACGGAGCTGGCTATGGCCCATTTTATGATGGCCCTGGCGGATACTGGGGTCTTTATGATGTAGATGGTGATGGTATTGATGATTTAACAACAGTTTTCACAGAGGATGCATCTTATGGTGCTGAATTTGATCCTAACCTATTAATTTATCAATGGAACTCTGCTTTCCCGGATTTGGACACTTATGGACAAGCTACTCCTTGGGTAGCTGCTAAAAATGACCCTAATTATGTTTGGGGAACATCCACTACAGCCGTAAATTCAGTTTCATTTGACGGAGGAACAGATAAGAGCGCTTTCAGATTAGGTGTAACCAACATGATGCAAGAGGGTAATTTACCAAATAGTGAAATAAAAAGAAATAGTATTAATTTTTCAGGTTCTCATGACTTCACTGACAAATTTACCGTTTCTACTTTGTTCAACTTTACCAAAACTGATGGTAAAGGACGTTATGGAACTGGTTATGATTCTAATAACGTGATGCAACAGTTCAGGCAATGGTTTCAATTAAACGTGGATTTAGCTGAACAAAAAAGAACTTATTTCCAAACTCGTCAAAATACAACTTGGAACATTAATGGTTTTGATGATCCAACCCCGATTTATTCTGACAACCCTTACTGGACTTTTTATGAAAACTATGAAAGTGACACCAGAAATAGATTCTTTGGTAATGTAGTTCTTGACTATGAACTAACAAGTTGGTTAACAGTTGTAGGACGTTTCACCTTTGATTCTTATGCGGAGATTCAAGAAGAGAGGACTAATGTTGGAAGCTCTAACGTAGCGGACTATACCCGAAGAAATAGAAATGTTTCTGAGTATAATTATGATTTGATGTTCAACTTTAATAAGGATTTAACTGAAAAATTAAATCTTGCTGGAACTGTAGGTTTCACTTTGCGTAGAAACGACTGGAACAACCTAACAGGCACAACTAATGACGGTCTTCTATTAGCAGGGTTATATTCATTATCTAATAGTGCAGGCCCAGTTACTACAGCAGAATACGATGCTACTAAAATGGTAGACGGTGTTTATGGTCAAGCCAGTTTAGGTTATGATAATTTTGCCTATTTGGAAGGTACTTATAGAAGAGATAGATCTTCTTCATTACCTAAAAATAATAATGTATATGACTATTGGTCTGTTACAGGTTCATTAATCTTCTCTCAGTTAATTGAGGCAGATTGGTTAAGTTTCGGTAAATTAAGAGGTAACTACGGTATAGTAGGTAACGACACCAATCCATACAATGTGTTTAATACCTATACTATTGTTACCCCTCCGTTTAATGGTGGTTTAGCAAGTAACCCTGGCGCTAGAGCTAACCCAGACTTAAAACCAGAACAACAAGAAAACTGGGAAGTAGGTTTAGAAATGCAATTCCTGAACCGTCGTTTAGGTTTTGATGTGACTTATTACAATGCCAAAAATATTGATCAAATCACAAGTGTTCCGGTTTCCAACTCAACTGGTTACACTTCAGCGTTGTTAAATGCTGGTACGATAGAAAACAAAGGTTGGGAAGTACAATTTAACGCAACCCCATTGAAAACTTCAGATTTTTCTTGGGATCTTAATATCAACTGGTCCAAAAATGAAAGTTTAGTTGTAGAGTTGATTGATGGCGTTGACAATTTAGTCCTTGGCTCTTTCCAAGGAGGTATATCCCTTAACGCAACACCAGGACAGCCTTATGGTACTATTAGAGGTTCTGATTTTGTTTATGTTAATGGTCAACCAATGGTTTACACTACTGATGATGCCCCAGCTGGATCATATGTAGGTAGATATGCCAGAACTTCTGACAGTAATCAGGTTATTGGTGATATCAATCCTGAATGGACTGCAGGTGTTTTCAATAGCTTTAGCTACAAAAATTTCAACTTTAGTTTCTTGATTGACATCCAAAAAGGTGGAGATGTATTCTCACTAGACACTTGGTATGGATACGCAACTGGGTTATATGACTTTACTGCAGGTAACAATGACTTAGGCAACCCAGTAAGAGATCCTATCGTTGGTACAGCAGGAAATTATGACCCTAGCAGTGGTGGTGTCATTTTGCCAGGAGTTAATGCAGATGGTTCACCCAATATAACTAGAGGTAGCATGTCTGACTACAGAAACCCTTATGGTTATGCCAGAGCTCCCAATGCATTGCATATTTACGATGCTGGTTTTGTTAAGCTTAGAGAAGCAAGTCTCTCTTACAATTTTGGAGCTAAAGTTCTTGATAGAACTCCATTCACCAATGCATCTCTATCTGTAATAGGAAGAAACCTTTGGATTATTGACAAAAGCGTTCCTTACGCAGACCCTGAAGCAGGTTTAGGAGCTGGAAATATCCAAGGTTATCAATCTGGTTCTTATCCTTCAATCAAAGAAATTGGAGCAAGTTTAAAATTACAGTTCTAAAAAAAAAATCAATTATGAAAAAAGTATTTATAACAGTTTTCTCTCTTGTTCTACTCTCATCCTGTATGACCGATGAAAAGTATGAAAATTATAATAGAGACCCGAAAAACCCTACTCAAGTAGAAGCAGACTTCTTGTTTAATGATGCGACTAAGAGTTTAGTAGATCAAATGACAAGTACCAATGTGAACACTAATATTTACAGATTGTTAGCTCAATATTGGACTGAGACAACTTACACAGATGAAGCCAACTATGACTTCAACACGAGAAATATTCCTCAAAATCACTGGTCAGAAATGTACCGTGATGTGTTGTTAGATTTAACTGATGCTCAAAATATTGTAATGTCTGATTCCGATTTAAGTGATGCTGACAAAACTGTCAGAGTAGCTCAAGCTGAAGTCTTGATTATTTACACTTGGCAACAAATGGTTGACACTTTTGGTGATTTACCTTACACAGAAGCTCTTGATGCTAATGCATATCCCTTACCAGCTTATGATGACGCTGAAACCATTTATACTGATCTATTATCCCGTATAGATGAAGCTATTTCAGGGTTGAATGGTAGCGGTAGTGGTTTTGACATAGACAATCTTTATTTCGGAGATGTTGATGCTTGGAAAAAGTTTGCTGTTTCCTTGAAGCTTAGATTAGGAATCCGTTTGTCTGATTATAATGCTGCTGTTGCACAATCTACTGTAGAAAGTGCCTATAGTGCCGGCGTATTTTCTTCAAATTCAGATAACGCGTCTTTTGAATATCTAGGTACTTCCAATCCAAACCCACTTTGGACCGATTTAGTTCAATCTGGTAGAAGTGACTTTGTAGCTGCAAACACTGTTGTAGACTTCATGAATGGTCTTTCTGATCCAAGGCGTCCACTTTATTTTGCCGAAAATCTTGGAGCAGGCACTTATGATGGAGGCCCTTATGGCGACAACAACTCCTTTGACAGCTATACTCATGTTGGTGACATCATGCATGAGCCAACTACACCAGCATGCTTAATTGATTATGCAGAGGTTTCATTCTACTTGGCTGAAGCCGCTGCAAGAGGTTGGTCTGTTGGAGGAACAGCTGAACAACATTATGTCAATGGCATCACAGCTTCTTTTGACTATTGGGGGGCTTCCGATCTTGCATCCTATTTAGCCAATCCTTCGGTTGCTTATGCAACAGCTCCTGGAGATTGGAGAACAAAAATAGGTAATCAATTCTGGTTAGCAATGTACAATAGAGGTTTTGAAGGTTGGACAGTTTGGAGAAAATTCAACACTCCTAGCTTTAACTTACCAGCAATTAGTGAAATGCCGGTTCCAACTAGATATACCTATCCAATCAATGAACAGAACTTAAATGAAGATAATTGGATGGCTGGTTCCACAGCGATTGGAGGTGATGAGCAAACTACCAAACTATTCTGGGACGTTAACTAATTTTTTTAATTTATACATTAAAAAAACCTTGCGCAATTAGCGCAAGGTTTTTTTATTACTTTTACCCAATGAAAGATCAGGAAACTTTAATTTTCGGCATCCATGCCATATCAGAAGCTATTCAGTCAGGTAAAACCTTAGATAAAGTTTTCCTCCAAAGTAACAGCCACAGCAGTGGTTTAAAGGAGCTTGAACACCTTTTAAAGAAACATAAAATCAATGTCGCCTACGTACCTGTTCAAAAATTGAACAAATTATCCAATAAAAACCATCAAGGTGCCATTGCTTTTATTTCACCTGTAGAATTTTATTCTCTTGAAAATTTGGTGCTTGAGGTTCAGGAAAGTGGCAAAACTCCCCTCTTTTTGATTCTGGACCAAATAACCGATGCTAGAAATTTTGGTGCTATTATTCGAACAGCCGAATGCACAGGTGTGCATGGTATCATCATTCAAAATAAAGGCGGTGCTCCCGTTACCGGAGATACTATAAAAACCAGTGCAGGAGCAGTTTTTAATGTCCCAATATGCAAAGTTGATCACATAAAAGATGCTCTGTTCTACTTTCAGGCTTCCGGAATAAAAGTCATAGCTGCTACAGAAAAAACCGATTCACTGATTTACGATGCCGATTTCAAAAATCCCTGCGCCATTGTTATGGGTTCTGAGGGTAAAGGCGTTTCGGATTCTGTATTAAAACTGGTAGATGAAAAGGCTAAGCTTCCTATGCATGGCGGTATATCATCCTTGAACGTTTCGGTAGCTTGTGGTGCCTTTCTATATGAAGTTGTTAGACAACGCCTTTAGTCTTTCTTTTCCCTAAAAGTATAGGTAATCTTTATTTGATCAGCACTGTTTTCCAAAGGGTCTTCGGGTAGTTTCTCTATAAAATTTCCGTTTTCATCAAAATGCTTCATAAACTCATCTTCGGCTTCATTATAATCTTCTTCTTCCCATTTGTATTTTTTGGGTTTAGCCAGATTCTTCTTGAAAATTAAAGCAAAAACAAATCCCGTTACAAA
>JAGQZG010000157.1 GCA_020435705.1 Mangrovimonas sp.
ATTCGCTTTCGCTTTCTTGGTCCCAAGTATTGAGCAAAAACGCACAATTTTCGGTTTTCCTAGATTTGGTGCAGCAGCAAGGCTGGCTTGCGAACCCTATGCAACGGGTTTATTTTGCTGATATAGACAATTATTATATTGGTAATTCCGAAAGTATCCCTTTTTATACATCAAAACAAAACACAGATGTATTTCAGCTGGCCGACGATATTGAGCGCTTGCCTGATACCAGATTTAAATACCCTTTTGGGTTTCGATTCAATTATTATCTAAACGAAAAATTTACCGTCCGGACTTATTATCGATATTATGCTGATGACTGGGGAATTAGTTCTCACACAGCAAGTGTGGAAGTGCCATTTAAAGTATCTCCTAAATTCACCTTATACCCATCGTATCGGTTTTATAACCAAACGGCTGCCGATTATTTTGCGCCCTATGAAACACACGTGTCTTCTCAAGAGTTCTACACGTCTGATTATGATTTGTCCAAATTCAATGCCAACCAATTTGGAATGGGGATTTCCTATACAGATGTTTTCACACAATCCCATATTTGGAAGTTTGGCTTGAAGAGTATAGATCTTAAGTACAATTACTATAAACGCAATACGGGGTTAACGGCTAATTTCGTTGCTCTGGGTGTCAAGTTCTTATTGGACTAATGTTTAAAACATTCTTTATAAATCTATCTTAAAGTGTTTTAGTGTTATTGGCAAAATTGGTATTTTGGCATGATTTTTACTCCAAATTACTGAAACCGATTTACATGAAGTCCACGATATCCCTCGTCACATTATTCTTGCTCTCTTTTTTCACTTTAGCTCAGGAAAACCCTTTGCTTTCCCAAGACGCTGCAGCGCAACAAAAATGGGTTGACAGTATTTATGATTCCATGACCTTGGAAGAGAAAATTGGGCAATTATTTATGGTTCAGGCATTTTCCAATAAAGATCTACGCCACGAGAATACCATTTACGGATTGATAACCGATTACCATATAGGTGGAATTATCTTTTCCAAAGGTGGCCCTTACCGACAAGCGAAATTGACCAACACTTTTCAGGAAGCCTCCAAAGTTAAACTGCTCATAGGGATGGATGCAGAATGGGGCTTAAGCATGCGCCTGGATTCTACTTATGCGTTTCCGTGGAATATGACCTTAGGAGCCATTAAAGACGAAAGACTCATTGAGCAAACTGGCAAGCAAATTGGCGAACATTGCAAACGCTTGGGGGTTCATTTTAACTTCGCGCCAGTAGTTGATATCAATACTAACCCAAATAACCCTATCATTGGGAACCGTTCTTTTGGAGAAGATAGGGACAATGTTACGACAAAAGGGTTGGCTTTCATGAAAGGTATGCAAAGTGCAGGCGTCATGGCCAATGCCAAACATTTTCCAGGGCACGGTGATACTGATAGTGATTCCCATAAAACATTGCCAACAATAAATTTTGATGAAAAGCGCATAGATTCAGTTGAATTATATCCATACAAAACTCTAATAAAAGAAGGCTTGTCCAGCGTTATGGTAGCACATTTGAATGTCCCGGCCTTGGAAGAGCAATTGGATTATCCGTCTTCGTTGTCAAAAACGATCATCACCGATATTTTGAAAGAGAAATTAGGCTTCCAAGGCTTAATTTATACAGATGCTCTAGAAATGAAAGGAGTGGCTAATTTTAATGAACCAGGTGATATTGATTTAGCAGCCTTTTTGGCTGGAAATGATGTATTATTAATGTCCGAAGATGTTCCAAAAGCCAGCACCAAACTGATTGAAGCTTACAATAATCATGTTATTACAGAAGAGCGTTTGGCTTATTCCGTAAAAAAAATTTTGATGGCCAAATACAAAATAGGTCTCAGCGATTACAAACCTATTTCGCTGACCAATCTTGGGCATGACCTAAATAGAATTCAGGATGATGTACTTAACGAAGAACTTTTTGAAAATGCCATTACGGTTGTTAGAAATCAAAACAATCTGTTGCCCGTAAGGGGTTTGGATACTAAAACCGTTGCCTACGTTAGTTTAGGTGACGATGATGGCTCCATATTTTATAAAGAGTTGCAAAAGTATACCAAGGTAAACAAAGTTGAAGCTGAAAACTTGGATGAACTCTTGGCCAAGCTTCAGCAATATAATACGGTGGTTGTGGGATTCCATAAATCCAATGATTCACCTTGGAAAGACTATAAATTTACCGAAAAGGAGCTGGCTTGGCTCTACGAGATTGCGCGAACCAACAATGTTATTTTGGATGTTTTTGCCAAACCTTATGCGCTACTGGATTTAAATACAGTTGAAAATTTCGAAAGTATTGTGGTAAGCTATCAAAACAGTAAAGTAGCTCAAGAAAAATCGGCGCAACTAATTTTTGGTGCCATTGCTGCCAAAGGTCACTTGCCTGTAAGTTGTGGCTTTTTCAAAGCAGGGGAAGGATTGGAGTTGGGTACGCTCAGTAATTTGGCGTATAGTATTCCAGAACGCGTTGGAATGAGTTCGGAAAAATTAAATAAAATTGACTCTATTGCGCAGTATGCCGTGGACAAGCACATGACACCGGGCATTCAGCTTTTAGTGGCAAGACATGGCAAAGTGATTTACAATAAAAACTTTGGAAAACATACTTATGAAGGTAATTTGCCGGTAGAATCCAACGATATTTATGATATAGCTTCCCTCACAAAGATTGTCGCCACTTTGCCATTGCTTATGGAGTTGGAAGAAAAAGGAGTGGTGAGTTTGGATACAAAATTATCGGACATCCTACCAGAATACAAAGACAGCAATAAAGCCAATATCACACTTAAACAAATGTTGTCCCATTATGCGCGACTAAAACCATGGGTTCCTTTTTATTTTGCGACTTTGGATTCATTAAAACAGCCTAGTAAAGAATATTACAGAAAAGAGCCTACAAAAGGGTTCACAATAGAAGTGGCCGATGAATTATACCTCCGAAACGATTATCCTGACAGCATTCAAAAAATAATTAAGGACAGTGATCTTTTAGATAGGTTGCGTTACCGTTACAGTGACTTGCCCTATTACATTCTGAAAAAGTATATTGAATCTTACTATGGAAAACCGTTGGATCAGTTGGTTCAGGATCATTTTTATCGCTCTCTTGGAGCTAACCATACCACGTACAACCCAAACAGTAAGTTCAGCTTAAAAGATATTGTCCCTACGGAAGTAGATGACTATTATCGCTACCAAACCGTGCATGGTTATGTACACGATATGGGCGCGGCCATGCAAGGTGGCGTGGGAGGTCATGCAGGTATTTTCAGTAATGCCAACGATATAGCCAAGATCATGCAATTGTACTTGCAAAAAGGCTATTACGGTGGTAAGAGGTATTTTAAAACCACGACGTTGGATAAATTCAATACGTGTTATTATTGTGAAAGTGATAATCGTAGAGGTATAGGGTTTGATAAGCCTCAGCCTGAAGGAGAAGATGGGCCAACCTGCGGCTGTGTTTCCATGACCAGTTTTGGGCATTCAGGATTTACGGGAACCTACGCTTGGGCCGATCCGGACGAAGACATTGTGTATGTGTTTTTAGCCAATAGAACCTATCCTAAGGCTGAAACCAATACACTTCTTAAAGAAAACATCCGAACGGATATTCAAAAACTTATTTATGAGGCAATTGTGGATGAGCGTTAAAACTATCCCAACTTAGTAGTTCCTATTCTTGAAATGGCTAACTTTAACCCGTAAATTAGATACCAACTTAACTTATGAAAATAGGCATTGTATGTTATCCTACGTATGGCGGAAGTGGTGTAGTAGCTACCGAATTGGGTATTGAGCTCTCTAAACGTGGCCATGAAATACACTTCATTACCTATAAACAGCCCGTTCGGTTGGAATTGCTAACGCATAATGTACATTTCCACGAAGTTACTGTGCCAGAATACCCATTGTTTCACTACCAACCTTATGAATTGGCCCTATCAAGTAAGTTGGTAGACATGGTGAAACTCCATAAGATAGAACTCCTGCACGTTCATTACGCCATTCCGCATGCCTATGCTGGCTATATGGCCAAAAAAATGCTTCAGGAAGAAGGTATTTTTCTACCCATTGTAACAACGTTACATGGTACAGATATTACTTTAGTGGGCAGCCATCCCTTTTACAAGTCTGCAGTTACTTTTAGCATCAACAAGTCGGATGCCGTAACTTCGGTTTCCCAGAGTTTGAAGGACGACACACTAAGATTGTTTGACATTCATAACGACATAAAAGTAGTCCCAAATTTTATTGATTTGGATAAGCATTTCTGTGAAGAAGTTGGATGTAAGCGCGCTACTTTGGCGCATGACAATGAGCGCATCGTGACCCATATTAGTAACTTTAGAAAGGTGAAGCAAATTCCTGATGTAATCAAAGTCTTTTACGGGATTCAGAAAGAAATGCCTGCCAAGTTGATGATGATAGGGGAAGGCCCAGAAAAAGAACCCGCTGAGGCCTTGTGCAGGGAACTGGGTATTGAAGAACAGGTAGTCTTTTTTGGAAACAGTGTAGAACTGGATAAGATTCTTTGTTACAGTGATCTTTTCTTGCTCCCGTCCATAACCGAAAGTTTTGGTTTGGCAGCATTGGAGGCCATGGCGTCTTCAACCCCCGTGATTTCCAGTAATACCGGTGGAATACCTGAAGTAAACGAACATGGTAAAACAGGATACTTAAGCAAGGTGAATGATGTAGATGACATGGTTAAAAACGCCCTTTCCATTTTAAAAGATGATGTGGTTTTACGCCAATTTAAAAAACAGGCAAGGGAATCGTCCAAACGATTTGACATCCATGCGATTGTTCCTCAATATGAGAAAATCTATCAGGAGACTTTAAAAAAGTGTCTTGTACTATAAAGTAAAAAGCTGTCTCAAAGACAGCTTTTTTAATATTTTCCTTTAGGATTTAGAATTGATATCTCACGCCTAATCCCACGTCAAAATCTAAATCGTCATTATCGTAATTTCCATCTCCAAAACCTATTTCCGGTCTTACATCCAACGAAAGCAACAATGGGATATCAAAGGAATATTCTATGCCCACAGTTCCGGATAGAATCACAAATGCATCTTTGTCGTCATAATCTCCAAAGACTGGATGGTTTCTGTAATGCATCTCATAGGCAGCAAATCCTGCTCCAGGACCAGCATACCAATTAAAACCGCCGTCAATATTCCAGACCCATTGGTACAATCCTATCAATTTCACCCCATCGTAGTTGGTTCCGTTTCTCCAACCCAAGTCAAATTCCAATCGATTGTTTTCCTTAATCGCTCGCTGGTAGGATACCTCGGCGCCAAATCCGTCGCTGTCTCCCAACCGTAAGCCAATCGCATTTTTGGAAATATCCTGTGCTTGTGTTTGAAAAATGATGCCAGAGAAAATGGCCATAAAAAAAACTAGGTTTCTCATAAATTTAATTTTTAGTTTCAAGGTTAATTTTTATTTCTATAACTGTATTTTACTTAAGTTAGTATTCAAATCTTATTAAATAGTACCTTTAGGGCTAACTTCTTTTATGGAAAATCCCAATAATGGCCAACTTAAACTGCTGGCAGACAAGCTGGAAGGCGAAATGCATTTTGATGCACTTTGGCGTTCCATTTATGCCACCGATGCTTCCATTTACAGAAAACTCCCATTGGCAGTGGCTTTTCCTAAGTCTATATACGACCTGAAGCACCTTATCGGATTTGCCAATAGTCATAAAATACCCTTAATTCCGAGAACTGCCGGTACCTCTTTGGCTGGTCAGTGTGTGGGAGAAGGCATTATTGTTGATGTGTCTAAATATTTTACCAAAATAGTTTCCCTAGATCTTGAAGCTAAAACCGTGACGGTACAACCGGGCATGGTGCGAGACCAACTCAACAACTATTTAAAACCATACGGACTTTTCTTTGGTCCCAACACATCAACCTCCAACAGGTGTATGATAGGTGGTATGGTAGGCAATAATTCGTCAGGAACTACGTCTATAAAATATGGTGTTACCAGAGATAAA
>JAGQZG010000158.1 GCA_020435705.1 Mangrovimonas sp.
ATGAGTTTGTGAATACAACTTCCTGGACTGATAAGAGCTTTGCTTCCCAAGAGCGTATTGACTGCAACATGGTAATCAATGTAACCGAATACGTGAATAATTCCTACCGGGGAACCATTCAAATACAATCTGCCAGACCGGTTTATGGGGCAACTTACACAACACCAATCTATAATTTTAATGATAAAGATTTTGTGTTCAATTATGTTGAATACCAAAATATGTTTTACAATCCGGACCGCTTTGAATCCAATTTGGTTTCGGTAATAGCGTTCCATATTAATATGGTTCTTGGATTGGATGCCGATTCGTTTGAGTTGAACGGTGGCCAAAAATATTTTCAGCAAGCCCAAAATATTGCCAATTTTTCCCAAGCTGAAAACTTGCCAGGTTGGAAATTGGAAGACGGCTTGCAAACCCGTTTTATTTTGATTACCAACATGCTGTCGCCTACCTTTGAAGAGTTTCATGAGGTAATGTACAATTACCACCGAAAAGGGTTGGATGTTATGGCCGACGACCCTAAAGGAGGAAAACAAGCCATTGTAGATGCCATTGGGCTCTTTGCTGAAATGAACAAAAGACGCCCTAATTCCTTTTTACAGCGTACCTTTTTTGATGCTAAATCCGATGAAATTGAAATGATTTTCTCAGGAGGCCCCAATGTTGATATAGCCAACATGGTTTCGCTATTGAACAAAATTGCACCTACCCAATCCAGTAAGTGGCAAAACATTAAATTTTAAGGTCTAGGATTATAATTTTTAGTTACGATCCGTATCTTTGGATTATCTCATAAATTCATTGTAATTGCTTACCTCACTTTCCATAAAAAATTATGCCCTGATAGATAATCTACAAGTAGATTTCAATTCGGGATTAACCATAATCACTGGAGAAACCGGTGCTGGAAAATCTATTTTGTTGGGTGCTTTATCCTTGGTTTTAGGAAAGCGTGCCGATTTGAGTAGTGTTAAAAACACGTCTGAAAAATGTGTGGTGGAAGCTGTTTTTGATATTGCGTCCCATAATTTGAAATCCGTATTTCAGGAAAATGATTTGGATTATGAACCGCAAACCATCATTAGAAGAGAAATCTTGCCTTCGGAAAAATCCCGAGCATTTGTGAACGATACCCCAGTGAACTTGGAAAATCTTTCCGCTTTGGGTGATTTTTTAATAGATATCCATTCGCAACATCAAACCTTACAGCTTACGCATGACGATTTTCAATTTCAGGTAATAGATGTATTGGCCAATGTTTTGGATGATGTGTCTAAGTATAAAAACTTTTTGGATGCTTTCAAAAGGTTGAATTTGGAGCTGGAAAATTTAAAAGCACAAAAGGCCGAATCCTTAAAAGAACTGGATTACAATTCCTTTTTGCTCCAAGAACTGGAAGCAATCAGTTTGCAGCCTGGTGATTTGGAAACCTTGGAAGAAGAATATGAGACTCTCAACAATATTGAGGAAATAAACGAGCATTTAACGGTGGCTCACCAACTTTTAAGTGATGAGCAAACAGGAGTTCTCAATGTACTGACCCAGCTTAAATCCCATGCACAGAAACTAGCTGCCTTTTCAGGGAAATATCAAGAGTTGTTTGAGCGTATTGCCAGCACCTCCATAGAATTGGACGATTTGTACTCGGAAGTAGAAGCTTTTGTCGAAGCATTAGAGGCCAACCCCAACCGATTGGAGGCAGTGAGTGCCAAACTTGAAGTCCTGAACAACCTCCTTAAAAAGCATTCGGTAGGAACCATAGAAGAACTTATTGAGATACGAGAGGCTTTAAAAACATCCGTTTCGTTTACTGAGAATTTAGACGAAACCATTGCCTTGAAAGAGCGCGAGATCACAGAAATGGCAAATCAACTGGATTCAATAGCTGGTGTAATCCATAAAAAACGAACTGACGCCATTCCCGGTTTGGTTTCAGCATTAAAAAATCTCTTAGAAACCTTGGGTATGCCACAATCCCAGTTTAAAATTGAAGTGGTTCTTTCTGAAGACTATTATGTAAACGGGAAAGACAAGCTAACTTTTTTATTTTCAGCTAATAAAGGAGGAACGCTCAATGAGCTGAAGAAAGTAGCTTCGGGCGGTGAATTGTCCAGAATTATGCTGGCTATCAAATCGGTTCTGGCCAGTTATGTCAAACTGCCCACTATCATTTTTGACGAAATTGACACAGGCGTTTCGGGCGAAATCTCGAATAAAATGGCTTCAATAATGAAACAAATGAGTATGCAGTCGCAAGTGATTACCATTACGCACTTGCCCCAAATAGCTGCTAAGGGAGATACGCATTTTAAAGTTTTCAAAGAGGAGAAAAGGGAAACAACAGCAACCAATATGGTGAAATTGAATCCAGACGATCGTATTGTGGAAATTGCTCAAATGCTTGGAGGCAAAGAAATGTCGTCCTCGGCTATTGCCCATGCCAAGCAATTGTTGAATTAAGAGTTTTAACTATGCGGATTAAAAATTAAAGTTTCTTAAATTTGCTTCAAGAAAAACTAACGATACTAAAGAACAAAACTATGTCATACAACTTATTAAAAGGAAAAAAGGGAATCATTTTTGGTGCATTGGATGAAAACTCAATAGCTTGGAAAACGGCTGAACGAGTTCATGAAGAAGGCGGTGAGTTTATTTTGACCAATGCGCCTATAGCTATGCGTATGGGGCAAATTAACCAACTCGCTGAAAAGACTGGTTCTTTGGTAATTCCTGCCGATGCAACCTCTATAGAAGACCTAACTAATTTAGTTAATGAGGCTATGGAGAATTTGGGAGGCAAACTGGATTTTGTGCTGCATTCCATAGGAATGTCGGTCAACGTTAGAAAAGGCAGACATTATACTGATCAGAACTATGATTTTACTGAAAAAGGATGGGATGTTTCTGCACTGTCGTTTCACAAAGTTTGTCAGGCGCTATACCAAAAAGATGCCATGAACGAGTGGGGCAGCATCGTAGCGCTCACCTATATGGCTGCACAACGGGTATTTCCTGATTATAATGACATGGCCGATAATAAAGCTTATTTAGAAAGTATTGCCAGAAGCTTTGGGTACTTCTTTGGGAAAGAAAAGAAAGTCCGTGTCAATACGATTTCGCAATCACCTACGCCAACAACAGCTGGTCAAGGCGTAAAAGGGTTTGACGGATTTATTAACTATGCCGATAAAATGTCGCCATTGGGGAATGCTACCGCCTTGGAATGTGCTAATTATACCATAAGTTTATTTAGTGATTTAACAAGAAAGGTAACTCTGCAAAATCTTTTCCATGATGGTGGGTTTAGCAATACAGGCGTGAGCAATGAGGTGATGCAAGCTTTTGCAAAAGAATAAAAACGAGTAAATACTACAGATGTAAAATAAGGTGAAGCAAGTTCTGCTTCACCTTATCTGTTTTGTGGGGGAAGTATGGTAATTATTTGGATTTAAAGATATCCTAATGCAAACTTTATAATTTGGTAAACTAAATTAGCAGTAAACTAAGATTTTATTTGATATGTAATTGGTCGACACTTTAAACGTTTTGTCGATTTGTTTAAAATTATATCATTATCAAATAATTAACATTTCTTTAAAATTGTATATTGGGCACTGCTATTATTTTTTAACTAATAACTGAAATAATTATGAAGAAAATTACATTTTACTTATTTATCCTGAGCTGTCTTGTCTTTTCTTGGCAAAGTAATGCTCAATTAACAGAAGATTTCGAGGGTGGTGTACCACCAACAGGTTGGGCTGTATTTGATAATGGAGCCGGTACCAATATGTGGACAACTAGTACAACGGCACATGCGGGAACAACTGCCGCTTTCATATCATGGCAGAACTCTGGAGCCGTTAATGAAGATTTTCTCGCAACTGGTCTAGTAGATTTATCAACATCAACAGGTGCTGAGTTGAGATTTTACACTCGCCAAGCCTTTTCAGCTGATTATGGTTCTTCCTATGAGATTAGGGTTTCTACGGCTTCTCAGACTACTATTGCTGATTATACTGATACCGTTGCGTCTTGGAGCGAAACAAGCTTAAATGCCACATACAATGTTTATGAAGAAAAAGTTGTTGATTTAAGTGCCTACGATGGAATGTCAATTTATATTGCGTTCGTATTGGTGAATGACGATGGTGATAGCTGGTATGTTGATGATGTAACTATCGCAGATGCTGCAACTGATGAATTAGATTATTACAACTTGCAATGGCCAGCCAACGGAGCAATAAATTCTGGAGATTCTTTTGATGTTTATGCTCAAGCTTATGAAGCAGGTTTGACTGATGTCACTTCTGGACAAGCACCTGGTATTGAAGCATGGATAGGTTATAGTACAGCCGATACGGATCCTAGTGGAGCTGGTTGGTCATGGGTTGCGGCTTCTTTCAATACTGAAGTAGGCAATAATGATGAATATACTTTGGACTTGGGAACTCTTTTAACGACTCCAGGAACATATTATTATGCAGCAAGGTGGCGATTGAATAATGCTTCTTACACATACGGAGGTTATAATACTGGCTCTGGTGATGGGGTTTGGGACGGAACTGATGATGTCTCTGGAGTTTTAACTGTTAATCCACCTGCTGGTGACTCTTGTGCCAATACAATTGATTTAGATGCCGAAACAAGTCCATTAACTTCTTCAACTGCTGGTGCAAGCCACGATTTTGAAGTTGACTGTTTAACAAGCACAACAGCTAAGGATCTAGTTTATTCAATAACTGTTCCTGATGGGTATAGACTTGTAATTGGTCAAACTGCGAATAGTTATGATTCAAAGCACAGATTGGCCTATGGTGCATCTTGCCCCGGGGATATGTTAGTTGCTTGTACAGACGATCCTGATACTGAAACATTAACTTGGGATAATACAACAGGGTCTTCTCAAACTGCTTACTGGATTCAGTCAGCTTACACTACTGGAAGTGGAGATTTTACTTTAGCTTGGTCTGTTTCTCCAATACCAACTTGCGAGATGCCAACAGGTTTAGCTGCTACACCAGCTGAAACAACAGCCGCAATTTCTTGGACTGCATCTGCTTCTGGTGGTGCTGTGGGTTACAATTGGGCGGTTATGGCTTCTGGTGAAGATCCAGATGTTGATACACCTGTTGATTCTGGAAGTATTGTTGGAACATCTGATACTGCTATCAATTTGGTTGCTGAAACTGACTATGATTTATATGTTCAAACGGATTGTGATGTAGATGGTTCAAGCCCTTGGGCAGGACCTTACAGCTTTACTAGCTTACCTACACCTCCTATTAATGATTTAGCTTGTAGCGCTGTGGCTTTAACAGTTGGTTCTGGACCTTCTAGTGGTGGTGCGTACAGTAATGAAGGCGCTACTTTAGAAACTAGTGAGGTTGGAGGCTCTTGTTGGTTTTTAGGAAATGCGGCAAGTAATTCTGTGTGGTTTACTTTTATGGCTCCTGCTTCTGGTGAAGTTTTAATCAGTACTGCTTTTGGTGATGGTACATTAGAGGATACTCAAATCAAAGTTTATACAATTACTGATTGTGGAGATTTGTCTACAGCAACCGAAGTTGGGTGTGACGAAGACGATGATAGCGGTGTTGGTCCTGGTACTCCTAGTTTGGCGGCTGTTCTGCAAATGTCTGGTCTGGTATCTGGGAATACCTACTATATACAAGTTGATGGCTATGGTTCTGGTGTAGGAACTTTTGATATTGAAATCTCAGATCCAACGCTTTCAGTTGATGACAATGAATTTGTTGGATTCAAATACTATCCAAATCCAGTAAACAATACGCTTACTCTAAAAGCTCAAAAGAACATAGAAAGTGTAGCTGTTTACAATATGTTAGGTCAGCAAGTCATGAGAACTGCACCTAATGCAGTAACCAATGAATTGGATATGTCCAATCTGGCTACTGGTTCTTATTTTGTTGAAGTCTCTGTTGAAGGGGTTTCTCAAACCGTAAGAATAGTGAAGCAATAAGATTAAATTGCATATATTAAATTAAAGCCACCTATATGG
>JAGQZG010000015.1 GCA_020435705.1 Mangrovimonas sp.
TGTGGGCGCCAGTGGCTGTGCCACCAGTAAATGAAATAGCTTTAATGTCTGGATGTTCTATAATGGCTTGTCCGCACGTTGTTCCCAGGCCGTGAACAATGTTCAAGACGCCTTTGGGCAATCCGGCTTCAGTACATAGTTTGCCTAACAAATAGGCCGTCATGGGAGTAATTTCGCTGGGTTTGGCCACGACACAGTTGCCGGCCGCCAAAGCAGGTGCAATTTTCCAAGTGAACAAATACAAGGGAAGATTCCAAGGTGAGATACAGCCCACCACACCAAGGGGTTGCCTTAAAGTGAAATTCACGGCATCCAAGCCAATGCTTTCATGGCTTTCACTGGCAAATTGGGTAATGGCATAGCCAAAGAACCTGAAATTACTGGCCGCTCTTGGAATATCAACCGTTTTGGCAAGGCTTACAGGTTTGCCGTTGTCCTTACTTTCAGCTTCTGCAAACCGGTCTAAATGGGTTTCCAGTAACTCAGAAATCTTAATGAGAATTCTACTGCGTTCTTCCAAAGTGCTTTGCGACCACATAGGAAAGGCCTTTTTGGCAGCTAGGTAGGCATTCTCTACATCCTCTTTTGAGGAGTTGGGAATCTGTCCATACACCTCACCCGTAGCTGGGCAATAGTTGTCCAACCATTCCTCTTTGATGGGGTTGTGAAAGTTGCCGTTGATGAAATTTTGGATATCCATTATAGCTTCTTATAGGCCGTTACTTTAATTTCTACCACCAAGTCCGGGTGAGGTAGTTGGTGTACGGCCACTGTGGTTCTGGTTGGGCCGGTTTCTTTATCAAAAAACTCTGCATAAGCCTTATTGTAGCCAGCAAAATCATTCATGTTCACTAGAAACGTGGTAACATCCACCACATCTTTCAAGCTGGCACCAACGGTTTTCAAGTTCTTATCAATATTCTTCAATACCTCACGGGTTTGTACTTCAATGTCCAGTTTTTTGGTGTTCATTTCGTCCACCAATTCCACACCGGCTATCGTGTTGTCCGAACGTCTGGAACTTGTGCCCGATACAAATATAAAATCACCTACTACTTTTACATGTGGATAAGCGCCACGTGGGCTAACTTTTGTTCCTTCACTCATGATTATACATTTTTTGCAATCCTATCTTCTTCTAGGATGTTTTCAGTTTCAACTTTTATTTTATCCAAAAGAAGTTTTAAATCATCTTTGGGAGAGATCAATTGATCGGCCAATAAATTCAAAATGGCTTTGTCTTGTGCTCGACCTCGCAACATGGCTTCTTGATAACCCACGTCTTCATTGAAAGTTACTAAAGAATATTTTGAAGAATAGTCTTTAGGAAAATTCTTTTCCAGAGCCATTTCTATGGTTCGTTTTTCTCTAAAAAGCGCATGGTTCACGTGGCCTTTCATTTCAAAGAAATTGTCTATGGCCAAATCGGCGATAGCATCGGTATCTTTCTTTCGGTTGGCTTCGTAGGCTTTAAAAATGGTTTCCCAATCCGAATACCCTTCATCTAAAACAGCATCCAAAACGGTGACATCTTCAAACGAAGCATTCATGCCTTGTCCATAAAATGGCACAATAGCATGAGCGGCATCTCCCATTAACAGAGTGTTGCCCTTGTAATGCCAGGGTGAACATTTAACGGTTCCCAAGGCGGAGGTTGGATTGCTAAAGAAATCGTCAATCAAATTGGGCATGATATCCAAAGCATCTTTAAAATATTTGCTGAAGAACTCCAGGACCTTTTCCTTGGTGGTCAAGTTGTTCCAATTGTACTCACCTTCATCCCAACTTAAGAAAAGCGTTACGGTAAAACTCCCATCCAAATTTGGTAAAGCAATAAGCATAAAGGCTTCGCGACCCCAAATGTGAAGTGCGTTTTTATAGGTTTTATAGTCTCCGCTTTCTGTAGGTAGAATACTTAATTCCTTGTAGCCATGGGTAAGCCAATTTTGAGAAAAACTGAACAAGAATTTTTTGCTCAAATAGTAGCTGTTACGCAAAGCGGAACCTGCGCCGTCGGTGGCGAAAATCACATCAGCATCTTCATCAAACAGGGCGTCGTTTTCAAAATCCTTGAACCTTGCCGTGGTATTTTCAAAATCAACTGAAAGACATTCTCGATTGAAATAGAGTTTGACATTAGAATGTTTTTCGGCTTCATCCAAAAGCAAACTATTCAACTCGCCTCTGGAAATGGAATTGATAAACTCGTCACGTCCACTGTAAGGGGCTAAGACGGTCTGACCTTCCAAATCGTGGAGCATACGCCCGTGCATGGGAATACAAAGGGGCATGACCTTATCTAAAATCCCAGCCATTTTCATGGCCTTGATGCCTCTGTCGGAAAAGGCCAAATTGATGGAGCGCCCCGCACTTATGGTAACTTTGCGCATGTCTGGGCGTTTTTCCATAAGGGTCACGTTATAGCCACGTTGCCCTAAACGCAAAGCAAGCAGCGAGCCACAAAGACCTGCACCTATGATGAGTATGTTTTGTTGTTTCATGTTGTTGTCCTGAATTTTTTCAAGATCTTTTAATTGTTTATGGTTCCGCATCGTGGTGCGGAATGTATTTAATTCAATATGTCTTTCAACCGCTCGACCATCTTGTAAACATCTTCAAACGAGTTATACAAGGGCACGGGTGCACAGCGAATAACATCGGGTTCACGCCAATCGGCAATCACGCCCGCTTGGGTTAATTTATCAAACAGAGCCTTATCGGCGTTTTTCACCTGAATGGACAGTTGGCAGCCACGTTCCTCTACGTTTTCTGGGGTAATAATTCTGATGGTATCTTCACCTAACTGTTTTAGTAAGAACTCAAAATAGCCAGTTAATTTTTTTGATTTTTCCAAAAGTCTGTCAAATCCAGCTTCAGAAAAAACATCCAACGACGCTTTGATAGCGGCCATGGATAAAATGGGCGGATTGCTTAGTTGCCAGCCTTCGGCACCGGGTAGTACATCAAACTCTTGGCGCATGTTAAAACGCGTTTGCTTGTTGTGGCTCCACCAACCCGTAAAACGGTTGAGGTTTTTATCATAGGCATGTCTTTCATGAACAAATACGCCCGATAAACTCCCTGGCCCGGAATTAAGATACTTGTAACTGCACCAGATAGCAAAATCGGCTTCGGAATCATGTAATTGCAAATTCACATTACCCGCACCGTGAGCACAATCAAATCCAACCATGCAACCATATTGGTGGCCAAGTTGTGAGATCCGTTTCATGTTGAAGAATTGGCCCGTATAATAGTTGGTGTTGCCAATCATGATCAGGGCTATTTCATTTCCGTGTGCTTTCAGGATGTTTTCCAAATCTTCATACCGAAGTAATTCTTCGCCTGTACGGGGTTTCCAAAGAAGCAATCCTTCCTTGTCGTCAAATCCGTGGTGGCGCAATTGCGATTCTACAGCATATTTATCGGATGGAAACGCATCACTTTCAATAAGGATTTTATAACGCTTTGCGGTAGGTTTGTAAAAAGACACCATCATGAAATGAAGGTTGGCCGTTAAGGAATTCATCACAACGACTTCCAGAGGTTTGGCACCAACAATCTTGGCCATCTTCTCCGTGAGAAATTCATGATAGGGCAGCCACGGGTTGTTGCCTTCAACGTGACCTTCAACACCTAATGTTGCCCAATCATCCAGAAAGTCATTAATGTATGTTTTAGTAAGTTTTGGTTGTAAGCCTAGAGAATTTCCGCAGAGATAAACCAGTTCATTTCCATGAGAATCTTTGGGAATATGGAATTGACTTCTAAATGATTTTAAAGGGTCATTTTGATCTAACTCTTTTGCGAAATCGATGCCTAATTGAAAGTTGGACAAGTTGTATTTTTTTTGATTTCCTCAAAAATAAGAATTAAATGAAAGGATTCACTGTGAAAACGGGGCTTTCTTTTTTGTATCTTTATTAAAAACATAATACCATGTCCAAAACCAAAAATTACTCTAACGGCGAAGTTACAATTGTTTGGAATGCTGAAAGCTGTATCCATTCGGGAATTTGCGTTCGCGGTTTACCTAATGTTTTTCAGCCTAAAGATAGACCTTGGATAAAGATTGATCAGGCTTCTACAGAGGATTTAGTAAAACAAGTAAAGCAATGCCCATCAGGAGCGTTAAGTTTTTTTATGAATTCTGAAGAAGACAAATCTGCTGAAACGCTGGATACCAGAGTTGAGGTTTTGGAAAATGGGCCGTTACTGGTTTACGGCACCTTGCGCATTACCCATAAAGATGGTTCAAGTGAGATAAAAAATAAAACAACTGCTTTTTGCCGTTGTGGAACTTCCTGTAACAAGCCCTATTGTGATGGCTCACACGTTAAAAATGATTTCAGGGGTTAAAAAAAGCTCCCTGAAAAATCAAAGAGCCTGAGTTTATAGAGACGCTTTACGCGGAATTTTATGGTTTATTATATATACGCTTATTTGAGGTGATTTGGATTTTTTATGCGCCCATTTTTAGTGTTTACCTTGATTTATTTGATCTATCACCTCTTGAGTACTCCCTTTTACCAATAAAGGGCACGAACGCTTAAATTGCTCTACGCGTTTTCTGGATACATTCCTGATGTAAGAATTGTTTGGGTTTCGTTTTTCGAAATCTTGATGGTAGGCTTCGGCTTTCCAAAACTTCTGGAAAGGGACAATCTCAGCAGCAATTTTAACATTCAGTTTTTTGGCGTACTCCGCTTTTTTGGATTGGGCTATTTGCTTCTGTTCGTCATTTTGATAAAAAATGATGGAGCGATATTGAGAGCCATAATCGGGGCCTTGGCCATTCACCTGCGCTGGGTCTTGCGAATTAAAATACACATCCAACAATTCTGAAAAGCTAACTTTCTCGGGATCGTAAATAACTTCAATGCTTTCGGCATGTCCTGTGTTCCCTGTGCTGCTGCTCTCGTAGGTTGGATTTTTTGTGGTGCCTCCTGAATACCCCGAAACAACTTCTTTAACGCCAATAACACTCTCATATACAGCTTCGGCACACCAAAAACACCCACTGGCAAAATAGGCTTTGGCCAATCCGTTTTCCATGGGAACTTCAACAGGTTGAACATTTTTTAGTGCTGCTTGTTCGGTTTTGTTCTGGGCTTCGTTTTTACAGCTTGTGAAAACCAAAGCGTACAAAAGAAGAGAAATTTTTAATTTTTCCATAGCAATTTTATTAGTGCTGCTTTGGTCGTAAAAAAAGATAAACCTTAACAAGGGGCCAAAAAAAATCCCTTGAAATATTCAAGGGATTTGTATAATGTATGGTTCTATTTAGAATTTAGCGAAAAGTTTTTCCATTTTCTCACGTTGTTCATCGGCCAATTCCGAATCTACCAAAATACGCCCGCTGTGCTCATCAGTGATGATTTTTTTGCGAGACGCAATTTCCATTTGGATCTGAGGTGGAATGGTAAAGAAAGAACCACCTGAAGCCCCTCTTTCAATTGGCACAACGGCCAAACCGTTTTTCACATTACTACGGATTCTTTTGTAAGCTTTTACCAAACGTTCTTCAATTTGGTTTTGGTATTCTTCCGATTTTTTAATCAACGCTTGTTCCTCCTTTTCGGTTTCGGCAAGGATTTCGTTCAATTCGCCTTTTTTGTGTTTAAGGTGAGTTTCACGCTCTTTCAAACGCTCTTTGGTTTCGGCAATAACCTCTTTCTTTTGCTCTATTTGAGCTTTGAATTCCTTGATGTGTTTTTCGGCCAATTGGATTTCCAATTCCTGGAACTCCACTTCTTTGGTCAAAGAGTTGTATTCTCTGTTATTTCTAACATTTTTTTGCTGTTCAGCATATTTTTTAATCAAAGTTTTGGATTCTTCGATTAGGTTTTTTCTTGCATTAATCTCGGCATCAATGGTTTCCAAACTGTCTACAAGTTTTTCAAGTCTTGTGTTAAGTCCAGCAACTTCATCTTCAAGATCACGAACTTCTAAAGGAAGTTCTCCGCGAACGTTTCTAATTTCATCAATTCGGGAATCGATAAGTTGTAAATCATACAACGCTCTTAAACGCTCTTCTACAGTTACTTCGGTTTTGTTTGCCATAGTTTAAAAATACTTAACAGGATTGGTATCAGTTTCTGATAAAACGACTGCAAAATTAGTAATTTTTTTTGATAGATAGGCTACTAAGAAATTTTTTGTGTACTGTTCACTTTCATAATGGCCAATATCGGCAAGCAGTATTGCGTTTTCGGCAGTGAAAAAGTCGTGGTATTTCATATCGGCCGAAACAAAAGCATCTGCGCTACAAGCTTTTGCATGGTTAATGGCAAAGCTTCCTGAGCCGCCCAGAACCGCTACTTTTTTTATGGGTTTTCCAGTGAGCTTACTATGTCTGATCGTTGGTGTTGAAAAGGTGTTTTTTAAGAGCTGAAGGAATTTGGTCTCCGAAAGCGGTGTTTCCAATTCGCCCACCATTCCCATGCCACGCGTTTGGTTGGTATTGTCCAGTGTGATTATTTCATAGGCCACTTCTTCATAGGAATGATTTTCAAACAGGCTTTTTACAATGGCTTTTTCTAAATGCCCTTCAAAAACCACCGTAATTTTGGTTTCTTCTTCAATGTGTATTTTGCCTTTTTCACCTTTGGTAGGATTGGAATTTTCATTGCCTAAATAGGTGCCCTTTCCGTCTAAATTGAAACTGCAATGGCTATAGTTGCCAATGTGCCCAGCGCCAGCATTAAACAAAGCGGTTCTCAGGGTTTCGGCTTCTTCACTGGGTACGTAGGTAGTGAGTTTTTTAATGGTGCTGGATTTTGGAATAAGGATTTGTTTCTTTTTCAAATTCAATTGGTCGCAAATAATGCCGTTAACCCCTTCAAAGGCATTATCCAGTGCGGTATGAATTGCAAAAATGGCAATGTTATGCTGAATGGCCTTTAACACGGTACGTTCTACATAATTACTGCCGGTAAGTTTTTTCAAACCCTTAAAAAGGATAGGGTGGAAGCTCACGATGAGGTTGCAATTCTTTTCGATAGCTTCATCAATTACCGATTCTAGGGTATCCAGTGTAACCAAAATACCCGTGAGTTTTTCGTTTTTATCACCCACCAGCAAGCCCACATTGTCAAAATCTTCGGCATAGGATAACGGAGCAAGCTCCTGTAAATAGTCTATTACGTCCCGAATAATCATATTTTTAAGGATTAGATTTAAAACAAAGATAAAATAATTACTTTCGTTATCGTGAAATGGATTAGAACCATACTTTTTCCCGTTGTGCCAATTTATTATTTGGTGACCTCACTTCGTAATTGGTTATACGACAAGGGCATTAAAGCGAGTAAGACATATGATTTCCCGGTACTATGTGTAGGTAACTTGAGTGTGGGAGGTACTGGTAAAACACCAGTGATTGAATATTTGATTCGTTTGTTGAAGGCCGATTATCAAGTGGCCACTTTAAGTAGAGGTTACAAAAGAACTTCGGAAGGGTTTCTACTGGCCGATGACAGTGCAACTGCGGATACCTTGGGTGACGAACCTTTTCAATTTTACAACAAATTTAAAACCGATATAAAAGTAGCGGTTGATGCCAATAGGCAACGGGGTATTGAAAGATTGAAAGCATTGGTAAATCCGGATGTTGTTTTGTTGGATGATGCGTTTCAGCACCGAAAAGTGAAAGCCGGCTTGAACATTCTTTTGACGGTTTTTGATAAACTGTATGTAGAGGATTGGATGTTGCCTACTGGGAATTTACGTGAACCCATTTCCGGAGCCAAGCGAGCACATATAATTGTGGTTACCAAATGTCCAAGCAACCTTTCGGAAACACAAAAAAAAGGTATTGTTGAAAAGCTGAAGATTCAAGCTCACCAACACGTATTTTTTAGTCATATTTCGTATTCCGAAAAAGTTTATGGCAGGGGAAAGGAACTGGAATTAAAACAGTTGGTAGGGAAGAAGCTCACATTGGTTACAGGTATTGCGAATCCTATTCCTTTTATGGAGCATCTAAAAAACAAGGGATTGGAATTTGAACATTTGAACTTTCCCGACCATCATGCGTTTTCAGCTAAGGACATTAAGCTTCTGGAAAAGCAGGAACTTATTTTAACAACGGAAAAAGATTATATGCGTTTGAAAAATCAGTCAAGGTTAGACAAGTCCTTGTTTTATTTACCCATAGAATTTACGATAGACAACGCTTCCTCTTTTGACACGTTAATAAGGAAGTTTCTCGCTACCTAACACTGTTCTTTCTGTTCACGATCAGTGCATTGAATAGTTTCTTCTCAAAATCTTCTTGCTTGAATGGTTTGGAAATAATATCGGTAAACCCGGCATCTTCAAACTCTTGCATTTTGTCCTCTATGGTTACGGCGGTTAAGGCGAAAATGGTCAATTCTTTGTCAAAGGCCCTAATCATGGTCGTGGCTTCCATACCGCTTATACCAGGCATGTGGATATCCATGAGAACAACGTCGTAGTTTCCGTTTTTGACCATGTCAACAGCAGCTTCACCGTTGTCTACAAGATCGCAATTGAGCTTCATCTTGTTCAGGATTTTCTTGGTAATCATCTGGTTGATCTTGTTGTCTTCTACCACCAAGATTTTGATATTGCTCAATTCAACTTCATCTACATCCTTGAAGAAGTCTGTCTTTTTCTCTGTAACTGTTTCAGTTGAATATTCTAAGGGTATTTCAAAAATAAACGTTGAACCTTTGCCCAGTTCGCTCTTCAAGTAAATTTTACCTTTAAGGATATCAATAAGCCCTTTAACAATGGAGAGCCCTAGGCCAGTTCCACCATATTTTCGGTTGATTTGAATAGAGCCTTGGGAAAAACTCTCAAACATGTTTTCTTGCTTCTCTTTGGAAATCCCAATACCGTTGTCTTCAACTTCAAAACGCAAGGTGTAGGTTTTATCCTTTTGATCAATTTTATAAACCCGTATCCAGATGTCGCCATCTTTGGTGAATTTAATAGAGTTTCCTATGAGGTTTATCAGGATTTGGGAAATCTTTAATTGGTCGGCATTGTAAACTTCCGGCAGGTTCTTGTCGAAATCAAAATGCATTTTTATGCTATTGTCTACAGCAGAATTATTTAATGCTGAAATAACATTTTCTATTTTCTTTTTAAGGTTGAAAACTTCCGGATCTAGATCTACTTTATTGGCTTCAATTTTATTGATTTGTAGAATGTCATTGATGAACGTGAGCAAATACTCGCCTGAGAATTTCAGGGACTTCAAATGCTGCACTTGTTCAGGTTTTGGGTTTTCGTCCAAGAGCATATTGGTTATACCTGTAACGGCATAAAGCGGCGTGCGCAGTTCATGGGTTACGGTAGAAAGGAAATTGGCCTTTGTTTTGGAGGCCAACTCTGCTTTTTCTTTGGCCACAATAAGCTCCGAATTTTTCTTGTGGAGCATGTTGTTGGTCTTTAATCTAATGTTGTTGTTCTTGTATAGCGAAAGGGTCAACAGTGATAAAATGGTAATGAGTGCTATACTTAAAATAGTTGTAAGCTGGTTCAAGCTGTTTTCGGCTTGTTGCTCTTCTTCCAGATCTGCTAGGTTTTGTTGCTGAATGGCGTCTTTGTTGGCCAACAAATATTGAGATTTAGCTTTAGTGAAAAGCAGTTTTTTGACTTCAAATAACGAATCGGAAAGTTTGATGTATTGCTTGAGGTATTTATTGGAAAGCTGTTGATCACCCACTCTCTCGTATATTTCACTAAGGGCCAAATAGACTTCCTGGGTTGCATTACCCAGTTTGAGTTGCTTGGCTTCTTTCAAGCCTTCGCTAGCTAACTTTAAAGCTTCTTCTTTATTGCCCAGATTAAGTTGGGCAATGGAAAGCTGTATGGTAGCTTTGGTGTCTATTTCGTTGGGTTGGTCAGTGACTCCCAAGACCAAACACTGTTCAAGCGATTGTTTGGCCTGCTTATATTTGCCGGTTTCATTAAATATTTTTCCTTCGTAATATAAAATTTCTGCAATATACTCATCACTATTGCCTACCTGTTCAAAAAGGCTTTTGGAAGAAGTGTAATATTCCAAAGCTTGGTTGTAATCACGCTTGGACATGTATACATTACCAAATGTTTTGTAGGTTTCGGCATTATTGGCGTAGTCATTGGTGGTGCGTTGAAATTCTACGGCTTTTGTTAAAGACAGTAAAGCTTTATCATAGTCTTCCAATAAATAAAATAGTTTACCTATGTTTGAATGGATGAGACCTATACTCCTCTTGTCATCAATCTTAACGGCATCATCAAGGGCTTTCTCTAAATTTTTTTGAGCTGAAAAGTAATTCCCCGTATTGACATCATTTTGGGCTTGCGAAATATAATGCTTGATACTGTTGGATACAGTTTCAGGGTCTTCACTAATACTGTTTTGGGCCATCATAGTATAGCTTACAACCAGAAGAAGTGCAAATATATAGTGTTTAATTTGGGACATTTTGTCTGCTCTTAATCGACAAATATAAATATTTCTTCGATAAAAGTTATCTTTTTTCCGACAAATAGCAAATTAAGTCTAAAATTCTGTTGGAATACCCTGTTTCGTTATCATACCAACCTATAATTTTTACCATATTTCCAATGACAGAGGTCATCTGGGCATCAAAAACACAGGAATGGGAATTGCCCACAATATCAATGGAAACAATCGGGTCTTCGGTGTATTCCAAGATGTTCTTAAAGTCTCCTTCGGCCGCTTTTTTAAAGGCATTGTTAACCTCCTGAATGGTAACATTTCTTTTGACATTAAAAGTAATGTCCGTCAAAGACCCATTGGCAACAGGCACTCTAATGCCACAACCTCCAATTACATCTGAGAGCTCAGGAAATATTTTTGTCAATGCCTTAGCAGCGCCAGTTGTTGTGGGAACAATAGATTGTCCGGCGGCTCGGGCACGTCTTAGATCGCGATGGGGCTGGTCATGCAGACTTTGGTCGGTTGTGTAGGAATGAATCGTGGTAATATAGGCCTGATCTATACCGCACAACGCTTTAATAATGGCTATCATTGGAGCTGCATTGTTGGTTGTACAGGACGCATTGGAAACAATTGTTTCTGTGCCATCAAGTATGGAATCATTAACTCCCAGTACAATGGTTTTGATAGAATCATCTTCTGGAGGGACGCTCAATATAACTTTTCCAGCTCCGTTTTTTATATGAAACTGAAGCTGTTCGGAGGTTTTGAACTTCCCTGTAGATTCAATAACAAAATCTACGTTATAGGGCCCCCAATCCAGATCTTTGGGATGTTTGCTATTCAGAAGGGGAATATAGCTATCATTAACAATAATATGATTGTCACTAAAAGAAACAGATTCATTAAAAATACCATGAATACTGTCGTATTTCAATAAATGACTTAAAGTTTTCGCATCGGCAAGATCATTGATGGCCACGACGTCTATGTCTGGATGCTGGTGGATTAACCGGAAGCAACGCCTTCCAATTCTTCCAAAACCATTAATGGCTACCCGGATCATTACTCAATGTGTTTGTGGGCTCGGTACGAGGAACGCACCAAAGCACTACTTTCAACGTGTCGGAAACCTAACCCTAACCCTAGTTGTTCATACTCTTTGAATTCATCAGGTGTAATGAATCGTTTAACAGGTAAATGTTTTTTACTAGGTTGAAGGTATTGGCCAATGGTAACAACATCAACTTTGGCATTTTTCAAATCGTGAAGGGTTTCAATCACTTCTTCTTTGGTTTCTCCTAAGCCCAGCATAATACCGGATTTGGTGCGTCTTTGCCCAACTGGTCTTTAATGTATTTTAAAACCTCTAGGCTACGATCGTACTTTGCTTGAATTCGTACTTCACGTGTTAAACGCTTCACGGTTTCTATGTTGTGTGAAATAACTTCAGGAGCTACTTCAATCATTCTGTCCAAATGCCTTTCAATACCTTGAAAATCGGGAATTAGAGTTTCCAAAGTGGTTTCTGGATTCATTCGTCTAACTGCTTTAACGGTTTCGGCCCAAAGAATGCTTCCCATATCTTTCAAATCATCACGGTCTACACTGGTTAATACAGCGTGCTTGATGTTCATGATCTTGATGGAACGAGCTACTTTTTCGGGTTCATCCCAATCAACATCTTCCGGACGTCCTGTTTTTACGCCACAAAAACCACAGGAACGGGTGCAAATGTTCCCTAAAATCATAAAGGTTGCGGTGCCTTCTCCCCAACATTCGCCCATATTAGGGCAACTTCCTGAAACGCAAATGGTATTGAGTTTATATTTGTCAACCAAGCCACGTAATTCGGTGTATTTTTTACCGGTAGGTAGCTTAACGCGCAACCATTTTGGTTTGGGTTCGCGTTCGGGGGTTGTTATATTAGGTGCTGTATTTGTTTCCATAGAATTTTAACTGGCCACAAAGATACAAACTTATACTGTAAAAAGGTGTTTAAGGGTTGTTAAGTACCAAATGCTGAAACCCATCAGAAAAAGGATTCCAATCCAACTGGCCAGATGCATTTTTAAAGATGGACGCCACTCTTTTGGTGTGTGTTTGCCGCTAATAAGTAAATAATTCACAATGGCATAAAAAGGTGCCGTTAGGAAGGAAAGTATGGTTGCTATCGTAATAAGGGTGACCATTTCCGATTGAAAAAGGAAGAAAATAGCCAAGGTTCCAAATATCAAAAAGACCATCCAAAATAAATACCCTTTTTCCGATTTCTTATTAAGCAGAAGCTCGTAGGTTTTTACCATCGCTCTTGGAGACGCATCCAGTGTTGTTAATGTGGTGCTAAACATAGTCGTGAAGGCCGCAATACCAATGATGACATAGGCCCAACTGCCCAAGTTTTTAGTATACATGGAAATAAGCTGATTGGAAAACACGGTTCCAACAGCACTAAAACGTTCCCCGCTTTGAAACATGACCAAGGTTCCTAGTAACATAAAGCAAAAACCAATAAAAATGGTAGCAGTGTAGCCAACATTAAAATCGAAAAGCGAACTTTTAACCGAATAGCTTTTGTTCTCTTTATTTTTTTCCAACGCCCAGAGTGAGTGCCAAATGGAAATGTCTAATGGTGCTGGCATCCAACCCATGAATGCAATTAAAAACCCTATTTCGGGGGCATTTTCCGGCAGTTTCTGAATCCAAGAGACGTGTTGGCTTGTATTTGATAGAGCAATTATAACAGCGGTTAAAGTGCTCACTGTTAGAATAATGACAATAATTTTCATTAGTTTATCCAGAATGCTATAGCGTCCTCTTATAAGAATACCAAAGCATATCAAGAGGATGATAAGCGTCCAGCCTTTGGTGCTAATAAAGTCTCCAAACAAGGAACTGGCAATCCCGGCCGTTACAATGGTTACGGCTGTTTGGATAGTAAACATGGTCGTAAAAGTTAGGAGGAAGTAAATCCATAATAAGCCTTTTCCCATTTTCAGGTAGCCATCCAGCAAACTTTCGCCCGTGGCAAGCGTATAACGCGGGCCAAATTGAAAAAAAGGGTACTTGCATAAATTAACCAAGAGCAAGGCCCAAACCAATCCCAATCCAAAATCGGCGCCAGCACGAGTAGACTGTACAAGGTGCGAAACACCTATGGCCGCCCCTGCAAAAATGAGCCCAGGGCCAAAATGTTTGAAGCTTAATCGCATTACCTCCGTTTGATTATTTCTGCCAATAATTTTTTTGCGCGCAACAACTTTACTTTCACGTTGTTGACAGGTTCTTTGAGCTCTTCGGAAATTTCCTTGTAGCTCAACTCTTGAAAGTATCTTAAATGGATAACTTTTTGGTAGTCGGGTTTAAGCTTCTTGATGTCTTTTAAAAGCTTGGCCAGATTTTGCTCCGTAATAATTTTATCTTCTGGTGAAGGGGAATCGTCTAGGATTTGGTAGATAGATTCATCATCGTTGGAAAGACTTTTGGATCCTTTGCTTTTTTCTTTTCTAATAAGGTCTATGTGAATGTTCTTTGAAATGGTGATTAGCCAGGTTTTGAACTTGTAGTTGTCATTAAACGTATCAATTTTATCAAATGCCTTGGAAAAGGTTTGTATGGTGATATCCTCGGCATCATTTTCATTTTCAGTTCGTTTCAGTTGAAACCCATAAACATCATCCCAAAAAGTATCCAATAAAAAGTTGAACGCTTTTTGATCGTTTTGCTTCGCCTTATCAATGGCTGTTTTTATTTCCAAGTGATGGGTTTTGAAAAAAGATTGCGTATAAATATATGCAATTGCACACCAATTAAACAAACTTCATAAAAAGGAAAGAGATAGAAGACATCTTTTTCATTCAATTTTTTGGATGCATAAAAGAAAACCAAGCTCACCAGAAAGAATCGTATTCCAATCATTGAGAGCATTATTTTCCATGAAAATCCAAGAACAATCAAAAAGATTAAGAATAACCAAAATAGGAGTTGGCTTGCAAAAAACAATGTAAGTATAACTTGGTGCCAAAATTTGTAATAGTGTGCTGTGGAAATGTGTCTGCGCTTTTGCATAATCCATTCCTTGTAAGTCTTCTTTGGCAATGAAATGGTAACGCTTTCAGGAGAGAAGCAAAGGGCTGTGTTCTTGCTGGTGGCCACTTCGTTAACAAACAAATCATCATCGCCAGAACGCACATGCAAGTGGTTCATAAAACCTCTGGCATTAAAAAAAAGATCTTTTCTATAGGCCAGATTCCTTCCAACAGCCATATAGGGCATTCCGGATTTGGTAAAACTGAAATATTGAATGGCTGTGAATAAAGTCTCAAAACGGATTAATTTATTGAGCAAAGACCCTTTTGTTTTTTCATAAGCTCCGTATCCCAAAACAAGGGTCTTTTCATTGCTGAAATGTGAGCTCATGTGCCGGATCCAGTCTTTGGAAACCGGTTTGCAATCGGCGTCGGTAAATAGCAAGAAATCATTAGAGGCGGCCTTGATGCCCAAAGTCAAAGCATATTTTTTGTTGGACCAAAACGCTTCCACGTTTTTAACTTTAACCAGCTTGATGTTTGTGTGTTTTTCTGCAAAGGACTCCATGATTTCAAGGGTGTCGTCAGAGGAATCATCATCTATTAGGACGACCTCAAAATTTGGATACTCCTGTTCTAGGATGGAAGGCAAAAACCGAGTTAGGTTTTCAGCTTCATTTTTGGCACAAATAAGAACTGAAACGGCAATGTTTTTATGCTTTGGTTTAGAAGGTTTTTCCAGAGCAAAATTCTTAAGAAAAAGGAAATAAAAAACTACCTGAAGCAAACACACAAGCGCGAATGCGTAAAACAGGTAATCTATCCAAACCATATAATTTAGGAATGTTGAGGTTCGTTACAGTCCTTAAATTGATCAGGGGTTTTTCCGCAAAAGCCGCAGGCTTCGCCATTTTTATTGAGCATAGGGTTTTGGCTGGCGCAGGTTCCAGCAAATTTTCCGTCTTTTTTTGCCCAAAGTTTAATGGCAATTCCGGCAATACCCAATCCTAAAAGCAGTAATGTAATGAGAAGTAATTTCATGTGTGAAAAACTTTTTGCAAAGTTAGGGTATTTGGATGAGATTGAAAAAAATAAACCCTCAACATTATGTTAAGGGTCTACATTCAATTTTTAAGTGTTATTTATTGTAGTTCTATGGAAGCTACAGTGTTTTCTACGGTTGCATCATGATTACCGCCTTTGGGCTCAATGGTTATTTCAAAACCTAAGGCATCTTCGGTATAAGGAATGTTTTTCAACTGCCTGTCGGCTTTATCCAAAATTCCCAAGCTAACCATTTTGTCTTGAACTTTGGCCCAAATTTGATAACATTGATCTTCCGGCAATGGTGGTAAGGATACCACATCTATCATACTGATTTTTTCTTTTGGGTTGATATAGGCTACCGTTTTCAAGTTTTTGGCCCTGTTGTTACCCGTTAGTAAGTACTTTTGGGTTTCAGGGTCGTTCAACTGTTGCAGTTGGTCCATAATATCGCTCAATCGCTTGTTTTGGGAATCAATATCGCCTCTTAAGTCAAAGACCTCGTCGGCAATTTTTTGATTTTCAACACTCAAATCCTTGTTTTGTTTGTAAAAGAAGTACGAGGTTCCTGCAAACAAGAACGCAATAACGCTGGCTGCTACAGAATATCTGTACCATCTTGAGGAAAATCTTCTTTGCTTAATGGAAATCACTGGAGCATCATCCAATTCCTTTAAGATGGAACCCAAAAGATTTTTGGGAGCTTCAACGGCATGACTGTTGGCAACAATTTCCAAATTGTCCTGCAACGTGTTGTATGCCTTTTTCACCTGCGGATACTCGGCCAAGTAGTATTCTACTTTTTTTTCCTCCGCAAAGGTGGTTTCGCCTAAGAGATATTTCTCTAAAAGGTTAGAATTTAAAAAAGTATTTATTTCTTCATTCATGACTGTTTTTATTCAGGATCGTAAATCTTTTTCAGTTCACGAAGTCCTATTTTTAACCTTGATTTAATGGTACCGAGCGGAATGTTCAGTTCATCACTGGCTTCCTGTTGTGTCATGCCTTCAAAAAAGAGGGCATTGATGACAATTTGGTACTTCTCGTCCAGTTTTTTAAGATGTTGTTTTATATCCATCACATCTTGATTCAAACCTTCCGAAGTTAATCTATATACGTTGGAAGATTCAATTTGGACTTCTTTCTTGGTTTTTTTTGATTCAGATCGTACTTTATCTATTGCCGCATTGTAGGCTATGCGGTACAACCATGTAAAGAGTTTGGCTTTGGAAGCATCATAGCTTTGGGCATTTTTCCAAACTTTTACAAAGGTTTCCTGAAGAACATCTTGGGCGGTATCCTGATCAGTAATAACTTTTAGGATTACACCGTAAAGAGCATCGGCATAGTTCTCATATAGCAGAGAAATGGCCTTTTTGTCCTCCTTTTGGAGTAAATAGATGATTTCTTGTTCTATTGTGAGGCTCAAGCGGTTGATTGGTTAAAGGTTTCTACCAAAAATAGATATTTCTTTTGATTTAAAGAATATTCACTTCAGTTTCTATGGCAATTCCAAAAATCCTGACTACGGTTTTCTGGATAAGGCGTGCCAAGTTAAGGATATCGGAGCCACTCGCACCACCATAATTGACCAGTACTAACGCTTGTTTTTTATGGACGCCGTAATTGCCTAAGGTTTTGCCTTTGAAACCAGCTTTTTCAATGAGCCATCCCGCAGGTACTTTTACCTCATTTTCTGAAACGGGATACTGTGGCATATCAGGGAAAACAACCTTTAATGCTTGGTATTTTTCTGAAGCAATTACTGGATTCTTGAAGAAGCTACCACTGTTCCCAAGGTCTTTGGGATCTGGGAGCTTGCTTCTTCGTATATTGATAACGGCAGTTGAAATGTTTTTTATGGAAGGGTTGGAAACGCCCATTTTCTCAAGTTCTTCTTGGATGGCGCCATAACTTGTGTGTAAATTATGGTTGCTTTTGGTGAGCTCAAGAATAACGCTCAACACAATAAAATTCCCTTTTTCCTGTTGTTTGAAAATAGATTCCCGATACCCAAACTGACATTCTTCATTGGTCAGTGTTTTAACGGAAAAATCCCTTAAATCAAGAACGTCGCAAGAAACCATGACATCTTTAAGTTCTACGCCATAAGCGCCTATATTTTGAATGGGCGCACTGCCCAGATTACCGGGAATGAGCGAAAGGTTTTCAATACCACCAAAGCCTTGCTCAATGCACCAAAGAACAAACTCGTGCCAGTTTTCTCCAGCAAATCCTTTAACCTGAACTCTATTTTCATTTTCAAAAACAACCGATTTTCCTTTTATGTTCAAATGAATAACCAAACCATTGATAGGCTTAGTTAACAGCATATTGCTGCCGCCGCCTAAAAACAGTTTGTCAGCGGATTTGTATTCGGCTAAAACCCATTTTAACTCATCGATGGAACTCACGGAAACAAACTGTTGTGCATTGACATCAATGCCAAAAGTATTGTAGTTTTTAAGAGATATGTTCTGTAGAACCTGCACTAATCCTTGTAAACTTTGAGCGCTTCTTTTAATATATTAACGGCTTTTACCAGACTTTCTTTTTTAAGTACGTATGCAATCCTAATTTGGTTTAAACCAATGCCCGGTGTTGAATAAAATCCAGCAGCAGGCGCTACCATCACGGTCTCGCCATTAACATCAAATTTTTCCAAGAGCCATTGGGCAAATGCATCGGCATTCTTTATAGGGAGTTCGGCTATGCAATAAAAGGCCCCTTTGGGGGTGGCCACTTTAATGCCGTCTATTTTTTGTAATTCAGCAATAAGGGTATTACGTCTGTCTACATATTCGGTGATAACATTGTCAAAATAGCTTTGCGGCGTTTCCAAAGCCGCTTCGCTGGCAATTTGAGCCAAGGTAGGCGGACTTAAACGAGCTTGGGCGAATTTCAATACTGTTTGAATAACTTCTTTGTTTCTTGAAACTAAACAACCTATTCGGGCACCGCACATACTGTAACGCTTGGAAACCGAATCAATCATAATGGCGTGTTCATCAAGGCCGGGTTTGCTCATCACAGAAACATGATTGTTGCCGTCGTAAACAAACTCTCTGTATACCTCATCGGCAATTAAGAAAAGATTGTGCTTTTTTACAATGTTGGCCAATTTGTTTATTTCTTCTTCAGAATATAAGTAACCCGTAGGGTTTCCCGGATTGCAAATTAAGATAGCCTTGGTTTTTGGAGTGATGAGTTTTTCAAATTCTTCAATGGGTGGCAATGCAAAATTGTTTTCAATAGTCGAAATTACTGGCACTACTTTTACCCCTGAAGCTACCGAGAAACCATTATAATTGGCATAGAACGGTTCAGGAATTATGACTTCATCATCAGTATCCATAATAGCCCCGAAGGCAAAAAGCAACGCTTCACTACCTCCTGTGGTTACTATAATGTCATCATGCGTGACATTTATATCATTTTTTTTATAGTAGCTGGCTATTTTCTTTCTGTAATCTTCAGAACCTTCAGAGCGAGTGTAGGCCAAAATATCCAAAGAGTGGACTTTTACTGCGTCTAGCGCTATTTCAGGAGTTTTAATGTCAGGTTGTCCAATGTTCAGATAATACACTGTTTTTCCTTGCTTGTAAGCGTTTTCAGCATAAGGTACCAGCTTCCTGATAGGGGACTCCGGCATGGCTTTTCCTTTGTTGGATATTGTTGGCATTTTTTATGTTAGGATTTAGAGTGCAAAGGTGCGAAATAATCTTAAAATTTATTTAAAAATCAATTACAAATACTGTCGATATGTTAAAATTCATTACATTAATATCTAATTAATTCCCAATAATGCATTTGAAGAGATTGTTTGCTGTCTTAATGCTGCTATATGTTGCTCAATTTCATGGGCAAAACGATTTTTTTATAAAAAAAGGAGCCAATAAAAGTGAAAAAATCCGATTTAAATTAATTAACAACCTTATCATAGTTCCTTTAAAGATTAATGGGGTTGAGCTGTCCTTTTTGTTGGATACCGGGGTGAGCAAACCTTTGATTTTTAACTTTGAAGGGGTGCAGGATGTGCTTAAACTTAATCACACCAAGCGTATTTATCTTAGAGGGTTGGGAAGTGGGGATGCCATTGAAGCAGTAAAGTCTGAATCCAATCGTTTGGAATTGGGAGATATTAAATCCAATAGTTTAGATCTATATGTGATCTATGATGAGACTTTGAATTTCACACCCCGATTGGGAGTACCCATTCATGGGGTTATCGGTTATGATTTATTTAAAAATTTTATTGTTGAAGTCAATTATTCTTCAAAGTACGTTAGAGTTTATGATCCAAATCGCTATAGGTATAAAAATTGCAAGAAGTGTGAGACTTTGCCGGTAACTATTCATAACTCCAAGCCGTATGTTCAATCGGCTGTTGAACTGAATTCGGAGATTATTCCAGTAAAATTGCTGGTTGATACCGGAGGAAGTGATGCTCTTTGGTTGTTTGAAGATGATTCATTGGGAATCCATCTTTACCACAAAAAATATTTTGAAGATTTTTTGGGGCATGGTCTAAGCGGAAGTGTTTATGGAAAACGTTCCAGAATTGAAAAATTCATTCTGAAGAATTTTGAACTCAAAAACCCTAACGTCGCAATTCCAGACTCGGTTTCGGTAATAGCCACTCGCTTGGTTAATGATAGAAACGGGAGTATGTCGGGTGAAATACTCAAACGGTTCAATATCGTTTTTGATTATCCCCATCAACAAATGACATTCAAAAAAAATAAATATTTTGACAAAGCCTTCAGTTACAATAAAAGCGGACTCGAACTTGAGCATAATGGGATACGACTGCTTCAGGAAGAAGTCTTTGAAGCTTCCCCAAGAACTATGAATGAAAATTCACAGACCAGTAGCGGGATCAAGATTAGCTTTGACAAAAAGCTAAAATTCTCTGTAAAACCCGCATTTGCAATTGTTGAGCTCAGGAATGATTCGCCGGCACAAAGAGCTGGTTTGAAAATAGGCGATATCATTATTAAAATTAATGGAAGAGAAACCCATAAAATGGAACTTCAGGACGTAATGGCTATATTTTATGGAGACGATGGAGAGACGATACGTATGGACGTAGACAGGAAAGGGCAGCTCATGCACTTCTCTTTTGTGTTGGAAAGTATGTTATAAAAAAAAGCCTCACAATGGAGGCTTTTAATACTGAATAACAGTTGTTTATTGTTCCAAAACACTCTTGTCTTTTCTTGTTAGTACACTAGACTTAGAAGGATCAATTACTTCACCTTTAATTTTCAGCGCTATGGTAGGTGTTTCGGCATTAGAGGTAACCGTGATGGTTTTTCTAATAGGATTCACCCTGTTTGTGTCATACTTTACTTTAATTTGTCCGTTATCTCCAGGCATGATAGCTGTTTTTGGCCACTCAGGAACTGTACAGCCACAACTTGATTTCACATTAGAAATAATCAAAGGCGCATCACCAGTATTGGTAAACTCGAAAGTTCTTACACCATCAGCTCCTTTTTCTATGGTTCCATAGTCTATTTCAAGGGTTTTGAATTCAATTTTAGCGGTTTTTTCCTGAGCTGAAAGCGCTAAACCAAAAAATCCTAAAAACAGAATAGTAATAAACTTTTTCATCATTCTTAAATTTATAGTTATTGTAAACATACTTACTTTTTCGGCGATTGGCAAAAAAAGTAGACGTAATGCATGTTAATATTTTTCCCTTGCTCTTTCATTCACGCTACACGATTTCGCAATACAACAAAATATAAGTACTTTTGCACATTGTTTTTCAAAAACTGTTCCAAAGTATGCAAATTCCATCAAAATATGATGCTTCACAAGTAGAAGGTAAGTGGTATGATTACTGGATGAAACACGATTATTTTCATTCAGAACCAGATGAAAGAGAACCCTATACCATTGTCATTCCACCACCTAACGTTACAGGTGTTTTGCACATGGGCCATATGCTCAATAATACCATTCAGGATGTATTGATACGTCGGGCAAGAATGAAAGGCTACAATGCTTGTTGGGTGCCAGGAACAGATCATGCATCCATTGCTACCGAAGCCAAAGTAGTGGCTAAATTGAAAGCCGAAGGGATTGAGAAAGCCGATTTAACGAGGGATGAATTTTTGAAACATGCGTGGGAATGGACACACAAGCATGGCGGTATTATTTTGGAGCAATTGAAGAAACTAGGTGCTTCCTGTGATTGGCAACGCACCAAGTTCACTATGGATGACGATTTGTCAGAATCTGTGACCAAAGTCTTTATCGATTTATATGAAAAAGGCTTGATTTACAGAGGTTACCGTATGGTGAATTGGGATCCGGAAGCCAAAACAACCCTGTCCGATGAAGAGGTTATTTACGAAGAAAGACAAGGCAACCTTTACTATGTAAACTATCAAGTTGAAGGAAGCAATGATTTCTTGACTATTGCAACCACAAGGCCTGAAACCATTTTGGGCGATACGGCCATTTGCATTAACCCTAACGATGAACGATTTGTTCACCTGAGAGGGAAAAAAGCCATTGTGCCCATTGCTGGCAGAGTGATTCCAATTATACAAGACGAATATGTAGATGTTGAATTTGGTACTGGCTGTTTGAAAGTCACGCCAGCGCACGATCCCAATGATAAAGTTCTTGGTGAAAAGCACAACCTTGAAGTCATAGATATTTTCAATGACGATGCGACTTTAAACAGTTATGGCCTGCATTACCAAGGCAAAGACCGTTTTGCAGTTAGAAAAGAAATAGTAAAAGAATTGGAAAGTTTAGGCCATCTTGTGAAGATTGAAGCCCATATGCATAAAGTGGGCACTTCTGAAAGAACCAAAGCGGTGATCGAGCCTAAAATATCGGCACAATGGTTCCTGAAAATGGAAGATTTGGCTAAGCCCGCTTTAGACAATGTGATGAACGATAACATTCAGTTTCATCCTTCCAAATTCAAGAACTCCTATCGCCATTGGATGGATAACGTGAGAGATTGGAACATTTCCAGACAATTATGGTGGGGACATCAAATACCTGCCTATTTCTATGGTGAAGGCGTGGAGGATTTTGTGGTCGCTACTTCCAAAGAAGAAGCACTGGACAAGGCCAAGAAAAAGCTTGCAGTCACTTCGAGCGCAGTCGAGAAGTCTCTAACTTTGGATGACTTAACTCAAGACCCAGACGCTTTAGATACTTGGTTCTCCTCTTGGTTATGGCCTATTTCCGTATTTAATGGGATTAACGAGCCAGAGAATCGCGAAATAACCTATTACTATCCAACCAACGATTTGGTAACCGCACCGGAAATTATGTTCTTTTGGGTGGCCAGAATGATTATTGCTGGGTATGAATATAGAGGCGAACTTCCTTTCAAAAATGTCTATTATACAGGGATTGTTCGTGATAAGCAAGGTAGAAAAATGTCCAAATCTTTGGGGAACTCACCTGATCCAATCCAATTAATGGAAGAATACGGAGCCGATGGTGTGCGTGTGGGGATGTTGATGTGTTCTCCTGCTGGAAACGATTTGCCTTTTGACGAGTCTATGTGTGGCCAAGGAAAAGCGTTTGCCAATAAAATTTGGAATGCCTTCCGTTTGGTGAAAGGTTGGGAAGTTGAAGATTCCCTTGCGCAACCGGAATCCAGTAAAGTGGCTATCGAGTGGTATGAGGCCAAGTTTCAACAGGTGTTATCGGAAATAGAAGATCATTTCTCCAAATATAGATTGAACGATGCCCTCATGGCAACCTACAAGCTGATTTGGGACGATTTCTGCTCCTGGTTTTTGGAAATGGTAAAACCGGCCTATGGAGAACCCATTGATGCCAAAACCTTGGAAAGCGTTATTTCTTTGTTTGAAGATAACCTGAAGATTTTACATCCGTTTATGCCCTTCTTGACCGAAGACATTTGGCAATACATTACGGAAAGAACTCCTGAAAATGCCTTGATTATTTCACGATGGCCAGCATTGAAAGCTGTGAATGAACGGCTTATCTCTGAGTTTGAATTGGCTCAAGACGTTGTTTCAGGCATTAGAACCATTAGAAAAGACAAGAACATTTCGTTTAAGGAAACTATCAATCTTTCGGTGGTTAATAACGAAAAGGCAAATCCCACGTTTGATTCGGTTATCGCTAAGTTGAGTCATGTGGAAACCCTTAACTATGTTGATGGTTCTGTGGACGGTGCGTTGACATTTAGAGTCAAATCCAACGAATATTTTATTCCAGTTACTGGAGCTGTTGATATTGAAGAGGAGATCAAAAAGCTTACGGAAGAATTGAAATACACTCAAGGATTCTTGAAATCAGTACAAGGTAAATTATCCAATGAGCGTTTCGTGAACAATGCTCCTGAACAAGTGGTTGCTGTAGAAAAGAAGAAAGAAGCCGATGCCTTGGCCAAGATTGAAACCATAAAGGCGAGTTTGGCGGCGTTGCAATAGTAAAATTAGATAAACTTATTCAACACCCCTTTCCAGCGGAGCTTTCTTATAAATTTTCCTTGGTCTTTGGTGACAATTCGTTCAGTTCTATAAAAGTAGGCCTCGAAATATCCTACAAGATAATTGAAGAAAAAGCCTAAACTTTTTTTCTTGTAGCCTAGCTTAAGTGCGGTAATAAGCGTGAGGGGAAAACCCAATCGCATTTTGTACATGGCTTGACCTTGTAAATATTTGGCCGTTTTGTTGTAAGTAGATCCTGTGGGCTTTAGGTGTTTTACATGAAGCGCATCGTCGGCAAAAAATGTCCAACCAAAATATTTTGCCAGCAATTCGTCAACGGTGTCCCAACCCATGGATGTTTTTAACTTGCCAATTTCCAAAAAGCACTCTTTCCTGTAGGCTTTTAAAGCACCACGGATATGGTCTTTGCCAGTTAAGTCTTCTAGAGCCCAACCGTCTTTTTTCTGTATATAACAAACTCCGGAAACGAGCCCCAATTTCTTGTTTTGATTAAAATGATGGGCCAATCGCTCTAAATAGTTTTCAGGGAAAATCAAATCGGCGTCAAACTTGCAAATCACATCATAATTGTCATCCAGAGTGTCAAAACCTTGATAAAACGCTTGGATGATTTTAGCCCCGGGTAAATGTGCTTCCGAAGATTGTTTATTAACCCATGTGATGAAGTCGTGTTTTGCACTAAAGGCTTCAATGACCGATGAGGTGCTATCCGTTGAATGATCATTGACTACCACCACTTTTTTAGGCAAGAGCGTTTGGTTTGCTAGAGACTCTAGAGTCTGTCCAAGATACTCGGCTTCGTTATGTGCTGGTATGACAATGTAGAAATTCATACAGCAAATCTCAACATAAAAAATCCAAATTCCAATTTAGAGAGCCATTTATCAGCTTTGGGTTTTGGGAGATTAAATGCGTTCAGCATAAACAATGTAGTATCTGGGTGTGAAGCGTCTTAAAATAGGGCGAATTCCTAATTTTTTGATGGGATTACTCCATTTTTCACGGGCCATGATTTTCCAACCGGCTTTTTCAAGCAACCAATCAAATTGCCAATCTTCAAACTCATGGTAATGCCGGTCCCAAACGTCTGTTTTGCTTCTGTAGGCTGGTGCAAACCATAGTTTTAAAGGAACCGAAGCCACTAGCTTCTTGGCTTTTATGGATTTTAAAACCGTATATGGAGATAATAAATGCTCAAAAATTTCGAAAGCAGTAACCACTTCAGCAGGGGAATTTACAATAGCCGAAAGGTCATCATCCAAATCTTCCCCTTGGGTGTTTTCAACGTGGTAACCACTAGATTCCATGATTTTAGAAAACGGATTTTCAACCCCTAAATCTAAAACCGAAGTGCTTCCGGGTACATGGGTTTGTAAAAATTCTAAAGTTTTTTGATATCGCTTGTGAGGATAACTTCCTTCGTACATATTAGTATTTATAAACAATAGCATTGACGTGCATACCAGCGCCAACGCTCGCAAAGATAATAACATCACCTTTATTAAGTGAATGTCCTTCAAGTTTATTGCTTTTTACTAAATCCAATAAGGTTGGAATGGTAGCAATACTGCTGTTGCCTAATTTTCCTATACTCATGGGCATGATGTTTTTGGGGACTTCGGCTTTGTAGAGTTTGTAGAATCTTTCAATAATGGCCTCGTCCATTTTTTCATTGGCCTGATGCAAGAATAGCTTTTTCACTTCATGGATACCATAGCCACTGGCATCCAGACAGTCTTTCATGGCTCTGGGAACTTGGATGAGTGCAAACTCATAGATTTTCCGCCCGTTCATTTTAATGTATCTGGTATTCTGGGAAAGGTCTCTGTTGTTCGAATTTCCATACTGTAAATAGAACGCTTCATTATAGGTGAAGCTCAAGGTATCAAAACTTAAAATTCCGCCTGGTTCCGAAGTTTCTTCAACAACAGTTGCACCGGCACCGTCAGAGAAAATCATGCAATCTCGGTCGTAAACATCTACAACTCTTGAAAGGGTTTCGGTACCAACAACCAAACATTTTTTTGCCATTCCGGCTTTTATAAAAGCCTGCGCCTGAATAACACCTTCAACCCAGCCAGGACAACCAAATAGAATGTCATAGGCTACACATTTAGGGTTTCGAATTCTTAAATTGTGTTTTATTCTTACTGCCAAACTTGGCAATACATCACTTTGATGGTTGCCGTATTCCACATCGCCAAAATTGTGTGCCACAATAATATAATCCAAGGTTTCAGGATCAATATTGGCATCATTGATAGCTTTTTCGGCTGCAATAGAGCCCAAATCGGAGGCTTTTAAGTGCGGTTCGGCATAACGGCGTTCTGCTATTCCGGTAATGGCATGGAATTTTTCAACAATTACCTCATTAGGAGAATTGATAAGGCTGCCGTCAGGGTTGAGAAAGGTGCTTTGTATGAAGTCTTCATTTTTCTTAACGGTTTCAGGAATGTAGCTTCCAACCCCAGTAATGTGTATTCCCATAACTAAAAATGCTATTAAGTAGTTGCTTAAAGGTAGTAAGAACTATTTAATAGCAAAAATTAGTTTTTCTTATTTTACGACGTCCAAAGAAGATTTACGCCTCCATAAATGCCTCTATTGGGGCACAGGTGCAGATTAGATTCCTGTCTCCATAGGCATCATCAACACGTCGTACACTTGGCCAGAACTTGTTGTCTTTTACATAGTCCAACGGAAAGGCAGCTTGTTCTCTTGTGTAGGGCATTAACCATTCGTTTGAAGTAATCATCTCCATGGTGTGCGGGGCATTCTTCAGTACATTGTTCACGTCGTCTTTAGAAGCTTGATCAATTTCTTTTTTAATGGAAATCATGGCATCGCAAAAACGATCCATTTCACCTTTATCCTCGCTTTCGGTAGGTTCAATCATTAAGGTGCCAGCTACTGGGAAAGAAACCGTAGGCGCATGGAAACCATAGTCCATTAAACGTTTGGCTATGTCTGTTACTTCAATGCCGTTGGCTTTAAAAGGGCGGCAGTCTACAATCATTTCATGGGCTGCACGACCACGCTCTCCAGAATAAAGGGTATCAAATTGGCCTTGCAAGCGCTGTTTGATGTAGTTTGCATTCAGGATGGCCACTTTGGTTGCTTGCAATAAACCTTCGGCCCCTAACATTTTGATATAGCCATAGGAAATCAAACAAGCTAAAGCCGAACCAAATGGTGCTGCCGAAATCGCAGTAATAGCCTGTTCACCACCTGTTTTTACCACGGGATTTCCTGGTAGAAAAGGCGCTAATTGCTTGGCAACGCAAATAGGGCCAACCCCTGGGCCGCCACCGCCATGAGGAATGGCAAACGTTTTATGAAGGTTCAAGTGACACAC